>JAFMLG010000017.1:6598-19310 GCA_017852335.1 Actinomycetota bacterium | reverse complement strand
CCGAGCGCGTGGGCCCCGCGTCCGAGTGCGGCGGTGGTGCGCGTCCGGCCGGTCTCGGTCGCACGCGTCAGGAGCGTGCCGAGGTTGTGGAGGGCGGTGGTCAGGCGGGTCGTGGTGCGTCGGGCGGTCGCGGTGGCGGCGGTGAGGAGGGTCGCGATGCCGTGGCGTGCTGCTGCGAGCAGGTGGGCGGTGCGTGCGACGGCGGTCGCCGTCGCGCGGCCGAGCGCGTGTGTCCCGCGTCCGAATGCGGCGGTGGTGCGGGTGGCGCCCGTGCGGAGGGCGGCGGCGAGACGGGCGGCGGTGAGGCGGGTGGTGGTGCGACGGGCGGTCGCCGGGACCGGCGCGGGCTCGGGCGCGGGCGCCGGGACGGGCGCGGGCGCCGGCGTCTCGACGATCGCCGGGGGCGTCGGTCCGGGGGCCTCCGCGGGTGCCGGGGCGGGTGCGGGTGCCGGAGCGGCCGCCGGTGGCGGGGCCGCGACGGCGGGCGGTGCGACCGTCGTGCCGAGCGCCGCGATCCGCGCGTCGGTGTCGGCGCGCAGCGCCGCGATGCGCGCGAGGACGTCGTCGAACCGCCGGTCGGGGTCCGGCCCCGGCCGCGCGGCGTCCCCCTCGGACGTCTGCATCACGACCTCACCGTGCCCCGGCGTGCTCCGCGTCGGCGCAGGGTAACGACCTCGTCCGGTCCGTCCCCGTCCACGCTCCGTACCCTCGGTGGAGGCCGGAGGACCCGCCCCGGCCCGTCGAGGAGCCACGTCACCATGGAGCAGGCGGTCCCCCGCATCCCCGTCGCCCTGCAGAGCCCCGAGGTCCGCACCGCCTTCATGACCCGGGTCTACGCCCGGCTCGTCGCCGCGGTCGCGCTGTTCGTCGGGCTCGAGTGGTTCCTCTTCACCTCCGGCCTGGCGGTCGCGATCACCCAGCTCGTCCTCGGGACGTCGTGGCTGCTGATCCTGGGCGGGTTCATGCTCGTCTCCTGGCTGGCGAACTCGCTGGCGGTCCGCTCGGGCGGGGAGGCGGCGCAGTGGGCCGGGCTCGTCGTGCTGGTCGCGGCGAACGCGGTGGTGTTCGCGCCGCTGCTGCTGCTGGCCGAGCTCCAGGTCCCCGGCGTCGTCGTCCAGGCGGGGCAGTACGCGGTCGTGGGGTTCGTCGGGCTGAGCGTCATCGCCGTCCGGTCCGCCCGCGACTTCACCTGGCTCGGTGCGGCGCTGCGCTGGATCGGCCTGCTCGCGCTGGCCGCCATCGTCATCAGCGTGCTGACCGGCGCGGTGCTCGGCACATGGTTCTCGCTGGCGATGATCGCGTTCGCCGGCGCGGCGATCCTCCACGACACCCAGACGATCCTGCGCACGACGCCGGTCGGCCGCGAGACGGCCGCCGCGATGCAGCTGTTCTCCGGTGTCGCGCTGCTGTTCTGGTACCTGGTCCGCTTCCTCGCCGAGCGGCGCTGAGGATCCGCCCGACCGCCGACCCGAGATGACGCGCCGCGCGGTCGCCCTCGTCGTGCTGGCCGCGACGGCCCTGGCCTACGCGGGGGTCTGGGGGCTGGCGCGGTGGCGCGACCCCGCCCCGGTCACCCCGGGCCTCCTCGCGCAGCCGTCGGGCGCCGTGCCCCCGGTGCTCGGCGCGCCGACGCCGACGCCGGACGCGGCCGCCGAACCGGCGCTCCCCGGCGCCGACGTCCGGCTGCTCGAGGTCGCGGTCCCGACGGCGCCGGACGACGCGACCCCGATCGTGCTCGAGGCGGCGCTCGCGCTGCCGTCGGGCGCGGACGCGGCCGCGCCGGTCCCGGCGGTCGTGCTGCTCCACGGCTTCGGCGGGGACCGGACGTCGCTCGCGGACCGGGCGGCCGAGCTGGTCGGCGACGGGTACGCGGTCCTGCTGCCCTCGGCGCGCGGGTCGGGTGGATCCGGCGGCGGCATCTCCCTCGCCGACCGGGACCGCGAGGGCCGTGACGTCGTCGCGCTCGTCGACGTGCTCGCCGCCGAGCCGGCCGTCGCGCGTGACGCCGCCGGCGATCCCCGCGTCGCGCTGGCCGGCCTGTCCTACGGCGGCGGGATCGCGCTCATCGCGGCGGGGCTGGACCCGCGCGTCGACGCCGTCGTCGCCGTCGCGACCTGGCACGACCTCGCCGACGCGCTGGCGCCGGACGCCGCCGGGTCGCCGGGCACCGGACCCCTGAAGGTCGGCTGGACCAGCGTGCTGTTCGCGTCGCGCACCCTGCCCGGCCTCCCCGGCGCGGACGACGTCGACCTCGGTCGGTGCGGGCGCTTCGTGCCGGAGGTCTGCGACCTCGCGGACCGCGCGGCGGTCGCCGGGCTGCTCGACGACGCGGCGCGGTCGCGGCTCGCTGCCGCCCGCGTCACCGGACCGCTGCCCCCGACGCTGCTCGTGCAGGGGATCGGGGACACGCTGTTCGGGCTGGGCCAGGCGCTCGCCAACGCCGAGGTCGCGGTGGCGACGGGCGCACCGGTCCGGCTGCGGCTGGTCCGCGGCGAGCACGGCGAGGCCAGCGCCGCCCTCGGCGCCGGCGAGGCGGCGCGGGACGTCGATGCCTGGCTCGACCGGTGGCTGCGCGGCGGCACCGACGCTCGCGACGCCGACGGCGTCGTGGTCCACGACCTCGCGGGGACGACCCGGGCCGTCGCGCTCGACGCGGCGGCCGGCACCCGGACCTGGACCTTCCCCGGGGCCGGCCGTGCCGACCTCGTCGCCCCGGCCGGGGGGCTGCCGGCCGCGCTGACGACGTTCCCCGGGCTCGGGGCGGTCGGTGAGCTCGCCGACCTGTTCGGCGCGCTGGACGTCCCCGGGCAGTACGCCGACCTCACGACCGAACCGCTCCGCGACGACCTGCTGCTGCTCGGCGGCGGTGAGGTCACGCTCCGCGTCGCCTCGACGTCGGGCGAGGCCCGGGTGTTCCTGCGCCTGGCCGAGGTCGCGCCCGGCGGCGCCGCCGAGCTGATCGGGGCGCAGGTCGCACCGGCCCGCCTCACCGGCCTGCCGACGGACCCGGACGCCGCGGTCCCCGTGACGCTGACCGTCCCGCCCGTGGCGCACCTCCTCGACGGCGGCGCGCGGCTCCGCGTCACCGTCGCGACGACGGACCAGGGGTTCGCGAACCTCCGCGAGCCCGCGACCGTCACCGTCGACCTCACCGACGCCGCGGTCACGCTGCGGGGACCGGGGCCGGCGGACGGGGCGGCGGTCGGGACCGCCGTCGCCGGCGCTGCGGCCGGACCGCCGGTCGCGTTCGTCGTCCCGGCCCTGGTGCTCGCGGTCGCGCTCGCGGTCGGGCTGACGGGGACCGTGCGCCGCCGCCGCCGGTCGCCGCTCGCGCCCCGGGACGACCGGCTCGCCGCGGCGCGGGGCGGTCCGCCGCCGGTCGCCGTCCGCGGGCTGACGAAGGTGTACGACGACGGGACCCGGGCCGTCGACGGCCTCGACCTGACCGTCGCGTCGGGGCAGGTCGTCGGGCTGCTCGGCCCCAACGGCGCGGGGAAGACCTCGGCGCTGCGGATGCTCCTCGGGCTGATGGCCCCGACGGCCGGGACCGCCGAGGTGTTCGGCGCCGCGGTCCGACCGGGCCATCCGGTCCTCGAGCGCGTCGGCGCGCTCGTCGCCGGCCCGGGACTCGCACCGGACCTCAGCGGCCGGGACAACCTCGAGCTGTTCTGGCGGGCCGGCGGTCGGCCGCTCGCTGACGCCGAGCTGCCGTGGGCGCTCGAGGTCGCGGACCTCGGCACCGCGATCGACCGACCGGTCCGGACCTACTCGCACGGCATGCGGCAGCGGCTCGCGATCGCGCAGGCGCTGCTCGGCCGGCCCGAGCTGCTGGTGCTCGACGAGCCGACCGACGGCCTCGACCCCGAGCAGATCCGGCGCATGCGCCGGCTGCTCGCCCGTCTCGGCGCCGAGGGGCACGCCGTCCTCGTCTCGAGCCACCTCCTGGCCGAGGTCGAGCAGACCTGCACGCACGCCGTCGTGATGGACGCCGGGCGGGCCGTGGCGGCCGGCACGGTCGCGGAGCTCGGCGAGCGGGCCCGGACCCTCGTCGTCGAGGTCGACGACCGCGACCGCGCCGCCCGGCTGCTGGGCGACCGGTACGGAGCGGACCGGGTCGCGCTCGAGGGCGCGGGCGTCGCCGTCGCGCTGGCCGACCCCGGCGAGGCGGCGGATGTCGTCGCCGCGCTCGTGGGTGACGGGTTCCGCGTCGCCTCGGCCGCGCGCCGCGGCCGCCTCGAGGACGTGTTCCTGCAGCTGACCGGACACGGCGCCGGCGGAGGGGGCGACGCATGAGGGCCGAGCTCGCACGCCAGCTGCGCCGCCGACGCACGTGGGTCGGCCTCGGTGGGATCGGGGCGGTCCCGGTCGTGCTGGCCGTCGCGTTCCTCCTCGCCGACGCGGGCCGCGACGGCGGCGGCGGGGGCGGCGACCCGACGGGACTGTTCGGGCTCGCGACCGCGTCGGGGCTGAACTTCGCGCTGATGTCGACGGCCGCGACCGCGCCGTTCCTGCTGATGAGCGTCGTGGCGCTGTTCGCCGGGGACACCGTGTCGAGCGAGGCGTCGTGGGGCAGTCTCCGGTCGCTGCTCGTCCGGCCGGTGCCCCGGGCGGCGCTGCTCGGGCGCAAGCTCGCCGCGGCGCTGCTGCTCTCGGCCGGCGCCGCGGTCGTCGTCCCCGTCAGCGGTCTGCTCGCCGGGACGCTGGCCTACGGCTGGGGGCCGCTGCTCACGCCGTTCGGGAGCCTCGGCGCCGAGGAGGGCCTGGTCCGGCTGGCCGCCGTCGCGGCGTACGCGGCGTGGTCGGGGCTGTGGGTCGCGACGCTGGCGTTCGCGCTCTCGACGACGACGGACACGTCGGTCGGCGCGGTCGCCGGGACGATCGTCGTCATCATCGTCGTGCAGATCCTCGACGCGATCACCGCGCTCGGCACGCTGCGCACCTACCTCCCCGTCCACGAGGGGCTGGCCTGGTTGGGGCTGCTCGCACCCGAGGCCCGGTGGGACGACCTGGCACGGGGCGTGCTGCTGCAGCTGCCGTGGGCGGCCGGGTTCGCCGGCGCCGCGTGGTGGTGGTTCGGCCGCAAGGACGTGCTGAGCTAGGGGCGGCTCAGTCCGCGCCGCCGCCGGCCAGCACCAGCCGGTACAGCACGGGCGGGCGTCCGCGCGTCGGCCGTCCGGGGCCGTCGTCGGGCCGCCGCGTCCCGGCCCGCTCCACCAGGCCGACCTCGACGAGCCGCTCCACGCGCGACCGTGCGGTGCCGACCCCGGTCCGCCACGTCACGGCGACCTCGTCGATCGTGAAGGCGCGGGTGCCGTGCGCCGCCGCGGCCTCCTCGGCCTGGCGCAGCTGCGGGTCCGTCGGAGCGGGCGGCGGCCCGTCGTCCGTCGCCGTGGCCGTCCTGGATGCCGCGGCGGTCGGCGGCGGCTCGTGCGCGCCGAGCCGGGCCAGCAGCTCCTCGACGACCGGGACCAGGCGGCGCGGGACCCGCAGCACCGTCTCCCCCTCGTCCTCGGTCCCGTCCGGTCCGCCGTCGCGGTCCGCGACGACCCGGGCCAGCGCCGCCCGCTGGGGGTCGGTGAGGCGCAGCTCGGAGGCGTCGTGCAGGTCGAGGAACGCGAGCGGCCGGAGTGCCGGCTCCGCCAGCAGCTCGGTGGGGGCGAGGGGACGGCCGAGGGCGCGGTCGATGCGGACGTCGACGGTGACCCGCGGGGCGCCGTCCGGCCCGACGGCCGCGACCGGCTCGTCGAGGACCGTGCAGGCCGCCACGACCCCACCGCCACGGCCGGATCGCCACAGCAGCACCCCGTCGCCCGGGTCCATCGACGGGCCGGACGGCGCGATCGGCCAGGCGACCGGGGCCGTCGGATCCATGGCGACCGCGGCGGCCAGCGCGTCCAGCGCCGCGTCGTCACCGCGGAACACCCACCGCGGGGCCCCCGGCGGCACGTCGGAGGACACCGCCGGCGCGGGCTCGGGGTTCATCGGACGCCGATCGTCCGGGGAAACGCCGTGCGCGGGGTCGCGCGACCGGCGAGGGCTGCGGCAGCAGCGTAGCGTCGCGACGCCCCGGACCCGGAGGACCGGCATGCGCGCGCTGACCGCAGCCGTCGTCCGCGTCGCGTCGCTCCGCCTCGGACCGCAGCGGCCGCTGCGGCGCCTCCTCCGGGTCGCGCTGGCCGTCTTCCTCACGACCGCGGGCATCGGGCACTTCGTCGCGACCGAGACCTTCCCGGCGCAGGTCCCAGCCTGGATGCCGTTCGAGCGCCAGGTCGTGCTGGTCAGCGGCGTCTTCGAGCTGCTCCTCGCCGCCGCGGTGCTGCTGGTCGGGTCGCGGCGGACGCTCGTCGCCCTCGTCGTCGTCGCGTTCCTCCACGTCGTGCTGCCGGGGAACGTCGCGCAGTGGCTCGAGGGCGTCGACGCGTTCGGGCTGGACACCGACCGCGCGCGGCTGCTGCGGCTGGTCGTCGGGCACCCGCTGCTGGTGCTCTGGGCGCTCGCGGCCGGCGACGTCTGGCCGGCGCCCCGCCCCGCCGCGCGGGGCTGACCTCAGCCGAGCTCGGCGGCCAGCGCGACCAGCAGGTCCCGGACCGACACGACGCCGGCGACGTCGTCGTCGCGCGTCACCGCGAGGTGACGGATCTCGGCGTCGACCATCCGGCGCGCGGCCTCGGCGATGCTGAGGTCGGCGTCCACGGTGACCACGCGGTCGGTCGCGTGCTCGCGGACGCGCTCCACCTCGAGGTCGGCCCCGTCGGCCAGCGCCGCGATGACGTCGCGCTCGGAGATGACGCCGACCATGCCGCTCGGGCCGGTCACGACCAGGAGCCCCAGGCGGTCGGCCGCCAGCGCCTCGACGGCCTCGGCGAGCGTGGCGGTCGGCTCCACCGTCGCGACGGCGGGGGAGAGCAGCGTGCCGACCGGGTCGGTCCGTCGGATCGGGGTCATCGTCGCACCTCCTGGCCGCGAGCCGGGCGGTCCCCGGTGGGCCGGCGCCATCATCCCGCGCCGCCGCCGCGCGGCGGGGGGCCGAAGGTCACCCCGTGTCGGGTCCCCGGTCCGGTCCGCCGGCGCCGCCGACGCGTCACGCTCGGAGCCGGCCCGTCCCCCGGAGGTGTCCCGTGGCCAGGATCGTCGTCGGCGTCGACGCGTCGGACCCGTCCCTCGACGCGCTGCGCTGGGCCCTCGAGGAGGCCCGCCTGCGCGGCGCCGAGCTCGAGCTGGTCCACGCCTTCCCGCGTCCCGAGCTCGTCGGGATGACGATGGTGGTGACGCTGCCGTCGGACGACGAGCTCCGCGCCGCCTCCGAGCAGGTCCTGGCCGACGCGCTCGAGCGCGTCGGCGGTCCCGGTGAGGTCCCGGTGATCCGGCGCGTCGGGACGGGTGGGCCGGCCTCCGTGCTCGTCGAGGCGGCGGAGGGCGCCGACCTCCTCGTGGTCGGGGCACGTGGGCTCGGCGGGTTCAAGGGCCTGCTGCTCGGCTCGGTGACCCAGCAGGTCATCGCGCACGCGCCCTGCCCCGTCGTCGTCATCACACCGGGTCGGACGGGGTGACGCCCCGCCTTCGCGGTCGCGCGGACCGTCGCGACTAGCGTCCGGCGCGCGGCGAGCGACGGGACGACGATGGGCGCCACGACCACCGGACCCGACGCGGCGCGGCGGATCGTCGCCCCGGCGACGCCGTCGGACGGCGACCCCGAGCGGCTCGCCGTCGACGCGGTCCGCGTCCTCGCGATGGACGGCGTCCAGGCCGCGAACTCGGGTCACCCGGGCATGCCGATGGGCTGCGCGCCGATGGCGACGCTGCTGTTCCGCGAGACCCTGCGGCACGACCCGGCCCGTCCCGACTGGGCCGGTCGCGACCGCTTCGTCCTCAGCGCCGGGCACGGCTCGATGCTGCTGTACGCGGTCCTGCACCTCGCGGGGTACGCGCGGCCGACGCTGGACGACCTGCGGGCGTTCCGCCGGCTCGGCTCGGTGACCGCCGGACACCCCGAGCAGGACCTCCTCCCGGGCGTCGAGACGACGACGGGGCCGCTGGGGCAGGGGTTCGCCACGGGTGTCGGCATGGCCATCGCGGCCGGACGGCTGGCCGCGGCCGCCGCCGAGGCCGACCCGGACGCCGCGGCCGAGCTGTTCGACCAGCGGATCTACGCCATCGTCTCGGACGGTGACCTGATGGAGGGCGTCGCGGCCGAGGCGGCGTCGCTGGCCGGGCACCTGCGGCTGGGCCGCCTCGTCTACCTCTACGACGACAACCGCATCACCATCGACGGCACCACCGACCTGGCCTTCGGCGAGGACGTCCCGGCGCGGCTGGCCGCGCAGGGCTGGCACACCGACCGCGTCGAGGACGGCACGGACCTCGCGGCGCTCCGCGCCGCGATCGCACGGGCCGAGGCCGACCCGCGGCCGTCGCTCATCGCCGTCCGGACCACGATCGGGCACGGCGCACCGGCGAAGGCCGGCACCTCCGCCGCGCACGGGGCGCCGCTCGGCGGGGACGAGGTCGCGGCGACCCGCGCGGCGCTCGGCTGGCCGTCCGACGAGGCCTTCCACGTCCCCGACGACGTCCGGTCCGACTGGGACCAGCGGGCCCGGGGGGCCGAGCGGTCGGCCGCCTGGGACGCCCGGTGGGCGGCGTTCGCCGCGGCGCACCCGGAGGTCGCGGCCGACCTCGCGCGGCGTCTGCGCGGCGAGGCGCCGGCCGGCTGGGAGGCCGCCGTCGCCGTCCCGTCCGGTGACGCCGCGACCCGCGTCCACTCGGGGGCGGTGCTGGCGTCGCTGGCCCCGGTCCTGCCCGAGCTGGCCGGTGGGTCGGCCGACCTCGCGGCCTCGAACAACACGGACCTCCCCGGTGAGCGCGACCTCACCGCGACGGACCCCGGCGGCCGGAACATCCGGTTCGGGATCCGGGAGCACGCGATGGCCGCGGCCGCGAACGGGATGGCGCTGTTCGGCGGGACGATCCCCTACGTCGCGACGTTCCTCGTGTTCAGCGACTACCTCCGACCGGCGCTGCGGCTCGCGGCGCTGATGCACCAGCGCGTCGTGTACGTGCTGACCCACGACTCGATCGGGCTCGGTGAGGACGGTCCGACCCATCAGCCCGTCGAGCACCTCGCGGCGCTGCGCGCGATCCCCGGGGTCGAGGTGATCCGTCCGGCCGACGGCGCCGAGACGTCCGGCGCGTGGCGGCGGGCGCTGACCCGGTCCGGTCCGACCGTGCTGGCGCTGACGCGGCAGAAGGTCCCCGACCTCGCCACCGCGACGGGGACGCCCGTCCCCGAGGACGCGGTCGACCGCGGGGCCTGGGTCGTGCGCGACGCGCCGGACCCGCGGGTCGTGCTCGTCGCGACCGGGTCCGAGGTCGGACCGGCGCTCGGCGCCGCCGCGCTGCTCGCGGCCGACGGCGTGGCGGCCCGGGTCGTCTCGATGCCGTCGCGCGGGGCGTTCCTCGCGCAGGACGCCGAGGCCCGGGCGGCGGTGCTGCCCCCGACGGTCCGGGCCCGCGTCGTGGTCGAGGCCGGCGTCGGCCAGGGCTGGGAGGGGATCGCCGGCGAGCACGGCGAGCTCGTCGTGATGACGTCGTTCGGGGCGTCGGCCCCGGCCCCCGAGCTGTTCGCCCACTTCGGCTTCACGCCCGAGGCGATCGCGGCGGCCGCCCGTCGCAGCCTCGACCGCGCGGCCCGGGACGCGATGGACTGAGGCGTCCGGCGCCGCATCGTCGCGGCGTCGTCAGCGGCCGCGCCGCTTCCGGCCCCGGGGGCGGGGCGGGCGGGGCGGACCGTCCACCGTCGTCTCCGCGGTGCCGTCGTCCGCGTCCGCTCCGATCGCGGGGCGCGCCGGTCCGCCGGGCAGCCGGGACCGGCCCGCCGTCCCCGATCCGGTCGCCCCGGCGCGGCCGCCGGCCGCCATCAGGTTCGCGAGCTCCGCCCGCCGGGCCCGGGACCACCACCACCAGGCCAGAGCACCGAGGACCAGCGTGCCCCAGGCCGCGAGCAGGACGACCTGCTCGGGCGGGAGGCCGGTCAAGGCGCCCTGCGCGAGGGCGATCGTCGGGCCGAGCAGCCAGGCGGCGCGCCAGAACCGCTGCTGGCGCTGGGCGACGGCGACGGCGAGCGGGGCGTGGCGGCGGTCCCCGACGGCCCGGCCCCGGTTCACCGCGCGCATGATGTCGCGCCGGGTCCGACGGTCGAGCTTCAGGAAGCGGCCGTTGCGGGCCCGCATCTCGTCGCGGGTGAGCCGCGGCGGTCGGGGCGGTCCGTCGTCCCCGGTCCGCCGCCACCGTCCGCCGAGCCCGGCCATCCGCGTCCCCCGTCGTCCCTCGGTGCGCCGCGTCCCGGTCGTGCCGCGCGCCGGCAGCGTACGGGGGACCGCGGCCGGGTCGTCCTGCGCGCGGCGACCGTGCCGTCGGCGTAGGGTCGCGGTCGCGGTGCGGCGCGTCCCACAACGGCGTGGGACGATGGTCCGGCCGTGACGAGGTGTGTCCGGTGCTGCCCCGTGCCTCCTCCGCCGCCGAGGCGGCGTTCGCCCGGCTCGGCGTCCCCGACGCGCTGGCCGACCGGCTCCGCGTGCCGCACCGCGAGGTCTCGGTCCAGATCCCGGTCGTCGGCGACGACGGCGCGCTGCGGGTCCATCGCGGCTTCCGCGTGCAGCACAGCGACGTCCGCGGACCGTTCAAGGGCGGGTTGCGGTTCCACCCGGCCGTCGACCTCGAGGAGGTCCGGCTGCTGGCCGAGCTGATGACGTGGAAGACGGCGCTGGTCGACCTGCCGTTCGGGGGCGCGAAGGGTGGTGTCGCGGTCGACCCGCGCACGCTCAGCCCCCGCGAGCGCGAGCTGGTCGCGCGGCGGTGGACCGAGCGCGTCGGGGCGGCGATCGGGCCGATGACCGACATCCCCGCGCCGGACATGGGGACGGACGCCGGGACGATGGCGCACATCCTCGACGAGTGGTCCCGGACCCACGGCTACGAGCCGCGCATCGTGACGGGCAAGCCCGTCGAGCTCGGCGGATCGCTGGGTCGCGTCGCCGCGACCGGACGGGGCGTCGTCGTCGCGCTCGAGACGCTGCTGGACCAGCGCGGGCTGACGCCGCCGTCGAACGGCGGCGACGTGGCCGTCGCCATCCAGGGCTTCGGGAACGTCGGCGAGCACGCCGCGCTCGAGGCGCACCTGCGCGGCTACCGGGTCCTGGCGGTCAGCGACGTGTCGGGAGGCTGGCTGGACCCGGACGGGCTCGACGTCCCGGCGCTCGAGGACGCGCTCGAGTCCGAGCCCGGCCGACAGCTCGCCGATCTCGACGTCGCGGGCGCGACGCGGATCGACGCGACCGGGCCGCTGTTCGTCGACGCCGACGTCGTCATCCCGGCCGCGCTGGGCCACGTCGTCGACGCGGCGAACGTCGACCGCCTGACCGCCCCGATCGTCATCGAGGCCGCGAACCATCCGCTGACGCCCGAGGCCGCGGCCGCCCTGGTCGAGCGCGGCACGACGGTGCTCCCCGACATCCTCGCCAACGCCGGTGGCGTCATCGTCTCGTACTTCGAGTGGGTGCAGGGCGCGAGTCTGCTGGCCTGGGACGAGGCGGAGGTCCTGGCCCGCCTCGACGCCCGCATCGCCGCCGCGACCCGGCAGGTCCTGCGGGCCGCGGGGGAGGCCGGGACGCTGCGCGACGCGGCGATGGACGTGGCCGTGCGGCGCGTCGTCCACGCGATGGAGCTGCGCGGCCAGGGCTGAGGCGCCGTCCTCGCGACGGGCGCCCGACCGCTACCGGCGCGCGACCTCGACGAACACGGTGAGGTCGAGGCTGCAGACGTCCGAGAACGTACCCCGTTCGTCGAACGTGTGCAGCACCGTCTCGCCCGGCCGGGCGAGGATCCCGCCGACCTGGTGGACGACGGCGTCCTCGTTGCGCACCACCAGGGCGTCCCCGGGCTCGAGCTCGATCCAGATCACGTCGCCGACGCGGCGGTGGGGGACCGGGTCGAACAGCGACGCAGCGCGGGCGCCCTCGCTGCCCGGTGGGAACGTCAGCTCGTAGGTCGCACCGGCCGCGAGCAGCGGTCCGACGAGCGCCGCGGCCGCGGCGACGGCGACCACCGCGGCGACCCACCACGCGGCGCGGCGATCGCGTCGCACGGTCGCCGCGCCGTCGTCCGCGCGGGGGTGCGCGTCGCCGCTCACGTCGACCGTCCCAGCAGGATCCGGAGGTCGTCGGCCAGAGCCGTCGCACTGGTCCCGAACGGCCACTCGACGACGACGCGGCCGGTGGCGTCGACGGCGTACAGCACCGCCGAGTGCGCCACCTCGACGTCCCCGTCGGCGGCGACGGTGACCTCCGCCGTGGCGAGGAAGGCGTCGAGCGCCGGACGCAGCCCGGCCGCGTCCGTGCGCAGCGCGTGGAACCGCGGGAGGAACGCCGGCAGGTAGGCGGCCAGCGCCGCGGGCGTGTCGCGGTCGGGGTCGACGGTCACGAACGCGACGTCGACGCGGTCCGCCAGGTCCGCGTCGAGCCGGCGCAGCGCCGCGCGCAGGTCCGCCAGCGTCGTCGGACAGACGTCGGGGCAGTTCAGGAACCCGAAGGAGACGAGGAGCAGGCGCCCCTCGGCCGCGCGCATCATCAGGCGGCCGTCGCCGTCGAGGACGCCGCCGGCGCGCAGCGCCGCCGGGGTGACGTCCGGCAGCGCGATCGCGCCGACCTCGAGCGGGTCG
>JAFMLG010000017.1:0-6324 GCA_017852335.1 Actinomycetota bacterium | reverse complement strand
CCAGGGCGCGGCGCTGCAGCGCCGCCTGCCCGGCGACGTCGAGGTCGAGCAGCCGGCCGACGTGCGCGAGCTCGGTCGTGAGGTCGGTCGCGAAGAACGGCGGGTCGTCGCTGCCGACGACGACGGCCGCGCCGGCGTCGGCCAGGATGCGGATCGGGTGCGACGCCAGGTCCGGTACGACGCCGAGCGTGACGTTCGACGAGGGGCAGACCTCGAGCACCACCCGCTCGGCGACAACCCGGGCGAGCACCTCGGGGTCGCGGACGCTCGCGACGCCGTGGGCGACGCGGTCGACGGCGAGCTCGTCGAGGACGGCCGTGACCCGTTCGGGTCCGCCGGTCTCCCCGGCGTGGGCGACGAGCAGCAGCCCGAGGTCGTCGGCGGCGCCGCGGAGGAACGCGAACTCCCGCTCGTGCACCGACCCCTCGATGCCCGTCAGCCCGAGCGCGACGACGGGCAGGCCGGCGCCCAGCGCGTCGGCCGCGAGCTCGGCGGTCCGCCGGCCCATGTCGGGTCCCATGTCCCGCGGCGTGTCGAGGATCAGGCCGACGCGGGCCCCGGGGGCGGCGGTCAGCCCCTCGTCGAGGGCGGCCCACATCGCGGCCGGCTCCCAGCCGCGCGACTCCATCATCGCGGCGGTGAACGTCGCCTCCGTCCAGCGCACGCGCTGCGCCGCCTGGCCGGCGGCGAACGCCGCGGCGACGGTGCGCAGGTCGTCGGGCGTCCGGACCTGCGCGGCCGTCGCGAGGAACGCCTCGAGGAAGTGCGCGAAGTCGCGGAACGGGTGGGGGTAGTCGTCGCCGTCGAGGACGAGGACCGCGTCGGGGTCCGCGCCGTGGCCGACGGCCAGCGCGCGGGCCGTCGCGGCCGAGACGGTGCCCTCGAGGTGGACGTGCAGCTCGACCTTCGGGAGCGTCGCGAGGTCGGGGAGGGCCGGCATGGCGGGAGGCTAGTCCCGGTCCGGTCCCGGTCGCGGGAGCCCCGCCAGTAGCCTCCGCGCATGCCGAGCCACGCCGCCGACGTCGCGCGCCTCCGCGGCCGCCTGGCCGCGCTGGCCGACGTGCTCCGCATCGACGAGGCCCGCCAGCGGCACGTCGAGCTCTCGGCGGACGCCGCCGCCCCGGGGCTGTGGGACGACCCGGTCCGGGCCCGGGGCGTCACGACCGAGCTGTCCCGCGTCGAGGCGCAGGTCGCCCGTGTCGACCGGATCGTGGGGACGCTCGACGATCTGGAGGTCCTCGACGAGCTGGCCGCGGAGGCCGACGACGAGGACAGCGCCGCCGAGGTCACGGCCGGTCTCGTCGGCGTCGAGGCCGAGCTCGAGCGGCTCGAGCTGGCGGCGCTGCTCTCGGGCGAGCACGACGCGTCGGACGCGATCGTCTCGATCCACGCCGGCGAGGGCGGCGTCGACGCGATGGACTGGACGCAGATGCTGCAGCGGATGTACCTGCGGTGGTCCGAGGACCACGGGTTCGCGACCGAGGTGTTCGACGAGTCCTGGGGCGAGGAGGCCGGCCTCAAGTCGACGACGTTCGAGGTGCGCGGCGCCGACGCGTACGGCTGGCTCTCGGCCGAGCACGGCGTGCACCGGCTGGTCCGCATCAGCCCCTTCGACTCGCAGGCCCGGCGACAGACGTCGTTCGCGCTGGTCGACGTCGTCCCCGTCCTGCCGGAGGTCGACGAGGAGGTCGAGGTCGCGGACGAGGACCTCCGCGTCGACGTCTACCGCTCGTCGGGGCCCGGCGGGCAGTCGGTGAACACGACGGACTCGGCGGTCCGCATCACGCACCTCCCGACCGGCATCGTCGTCAGCTGCCAGAACGAGAAGTCCCAGCACCAGAACAAGGCCGCGGCGCTGCGCGTCCTGAAGGCGAAGCTGGCCGAGCTCGAGCGGCAGCGCCGCGCCGATCAGCTCGACGAGCTGCGCGGCGGGAAGCGCAACGTCGGGTTCGGATCCCAGATCCGGTCCTACGTCCTGCAGCCGTACCAGCTGGTGAAGGACCTGCGGTCGGAGTACGAGACCGGCAACGTCCAGGCGGTGCTGTCCGGTGACCTCGACGAGCTGCTCGGCGCCGAGCTGCGCCGCCGGGCCCGCGCCGCGCGCTGAGCGGCCGGCCCCGGCCGTCCGGCCGCCCCGCCTCCGGGGTGACGGGGGTCGCCGTGGCTAGCCTCCCGTCCGGCTCCCGGCAGGTGCACGGAGCCGTCCGGAGGGCCGTGTGATCCGTCTCGAGGGCGTCACGAAGACGTTCCGACGCGGTCGCGACGGTGAGGTCACCGCCCTCGACGACGTCAGCGTCGAGGTCACCAAGGGCGAGTTCGTCTTCGTCGTCGGCCCCTCGGGGTCGGGCAAGTCGACGCTGATGCGGCTGCTGACCCGCGAGCAGCGGCCGGACGACGGCGAGGTCTGGGTCGCGGGCAAGAACCTGCGCCGCCTGCGGTCCTGGAAGGTCCCGCTGCTCCGCCGCGAGATCGGGTACGTCTACCAGGACTTCAAGCTGCTCCCGACGAAGTCGGTGCGCGAGAACGTCTCGTTCGCCCTCGAGGTCATCGGCCGCCGCCGGTCCGAGATCCGCGAGCGGGTCCCCGAGGTCCTCGAGCTGGTCGGCCTGACCGAGAAGTCCGACGCGATGCCCCACGAGCTCTCGGGCGGGCAGCAGCAGCGCGTCTCGGTCGCCCGGGCGTTCGTGAACAACCCGCGCCTGCTCCTCGCCGACGAGCCGACCGGGAACCTCGACCCGGGGACCTCGGTCGAGATCATGAAGCTGCTCGACCGGATCAACCGGACCGGGACGACGGTCGTGATGGCGACCCACGACCAGGCGATCGTCGACTCGATGCGCCGCCGCGTCGTCGAGCTCGAGGAGGGCCGGGTCGTCCGCGACCAGTCCCGCGGCGTCTACGGCTACGGGGGCTGACGGTGGCGCGGTGGCGGTACGTCCTCTCCGAGGCCCTCGGCGGGCTGCGGCGCAACCTCCTGATGTCCTTCGCCGTCATCCTCTCGGTCACCGTCTCGCTGACGCTGCTGGGCGCCGGCCTGCTGCTGAGCGAGCAGGTCGACCTCGCGACGGACGACTGGACCGGTCGCGTCGAGGTCTCGATCTTCCTCTGCGACGACCGCACGTGCCCCGCGATCACCACCGAGCAGCGGCAGCGCCTCCAGCAGGACCTCGAGGCGCAGCCGGTCGTCGCCGAGGTGTTCTACGAGTCGAAGCGCGAGGCGTACGACCGGTTCACGCGCCTCTTCGCCGACCAGCCGACGCTCGTCGAGGCCATCGACGTCGCGACGCTGCCGGCCTCGTTCCGCGTGAAGCTCGAGAACCCGGCGCTGTTCGGCGTCATCCGCGAGCAGTTCGCCGCGTACCCCGGCGTCGAGGAGATCGTCGACCAGCGCGACGTCCTGAACCAGTTCCTCCGGTTCACGACGCTCGTCCGCAACGGCGCGCTCGGGGTCGCGCTGATCCAGCTCCTCGCCGCCGGCGTGCTGATCGCGAACACGATCCGGGTGGCGGCGTACGCGCGGCGCGAGCAGACCGCGATCATGAAGCTGGTCGGCGCGTCGAACTGGTACGTCCGGCTGCCGTTCGTCCTCGAGGGGATCATCGCCGGTGCGCTCGGGGCGGCCGTGTCCTGGGGCGTCCTGTACGCGGCGGTGCCGCGGGTCACCCGGGACCTCGCCCGCGAGGTCGAGCTGCTCCCGTTCATCGGCGTCGACCAGGTCATCGCCGTCGCACCGATCATGCTGGCCGCCGGCGTCGGTATCGCCGCGCTGTCCTCGCTGGCCGCGCTGCGCCGGTTCATCCACGTCTGACCGGTCGCCGGCCGGTGGCCGTCCGGCCGCTCCGTCCGGACGAACCACACGCGTAGGATTCGGTTCCCGACGGGCACGGGGAGGGTGGTCATGCGACGGCCGTCCCTGCCCGCGACCCTCGGCGCGGCCCTCGTCCTGCTCGCCAGCGCCGTCCTGACCGCCGGGACCGCCGGGCCCGCCCTCGCCCAGGGCGTCACGGCGCTCCAGCAGCAGCTCTCCCAGACGGCGGCCGAGCGGGCCGCCGCCCAGCGCGAGCTGGCCGAGGTCCGGCGCCGGACGACCTCGGCCCGCGACCGCTACAACGTCGCCGACCGCGAGCACCGGGCCGCCCAGGACGAGCTCGCGCGCATCGACGACGAGCTCGAGCGCGCCCGCGCCGAGCTGGCCGCGTCCGAGGACCGGCTGGCCGACACCGAGGCCGAGCTCGACCAGGTCACCGCCGACGTCGCCGCGGCCGGGGCCGAGCTGGACGCGCGGCGCGGCCGGTTCGAGGACCGTGTCGTCGCCGCGTTCAAGTACGGCCAGGCCTCGCTGACCGAGGTGTTCGCGAACCTCCGCGACATCAACGACGTCATCGTGACCTCGACCTACGTCTCGGCCGTCGTCGAGAGCGACCGGACGATGGTGGGGGAGATGGCCGAGCTGCTGGCCGATCTCGACGCCGCCCGGGCCCGGGCCGTCGAGCTGCGGGTCGAGGCGCAGCGCGAGCGCGACGAGGCGGACCGGCTCGAGGCCGAGATCTCGGGTCAGCTGGTCGAGCAGGAGCGGGTCGCGGCCGAGGTCCGCCGGACGCGGACGTCGCTGGCTACGTCGCTGCGGCAGCTGCAGGAGGACGCCGACGCCCTCGAGGAGCACCTGAAGGCCCTCGAGGCGGCGCAGGAGCAGATCGAGGCGGCGCTGCGGGCGGCGCTCGAGGCCGAACGGCGCGGTCGCGGCGTCGGGGACACCGGGACCGGGTGGCTGAAGCCGACGAACGGCTGGATGTCGTCGGGGTTCGGGAACCGCGTCCATCCCGTGTTCCGCACCGTGCGGCTGCACGCCGGCGTCGACCTCGCGGCGTACTCGGGGACGTCGATCATCGCGTCGCGCGGCGGGACGGTGACGTTCACCGGGTGGATGTCGGGGTACGGGCAGACCGTCATCGTCTACCACGGCGGCGGGGTCGCCTCGCTGTACGCGCACATGTCGGCGATCCTCGTCGGCAGCGACAGCTACGTCGCGCAGGGCCAGGAGATCGGGCGCGTCGGCATGACCGGCACGGCGACCGGGCCGCACCTCCACTTCGAGGTCCGGATCGACGGGGTGCCGAACAACCCCTGCGGCTTCATCCCCTGCTGATCCGTCAGCGCTCGGTCGCGTCGGGCCTACCCTGAGCCCATGGCCTCCTCCCGGAAGGGCGGCGGTGCCGGCCCGGGGGACGGCGGGACCCTCCTCGCCGCGCAGAACCGTCGCGCCTCGTTCGACTACCACCTCGGCGACCGCTACGAGGCGGGTCTCGTGCTGACCGGGACCGAGGTGAAGTCGCTGCGCGGCGGGCGCGGCTCGCTGGCCGAGGCGTGGGTGAAGATCGATCCGGCCGGCGAGGCCTGGCTGATGCAGTGCCACATCCCCGAGTACTCCCACGGCGGATACGCGAACCACGACCCGGTCCGGCCCCGGAAGCTGCTGCTGCACCGGCGCGAGCTGGACCGCCTGCGCCACGAGGTCGGGGCGAAGGGCGTCACGCTGGTCCCGACGCGGATCCACTTCCGGGACGGACTCGCGAAGCTCGAGTTCGCCGTCGGGCAGGGGAAGAACGTCGCGGACAAGCGCCGGGCGGTCGCGAAGCGGGACGCCCAGCGGGAGATGGACCGCGCCCGGGCCCACCGGGGTCGGGGACGCTGAGCCCGGCCGGCGCGGGGTCGGCCGTCGGGCGGCCACCGCGTCGCCGCCGTCGGTACCCTCGGCGCGTCGCACCTTGACAACCGCAGAGCGTCGATCGCACCGCACCAGGGGCTGACACGGTCTCGACCGTGGTCACTGCCGCCGGTGGGGGAGCGTGCCGAGGATGCCCGCGCGTGCCTCGTTAATCCCACGTGGGAACCATCAAACGCCAAGGACACTGACCTGGCCCTCGCTGCCTGATACGCAGCGACGACCGCCTCCTACGCCCCGTAGGGAGGACCGGTCGACATCACGGGGCTCCACCCGAAGGGCTCTGACCGAGCGGCCCGAGGGGACAACGCAGCCCGGTGTGGGGACGGACGCTGTCTGGCGTCGGAGCACCGGTCCCGAGATCATCCGGCACCTACGCACGTAGCGCCCCCTTCGACGGGACCGCGGGACCCGGGTTCGACTCCCGGCAGCTCCACGCAGGGATGTTCCCACGCGAGGTGGACAGGACGTCCCCACCGATGTTCCCGAGACTGCGCCTCCGCCGCCCATCAAGCGGGCGGTGGGGGTCGGACGGCGTCGCACGGCGGCCATCAAGGGCCCCGGACGGCGTCCGTCCATGCGGACCACCGGTGCGATCGACC
>JAFMLG010000016.1 GCA_017852335.1 Actinomycetota bacterium | reverse complement strand
TCGGCCGCCGCCGAGGCCGGGCCGACGACCGGGGCCGGCCGGGTCCGGGCCGACCTCGCCGCGGCGATCGCCGCGTACGACGGGGACGCGGCGACCGGCGCCCTCGACGCGGCGCTGGCCCGGCTCGGCGTCCCCCGCACCCTCGAGGACGTCGTCCTCCCGGTGCTCCGCGACCTCGGCGAGGGGTGGCGCGAGGACCCGGGGCTGATCGCGGCCGAGCACTTCGCGACGAACGTGCTCCGCCCCCGGCTCCACCGGCTGCTGGCCGGCGCGCACCGTGCCGCCGCGCCGACCTGCCTCGCCGCCGCCCCCGAGGGCGAGGACCACGAGCTCGGCGTGCTGGCCGCGGCGGCGGTCGCCGCCGACACCGGCTTCCGGGTCACCTACCTCGGGTCCCGGACCCCCCGGGCCGCGCTCGAGCGCAGCGCGGCGACGCTGCGGCCGGACGTGGTGCTGGTCGGCGCCGTCGGCGTCGATCCCGCCCGCGGCTTCTGCGCGGACCCGCCGGACCTCGGGGCGGCCGCGCTGGTCGTCGGCGGCCCGGGGTTCGCCGCGCTGGACGCGGACGCGCTCCCCGCCGGGGCGCGCCGGGCCGGGGACCTCGCGGCGCTGTCGCGCGAGCTCGGCGCGGCGCTCGGAGCCGACGGCGTCACCGGCTGACCGGCGCGGTCGCGCGCGGGACGGGGGACGTCAGCGCAGGTACAGCGTGACGGTCATGCCGACGATCGTCCCGATCCCGGCCAGCACCGCCACCGGCATGCCGAGACGGTGCCCCTTCACGTGCGCGACGAGCGCGGTCAGCATCCCGACCGGGCCGAGCACCACCGCCAGCCCGGAGACGGGCGCGGCGAGGGCCAGCAGGACCGCGACGACGACCAGCGCGCCCGCGCCGCGGGGCGAGGCGACCGGGGTCGCGAACGGGTCGACGTCCTCGGGCACGGTCCCGCTCAGCCGGTGACGGCGACGCCCGTCTCGGCCGCGGCCTCCGCGACCGAGCCGAGGTTCCGCGCGTCGAGGCCCAGCTCGGTCATGTACGCGACGGCGAGGTCCGCCCGCCGGCCCGAGCGGCAGTACACGAGGTACTCCGCGTCGGGGTCGAGCGCCGCGACCTGGTCGGGGAACGCCGGCAGCTCGACGGGGAGGTTCAGCGCGCCGACGAGGTGCCCGGTGTCGAACTCCTCCGGGGTGCGGACGTCGATCAGGACCGCGCCGGCCGGGAGATCGGCGCCGGCGTCGGCCGCCGGAGCGGCCGTGTCGGTGCCGCCGCAGGCCGCGAGCCCGACGGCAAGCGCGGCCGCAGCGGCCACGGCGGCCCGGCGGAGGCGGCCGTGGAGGGACGCGGCGGCGGGGGTGCGGGAGCGGAGGCCTGGGGTCGACATGCGTCGAGGGTACGACCGCGGCTCCGTAGCCTGCTGCCGACCGACCGAGGGGACCCGGTGCCGCGCCCGGACCTGACGATGGACCCGGCGGTCCGGGCCGCGTTCCTCGCCGAGGAGCGGGTGCTCCGGCTCGCCGTGGTCGACGCCGAGGGCTGGCCGGACGTCGTGCCGCTCTGGTTCGTGCACCACCCGGATCCCCGCGGCGAGCTCTGGGTCTGGAACCTGACCCGGGCCCGACGGACCGAGGACCTGACGCGCGGCGCCCGGTGCGGCGTCACGATCGACGGCGGCGAGGCCTACGCCGAGCTGCGCGGGCTGACGGCCCGTGCGACCCCGACGCGGGTCGCGGACGACGAGGTCCCGGTGGAGGTCCGCCTCGCCTTCAGCCGGAAGTACTTCGCCCACGACGAGCCGCTGCCCGCGGCGCACCACCACGTCTGGGTCGCGCTGGCGCTCACCGACGAGCGCAGCTGGGACTTCCGGCGCCTCGCCGCCTGAGCCGGCCGGAGCACCGGGACCACCCGGCCGGCCGCGCGCGGCTCAGTAGAGGAACATCGGCTTGCCCTCGACCTGCCGGACCTTCGGGCGGTAGGCGTCGACGTCGTACAGCGCGTCGACGTCCACGCGCTTCGCGCCCTCGCCGGTGACCGAGATCGGGACGTTCGTGTACGCCCCGCCGCGCATCGCCATGAGCCGGCCGCGGTCCCCCGCCATCGCGTGGTCCGCCGCCATCACGGCGAAGTTCGTCGCGACCATCAGGTCCAGCGAGTCCGGCCGGCCCGACCGCATCAGGTACCCGACGGTCTGGATGATGACGTCCTGGCCCGTGATGCGCTTGATGAGCTGACCGGTCGTCTCGCCGATGCCGCCGAGCTTGCGGTGCCCGTAGGCGTCCTCCTCGCCGGAGAGGTGCACCTCGCCGTCGATCAGCTGCGCGCCCTCGGACAGCGTGCACATCGCGTAGTTCGACGGGTTGCGGCGCTTGTCGTCCATCAGCATGCCGGCCAGCCGCTCCGGGTCGAACGGCACCTCCGAGATGATCGCGCGGTCGACGCTGGAGAGGTACGCCGAGATCAGCGACGTCTCGCCCGAGTACCGGCCGAACAGCTCGACGAACGCGAGCCGCTCGTGCGACCCGGTCGAGGTCCGCAGCTGGTGGATGAACTCGACGCTCCGGGTGATGGCGGTCGAGAACCCGATGCAGTAGTCGGTGCCGTGGACGTCGTTGTCCATCGTCTTCGGGATGGCCAGGACCGGCACGCCCTCCTCGTGCATGCGCAGCCCGAAGCTCAGCGTGTCGTCCCCGCCGATCGGGATCAGCGCGTCGATGCCGAGGTGCTCGACGACGCGGACCGCGTGGGACGTGAAGTCCTGCACGTCGACGCCCGGGTCGGACGCCGGCGCGAGGAACGCGGGCATGTCCTTCCGCCGAACCCGGGCCGGGTTGGTCCGGGAGGTGTGGAGGAAGGTGCCGCCGGTGCGGTCGATGGTCCGGACCGTGCCGCGGTCGAGCGGCAGGACGCAGCGGTCGTGGCTGGTCGGGTCGTCGAGGTCGTACTCGAGCAGGCCGCCCCAGCCGCGCCGGATGCCGATGACCTCGTGACCCTCGCCGGTGGCCCGCTCGACGACGGCCTTGATCGCGGGGTTCAGGCCGGGGACGTCGCCCCCGCCGGTCAGGATGCCGATGCGCATGGTCGTGGCTCGCGGGTCGTCGGGGGGTGCGGACGGTGGGTGCGGGCGGTCGGAGGCCCGCGCCGGGAGGCTACGCCCATCGCACCCGGCCGGACCGTCGGGACGATCCGGCCGGACGGTCCGACGGCCCTCAGGCCAGCAGGTCCCGCAGCGCCGCGCGGGCGGCGTGATGGCCGCACATCCCGTGCACGCCGGCGCCGGGCGCGGTCGACGCCGAACAGAGGTAGGTCCCGGGCAGCGCCGTCGCGTACGGGACGGGCGACAGCCGCGGCCGGGCGACCAGCTGCCGCAGGGTCAGGGCCCCGCCGGTGATGTCGCCGCCGACCAGGTTCGGGTCGTCGGCCGCGAACCGCGCCGGCGTGGTCGTGCGCACGCCGACGATCCGGTCGCGCAGGCCCGGCGCGAACCGCTCGAGCTGGCCGAGGATGGCCCCGCGCGCCGCCGCCTCGTCGACCGGCGGCGTCCCGGGCGCGACGCCCGGGCCCTCGGTCCGCGGCACGTGCGCGTACGCCCAGACCGGCTCGACCTCGCCGACGCGCCGCGTCGGGTCCGCGACCGCCGGCTGCGAGACCAGGACGTACGGCCGCTCGGGCAGGCGACCCGCGGCGCTGGCCGCCTCGGACGCCGCGAGCTCGGGGAACGTGCCCCCGAGGTGCAGCGTCCCGGCGCGACGCGCGCCCTCGGACGTCCAGGGCACACCGCCACGGACGGCGAGGTCCAGCTTGAACGCGGCCGCCGGCGCGTGCCGCCATCGTCGCAGTCGGGCCGCGGCCCGGGGGCGCAGCGCGTCGCCGGCGATGTCGGCGAACGCGCCCGGGGCGACGTCGAGCAGCCGCACCCGCGCACGGGGCAGCTCGGCCAGCGAGCGGACGTGGACGCCGGTCACGACCTCGCCACCGAGGTCCTCGAGCATCGCGACCATCGCCCGCCAGATCGCCCGCGAGCCGCCCACGGCGACGGGCCAGCCGCGCGCGTGCCCGGCGGCCATCAGCAGCAGGCCGACCCCGGTCGTCCCGGGTGCGGTCAGCGGCGCGACGGCGTGCGCCGCGGCGCCGCCGAACAGCGCGGCACCCGGACCGTCGGGGCCGAGGGCGAACGTGCGGGCCGTCCAGGACGCGGGTGCCAGCGACAGCAGTCCGTTGCGGGCCAGCGTCAGCGGATGCCGCGGCACCCGCAGCAGCGGTCCCATCAGGGCGCCGGCCAGATCGTCGAACCGGGCGGCGGCCGGACCGACGAGCCGCCGCCAGGCCGGGCCGTCCGCGCCGAGTCCGGCGACCGTCTCGTCGAGGTCCCGGTGCAGCAGCGCCGCGGTGCCGTCGTCGAGCGGATGGGCGCAGGCGACCTCGGGCTGGGCCCAGACCAGGCCGTACCGGTCCAGCGGCAGCGTGCGCAGGTACGGCGAGCCGATCCCGAACGGGTGGACGGCGGCGCAGTGGTCGTGCACCAGCCCCGGCACGTCGGGGTCCGCGTACGTCCGCGTCCCACCCCCGGGCTCGTCGGCCGCCTCGAGCACGACGACCCGGAACCCCTCGCGCGCCAGCGTCAGCGCGGCGGCCAGCCCGTTCGGTCCGGCGCCGACGACGACCGCGTCGGCCTCGCCGAGCGGCGGCAGGGTCGTGCGGCGCCGGGGCAGCCTCACGCGGCCGTCGCGACGGCCCCGTCGCCCCGCACCGTCACCGCGTCGCCGTCGGCGTCGACGACGACCTGCTGCCCGTCGACGACGCGGCCCTCGAGCAGCGCCAGCGCCAGCGGGTCCTCGACGCGGGTCCGGATCACGCGCTTCAGGGGGCGGGCGCCGTAGACCGGGTCGTACCCGAGCCGGGCCAGCAGGTCCTTCCCGGCGTCGGTGACGTCGAGGGCGAGGTCGCGCTCGGCCAGCCGCCGCCGCAGCCGCTCCAGCTGGACGTCGACGATCCGGCGCAGCTCCGACGCGTCCAGCCGCTCGAAGATGACGGTCTCGTCGATGCGGTTCAGGAACTCGGGGCGGAAGTGGCTGCGGACGTCGACCATCACGCGCTCGCGCAGCTCCTCGGGCGCCAGGGTCACGTCGAGGATGTGCGAGGACCCGAGGTTCGAGGTCATGATGACGACGACGTTCCGGAAGTCGACCGTGCGGCCCTGGCCGTCGGTCAGCCGGCCGTCGTCGAGCACCTGGAGCAGCACGTTGAACACGTCCGGGTGCGCCTTCTCGACCTCGTCGAGCAGCACGACGCGGTAGGGACGGCGGCGGACGGCCTCGGTCAGCTGTCCCGCGTCCTCGTACCCGACGTACCCGGGGGGCGCGCCGATCAGACGCGAGACCGTGTGCTTCTCCTGGTACTCGCCCATGTCGATGCGGACCAGCGCCTGCTCGTCGTCGAACAGGAACGCCGCCAGCGTCCGGGCCAGCTCGGTCTTCCCCACGCCGGTCGGACCGAGGAACAGGAACGACCCGAGCGGCCGGTCGGGGTCCGACAGCCCGGCGCGGGCGCGGCGGACGGCGTTCGCGACGGCCGAGACGGCGGCGTCCTGCCCGATGACGCGGCGGTGGAGCTCGTCCTCGAGCCGCGCCAGCTTCGCCGACTCGGACTCGACCAGCCGGGTGACGGGGATGCCGGTCCACCGGCCGACGACCTCGGCGATCTCGGTCTCGGTGACCTCCTCCTCGAGCAGGGCCTGGCCCGAGGCCCGGACCTCCTCGATCGCGGTCTCGGCCGCGGCCAGCCGCCGCTCGAGGTCGGGGACGGTGCCGTACCGCAGCTCGGCGGCCCGCTCGAGGTCGCCGTCCCGCTCGGCGGCGGCGGCGTCCTCGCGGGCGCGCTCGAGCTCCTCGCGCAGACCCTGCAGGGCGACGATGGCGTCCTTCTCCTGCTGCCACCGCGCGCGCAGTCCGTCCAGCCGCTCGCGCAGCTCGGCCAGCTCGGCGTCGAGGTCGGCGAGGCGCGCCCGGGCCGAGGCCGAGTCCTCCTTCGCGAGCCCGACCCGCTCGATCTCGAGCTGGCGGCGACGGCGGTCGACCTCGTCGATCTCGGGCGGCATCGAGTCGATCGCGATGCGCAGCCCGGCGGCCGCCTCGTCGAGCAGGTCGATGGCCTTGTCCGGGAGGAACCGCTCGGTGAGGTAGCGGTGGCTCAGCGTCGCCGCCGCGATCAGCGCGTCGTCGGTGATCCGCACCCCGTGGTGGACCTCGTACCGCTCCTTCAGCCCGCGGAGGATGCCGACGGTGTCGGCGACGGACGGCTCCTCGACGTGGACCGGCTGGAACCGGCGTTCGAGCGCGGCGTCCTTCTCGATGGACCGGTACTCCGACAGGGTCGTCGCGCCGATCATGCGCAGCCGGCCGCGTGCGAGCAGCGGCTTCAGCATGTTCGCCGCGTCCATCGCGCCCTCGGCGCCGCCGGCCCCGACGACGGTGTGCAGCTCGTCGATGAAGGTGATGATGCGGCCCTCGGAGGCCTCGATCTCCTTCAGCACGGCCTTCAGCCGCTCCTCGAACTCGCCGCGGTACTTCGCGCCGGCGACCATCGCGGAGAGGTCCAGCTCGACGAGGGTCTTGTCCTCGAGCAGCGTCGGCACGTCGCCCTCGACGATGCGGCGGGCCAGGCCCTCGACGATCGCGGTCTTCCCGACGCCGGGCTCGCCGATCAGGACCGGGTTGTTCTTCGTCCGGCGCACGAGGACCTGGATGGTGCGGCGGATCTCCTCGTCGCGGCCGATGACCGGGTCGAGCCGGCCCTCGCGGGCGGCCTGGGTCAGGTCACGGGAGTACTTCGCCAGCGCCTCGTACGTCGCCTCGGGATCGGCGGACGTCACGCGCTGCGCGCCGCGGATCGTCCGAAGCGCCGCGAGGAGCCCGTCGCGGTCGAGGCCGGCCTCGGCGAGCAGCCGGCCGGCGCGGTCCGCCGGCGCGGCGGCCAGCATCGCGAGCACGAGGTGCTCGGTCGAGACGTACTCGTCGCCGAGCTCCTCGGCCTCGCGGGCGGCGGCGTCGAGCAGCCGGACGGCCGGATCGCTGAGCCGCGGCTCGCCCGTCGCGCCGTACGCGGCGGGCAGCCCGGACAGCAGCTCCTCGAGGTGACGGCGGAGGTCCGCCGGGTTCACGCCGGCGCGCTGCAGCAGCGGCAGGGTGACGCCCTCGGGCTGGTCGACGAGGGCGCGGAGCAGGTGGGCGGTGCCGGCCTCCGGGTGGTTCCGGTCGCGCGCGAGGTCGACCGCGGCGCGCAGGGCCTCGCGGGAGCGGCTGGTCAGGCGCTCGAGGTCCATCGGGTCCTCCTTCCGGTCGGGCGGGTCGGGGTCGCGGGCGGGTCGGTCAGGCGGTGCCGGAGCGGAGCTCGGGCGGGGGGAGCACCCGGGCCCGCTGCACCGGCGGGGCGGCCCGGCCGGCACCGCCGCGCGAGGCGGTGCGCCGACGCGAGCGGTGCACCTCCAGCCCGGTCGGCGGGGCCTTCACCAGGTCGAACCGGGCGGTCGGGGGTCGCGCCTCGAGCCGCGTCGCCAGCGTCCGGACCATCTCCTCCAGCTCGCCGATGCGGCGACGGGACCGCTCGAGCCGCTCGCCCATCTCCAGCACCAGCCGGACGCCGGCCAGGTTCAGCCCCTCCTCCTGGGTGAGGCGGCGGATCAGGCGGAGGCGCTCGACGTCGCGGCGCGAGTACCGCCGCGTCCCACCGGGCGTCCGGTACGGCGCGAGCAGCCCGTCGCGCTCGTAGGCGCGCAGCGTCTGGGGGTGCAGCTCGGAGAGCTCGGCCGCGACCGAGATGACGTAGACCGGCGCGTCGGGGTCGTCCTTCGGGAGCGCCGTCGGGTCGCCGGGCCCGGTCGGGCCGAACGGGTCGGGCCGGACGTCGTCCCGCTCCTCGCGTTCGTCGGGGTCGAGGAAGCGCTGGTCGGTCGCCATGGTCACGCCCCCGCCGCGTCGGCGCCGGCGACCGCGTCGTCCGCCGCGACGTCCGGTCCGGTGGCGTCACCGTCGGGGGTCGCCGCCGCGGTCCCCTCGAACAGCGCCCGGTCGCGGGCCGCGCGGTCGTCCCGCTCGCCGAGCTCGGTCAGCAGCCGCTTCTCCTCGCGGCCCAGCCGCTCGGGGACGCGGACGCGGACCGTGACCAGCAGGTCCCCGCGACCGCGCCCACCGGACCGCGGCGCACCCTCGTCGCGGACGCGGAGCACCCGGCCGGCCTGCGTGCCGGGCCGGATGCGGATGCGCCGGCGCCCGCCGGTCGGCGTCGGGACGGCGACGATCGTGCCGAGCGCCGCCTCGGCGTAGGTCAGGGGCAGGTCCAGCGTGACGTCGTCACCACGGCGCCCGAACCGCGGGTGCGGTGCGACGCGGACGCGGACCAGCACGTCCCCGGCGGGACCCCCGTCCCGGCCCGGCGCCCCGCGGCCGGCGACCCGGACCACGGCGCCATCGCGCACGCCGGCGGGGATCCGGACCTGGAGCCGGCGCTGCCGGACGGTGCGGCCGGTGCCGCGGCAGGTCCGGCAGGGCGACTCGACGACGCTGCCGGCCCCGCCGCACCGGGCGCAGGGCTGGGCGAACGAGAACAGGCCCTGATCGACGACGTTCTCGCCGCGGCCGCCGCAGGCCTGGCAGGGGGCCCGCCGTCCGTCGGCCGCGCCGGTGCCGCGGCAGTCCTCGCACGGGGCGTCGCCCGTCAGCGAGATGGTGGTCGAGACGCCCTCGAGGGCGTCCTCGAACGCGAGGTGGACGTCGGTCTCGACGTCCGCGCCGCGCCGCGGCCGGGCGCGGCCGCGCGCGCGACCGGCGGCGCCACCGCCACCGAACATCTGGCCGAGCAGGTCGCCGAGGTCCGCGCCGCCGAACCCGCCCGGGAACCCGCCGGCCCCGCCGGGGAAGCCCCCGGGGAACCCGCCTCCGCCGAACCCGGCCGCGCCGAGACGGCGGAGCTCGTCGTACTCGCGGCGGCGCTCGGCGTCGCCGACGACGGCGTACGCCTCACCGACCTCCTTGAACCGGCGCTCGGCGTCGGCGTCGGCGGGGTTGGCGTCGGGGTGCAGCTCGCGGGCGAGGCGGCGGTACGCGCGCTTGATCTCGTCGGCGGTGGCCTCCCTGGACACGCCGAGCGTCGCGTAGTAGTCCCGCTCGAGCCACTCCCGCTGCGGCGCCATCCCCACCTCCTCTAGCGCTGGGCCACGACGACCATCGCCGCCCGGAGCACCCGGTCGCCCTGGCGGTAGCCGGGGCGGAGCACCTGGTGCACGGTCGGCTCGGACGCGTCGGCGTCCTCGACCTGCTGGACCGCGTCGTGGACCGACGGGTCGAACGCGACGCCGTCGGTGTCGACGCGCGTGACGCCGAGGCCCTCGAGGGCCCGGCGCGACTTCTCGGCGATCGCGCCCACGGCCCCGCCGAGCGCGGCGGCGTCGACGCCGTCCGCGGCGGCGGCGACCGCCCGGTCGAGGTCGTCGAGCACGTCGAGCAGCGCGGTGACCGCGTCGGCCCGACCGAGCTCGCGCTGGGCCGCGCCGTCGCGGGTCACGCGCTTGCGGTAGTTCTCGAAGTCGGCCAGCGCCCGGCGGAGGTCGTCGAGGTACTCGTCACGGGCGTGCTCGGCCGCCTCGAGGTCGCCGAGCAGCTGTGCCCGGTCGCGCGGGTCGGCCTCGGCGCGCAGGACCAGGTCGGCCCCGTCGTCCGCCGGCACGGCCTCCCCGACCGACGGCGCGGTCGTGGTGTCGTCGGCGGACGCCGCGTCGGCCGCGGCCACGTCCCCGGTGCGCTCCCCGTCGTCCACCTGCGGCTCCTCGCTCCTCATCGCTCCCCTCCGTCCGCGTCCCCGGCCGCGGCCGGTGCGCGGGCCCCGGTCCGGACCCGGGGGGAGGTCCGGACCGGGGTCGCGCCGGTCAGGCGGCCGAGACCGCGATGCGCCGCGGCTTGGCCTCCTCGGCCTTCGGCACGGTGATCGTCAGCACCCCGTCGCGGTGGACGGCGTGCACCCGACCGGCGTCGACGCGGTCGGGCAGGCGCACGGCGCGGTGGAACCGGCCGAAGCTCCGCTCGATGCGCCGGAAGCCGTCGGCCTCCCTGTCGGCGTAGAACGAGCGCTCGCCCGAGACCGTCAGCACGTTCTCCTCGAGGGAGACCTCGACGTCCTCGGCGCTGACACCGGGCAGCTCGACGTGCAGCGTGAACGCGTCGGCGTCCTCCTCGACGTCGAGCGCCGGGCCGAACGCGCCGGCGTTCGTCGCCATCGGGGCGCCGTCGCCGCGCAGCAGCGTCCGGGGCCGCCCGAACGTCTCGCGCAGCATCCGGTCGAACTCGTCGTGGATCGAGGCCGCGGTGAACGGCTCGAACCTGGTGATCCCGGCCATGTGGCCACCTCCTCGTGTCGTCCGCGGGCTGGCCGCGATGTCCTCGGGGCCGGCGGCCCCCGGGGAGGGTCTCCCCGGCGGTCGGCCGGCCGGTCTCGTACGGGTCCCGGTCGGCTCGCGACCGGCTCAGGCGGCCCCGGCCGCCTGCTGGTCGTCGCCCTCGTCGACCACCTCGGCGTCCACGACCGCGTCGTCGTCCGCCGGGGCGGCGTCGGCGGAGGACTCGTCGGCGCCCGCCGCGTAGATCGCCTCGGCGAGGCGCTGGCTCAGGCCCCCGAGCGTCTCGGTCGCCGCGCGGATCGCGTCGGCGTCCTCGCCCTTCAGGGCCTCGCGGACGCCGGTGACCGCCTCCTCGACCTCGGCCCGGAGCGTGGCGTCGAGCTTCTCGCCAGAGTCCTTCAGGGTCTTCTCGGTCTGGTACGCGAGCTGGTCGGCCTGGTTGCGCACCTCGGCCGCCTCGCGACGCCGGCGGTCCTCCTCGGCGTGCTGCTCGGCGTCCTCGACCATGCGCTGGATGTCGTCCTTGGGCAGGGCCGAGCCGCCGGTGATCGTCATCGACTGCTCCTTCCCGGTCCCGAGGTCCTTCGCCGAGACGTGGACGATGCCGTTCGCGTCGATGTCGAACGCGACCTCGATCTGCGGCACGCCGCGGGGCGCCGGCGGCAGGTCGGTCAGCATGAACTTCCCGAGCGTCTTGTTGTCCCCGACCATCTGGCGCTCGCCCTGGAGGACGTGGATCTCGACCGACGGCTGGTTGTCGTCGGCGGTCGTGAACGTCTCGGACCGGCGGGTCGGGATGGTGGTGTTCCGCTCGATGAGCTTGTGGGTGATCCCGCCCTTGGTCTCGATGCCGAGCGAGAGCGGCGTGACGTCGAGGAGCAGGACGTCCTTGACGTCGCCCTTCAGGACGCCGGCCTGCAGCGCCGCGCCGACGGCGACGACCTCGTCGGGGTTCACGCCCTTGTTCGGCTCCTTGCCGCCGGTCAGTCGGGCGACCAGCTCCTGGACGGCGGGGATGCGCGTCGAGCCGCCGACGAGGATGACGTGGTCGATGTCCCCGAGCGCCACCCCGGCGTCGGCGACGGCCCGCTTGAACGGCGCCTCGCACCGCGCGAGCAGGTCGGCGGTCAGCTCGTTGAACTTCGCGCGCGACAGGGTCGCCTCGAAGTGGAGCGGGCCGGCGTCGGTCGCGGTGAGGAACGGCAGGTTGACCGAGGTCTCCTGCGAGCTCGACAGCTCGATCTTCGCCTTCTCGGCGGCCTCCTTCAGGCGCTGCATCGCCATGCGGTCCTTCGAGAGGTCGACGCCGTGGTCGTTGCGGAACGACGTGACCATCCACTCGATGAGCGCGTCGTCCCAGTCGTCACCGCCGAGGCGGGAGTCGCCGGCGGTCGACTTCACGTCGAAGACGCCCTCGGCGATCTCGAGCACCGAGACGTCGAACGTCCCGCCACCGAGGTCGAAGACGAGGATCGTCTGCTCGTCCGACTTCTCGAGGCCGTAGGCCAGGGCGGCGGCGGTCGGCTCGGCGACGAGGCGCAGGACCTCGAGGCCCGCGATCTCGCCGGCCTCCTTGGTGGCCTGGCGCTGGGCGTCGTCGAAGTAGGCGGGGACGGTGATGACGGCCTGGGTGACGTCCTCGCCGAGGTACGCCTCGGCGTCCCGCTTCAGCTTCATCAGGACCCGGGCGCTGATCTCCTGGGGCGTGTACGCCTTCCCCTCGATGTCGGTCGTCCAGTCGGTGCCGATGTGGCGCTTCACCGAGCGGACGGTCCGGTCCGGGTTGGTCACGGCCTGCCGCTTCGCGACCTCGCCGACGAGGACCTCGCCGGACTTCGACCACGCGACGACCGACGGGGTCGTGCGCGCGCCCTCGGCGTTCGCGATGACGGTGGGCTCGCCGCCCTCCATGACGGAGACGACGGAGTTGGTCGTCCCGAGGTCGATGCCGACTGCCTTGGCCATGTCCTGGTCCTCCTGGGTCGCCGGGTCCCGCCGGCCGGTCCGGGCGGGGCCGACCGGGCGGGGTCGTCCGGGGCGCGCCGGGGGCCGTGGGAGGGCCGGCCGGGGCGCCGTCGGCGAGGGTACGGAGCCGATCGGCGCCCGGACCGGATGTGAGTCGGTCCGACGCAGGAAAGGTGCGGCGCTTCCTCAGGGACGGCGCACGACCCCCTCAGGGGCCGTTCTCGGGCGGTGGGTCGTCAGCGCGGGCGGTCGTCCCAGCGGCGCCGAAGGGGCCGGCCGGCGGCGTCGAGGCGCTCGCGGTGGGGGTGCAGGTCCAGCAGCAGCGTCACCGGGAGCAGGACGAGGAACCCCGCCACGACCAGCTGCCAGCCCACGGCCGCCCTCCCGGTCCGGTCCGCGGCGGCGTCCGCCGCGGGTTCCGCCGACGCTACTCCGGCCCGACGAGCCGGGTCCCGGGACCGATCCCCCGCGCCGCGAGCCATCCGGCCGGGACCTCGAGGGCGGCGTCGTACGGCCGCCCGGGGTCGGTGATCGGGCAGGGATCCGCCGCACAGGGCGTCATCGTCGCGACGGCGACGACCTCGCCGGCCGCGAGGAACGCGATGTCCAGCGGCACGAGCGTGTCCCGCATCCAGAAGCCGCCGTGGGCCGCGAGCTCCGGGAACCGGAACAGCATCCCGGTCCCGTCGGGCAGGTCCGCGACCCCCATCAGGCCCCGGCGCCGCGCGTCCGGCGTGGCGGCGACGCGGACCGCGACGGGGACCTCGCCGCCGTCGGAGCGGACCAGTCGGACCGCAGCCGCCGGGAGGTCGTCCGCCGCCGTGCCGAGCGCCGGCACGACGACCGGCGCCGGGGCCGGTGCTGGCTCCGCTCGAGGCGCCGGCGTCCGCCCGGGCCCCGGCGCGCAGGCCGCGAGCAGGACCGCGACGGCCACCGCGACCGCGCGCGTCCTCACCGCGGCCGGCACCCGGTCAGCCCGTCCAGCTCGAGCGTCCCGGCGTCCTCCGCCAGCGAGATCGAGAGCCCGTCGCGCTGCCCGAGCAGCGTGTCGGGGATGCCGGGGTCGACGACGAGGAACCCCTCGGCGACCAGCGCCGCCGCCGCGGTCTCGAGGACCTCCGGCGCGATCGTCCCGGGCGCGCGCACGTCGACGCGGCTGCGCAGTCCGGCCTCGCCCGTCGCCAGGGTGCAGGGCTCGCGCAGACCGGGGGTCGGCGCGGGGACGTCGAGGCCGAGCGCCGCGACGACCGCCGCGGCGGCCGCGGACAGCTCGTCCTCGCCCTCGGCGATGCGCAGCGTCCCGGACCCGACCCCGCAGCCGGCGAGGAGCACCGCGACGACGGCCGCGGCCGCGCGGACCCGCCGCGCGCCGTCCCCGGGAGCCGTCCGTCGCCGCATCGGGCGAGCCTACGGAGCCGCGGTCCTCGTAGACTCCCGCGGAGCCGACGCGGAGGGGACGTGTGGACGCCCACCTCGCCCTGGACCTGTTCCGGATCGTCGCGGGGACCGCCGTCATCGGCGTCGTCGGGTGGTTCGCCGTCCGTCGGGTCCGGGCGCTCGTCGCCCTGGTCCGGGCGGCCCGCCCGAACCCCGAGCGGGACATGCGGGCGAACCTCGGCCGGCTGCTCGGCCGGTCGCTGGCCAACATCCTCGGCGGCCGCCGGCTGTTCCGGTGGACCGTCCCCGGCATCGCGCACTTCTGGGTGATGTGGGCGTTCTTCGTCCTGCAGACCACGCTGATCGAGGCGGCCGGCGAGCTGTACGTCGGCCCCGAGTTCACGCTCCCGCTCCTCGGCGCGATCTCCGTCGGCGGCGTCACCGCCTACGACGTGCTCGGGTTCCTCCAGGACGTGTTCGCGCTGCTCTCGCTGACCGGGATCCTGATCTTCGCCGCGATCCGGACGGTCCAGGCCCCGCAGCGCCTCGGGCGGGACTCGCGGTTCGCCGGCTCGAACCTGACGCAGGGCTGGTGGGTGCTCGGCGCCGAGGTCCTCGTCGTCTGGACCCTCTGGGTCGCGCACGGCGTCCGGTTCGCCGAGGGCCACGCCCCGACCGAGGCGGCGTTCGTCTCGCGGTGGTTCGGCGAGCGGCTGGTCGGCATCGAGCCGCTGCTGCTCGAGTGGATCGGCGCGGTGAACCTGGTCGTCCACCTCGCCATCGTCGGCGCGTTCCTCCTGTTCACGCTGCACTCGAAGCACCTGCACATCCTGACGATCCCGTTCCAGGAGCTCAGCCGCGACCCGGACCGCGAGCGCGCGCTCGGGAAGCTCTCGACCGAGCTGATCGATCTCGAGGCGATGGACGAGGACACGGTCCTCGGCGTCGGGAAGGTCGAGCACCTGACCTACGACCGGTTCCTCGACCTGATGACCTGCACCGAGTGCGGCCGGTGCCAGTCGCAGTGCCCGGCCTGGACGACGGGGAAGCCGCTCTCGCCGAAGATGCTCATCATGGACCTGCGCGACCACATGTTCGCGAAGGGCCCGTACCTCGACGGCCACCGCGGCCCCGAGGACGGCGTCGACATCCTCGGCATGATGCTGGTCGGCGACACGCCCGGGCAGGACGGTGCGGTGATCGACGCGGACGTGCTGTGGTCCTGCACGACCTGCGGCGCCTGCGTCGAGGAGTGCCCCGTCGACATCCAGCACGTCGACACCATCGTCGACCTCCGTCGCTACAAGGCGATGATGGAGTCGAGCTTCCCGCCCGAGGCCGGGGGGATGCTGCGCAACCTCGAGAACTCCGGCGACCCGTGGGGCGTCGGCCAGGCGAAGCGGCTCGAGTGGGCGCAGGGCCTCGACTTCGAGGTCACGGTCGCGCAGCCCGGCGTGCCGCTGGCGGACGAGGTCGAGTACGTGTTCTGGGTCGGGTGCGCCGGCGCGGTCGACGACCGCTCGAAGCGCATCACCCGGACGACCGCGCAGCTGCTCCACGACGCCGGCGTGCGGTTCGCGGTGCTCGGCACCGCCGAGACCTGCACCGGCGACCCGGCCCGACGCCTCGGCATGGAGTACCTGTTCCAGGCGCTCGCGAAGCAGAACGTCGAGACGCTGAACTCCGTCGGGGCCGGCGATCCCCGTCGGAAGATCGTCGCGTGGTGCCCGCACTGCTTCAACACGATCCGCAACGAGTACCCGGACTTCGACGGGCACTTCACGGTGCTGCACCACTCGGAGGTGCTGGCGCAGCTGGTCGCGGACGGCCGGCTCGAGGCGACGCAGCCGCTCGACGCGACGGTCACCTACCACGACCCCTGCTACCTCGGCCGGCACAACGAGGTGTACTCCGCGCCCCGCGCCGTCGTCGACGCCGTCCCCGGCGTGCGACCGACCGAGATGCACCGCTGCCGGTCCAACGGCTTCTGCTGCGGCGCCGGCGGCGCCCGCATGTGGATGGAGGAGTCGATCGGGAAGCGCGTCAACATGGAGCGCATCGACGAGGCGCTCGCGCTCGAGCCGGACCTCATCTCGACGGCCTGCCCGTTCTGCACGACGATGCTCTCGGACGCGGTCGCGCAGAAGGTCCAGCAGGGCGAGCTCCGCGACGGCCAGGTCGAGGTCCTCGACGTCTCCGAGGTGCTGCAGCGCGGCCGGATGCTGCCGGTCGCCACGCAGGGCGTCGTGCCGGTCGGGGCGACGCCCGGCGCGCCGGCGGCGCCGACGACCGACGCGCACTGACCGGGGGCCGGCCATGACCCGGGCACCGGCGATCGACCCGTCGGAGCGGTACGTCCTGCTCACGACGTTCCGTCGGGACGGCAGCCCCGTCGCGACCCCGGTCTGGTTCGCGCCGCTGCCGGACGACCCCGACACGCTGGCGATGATCACCGACCGCGAGGCCGGGAAGGTCAAGCGGCTGCGGCGCACGTCGCGGTGCACGCTGGCGCCGTGCGACGTCCGCGGCCGCCCGCACGGCGACGCCGTCGAGGCGGAGGGCCGGGTCGCCGACGACCCGGGCGAGGTCGCGGCCGCGACGGCGGCGCTGGCGGGGCGGTACGGCTGGCAGTGGCGGCTGCTGGGGTTCGGCGCGCGGCTGCGCGGTCGTGACCCGGCGGCGTCACGGGCGGTGCTGCTGGTGCGACCGACCGCGCCGACCTGACCGTCAGCGGGACCCGGCCGTCCCCGTCCGGACCGCCGCCAGGGTCGTGACGGCCGTCAGCGCCACGCCGAGTCCGACGTGGATCGACGACGCGACCAGCAGGCCGGTCCGGTGCCCGACGTACCCGAGGCCGGTCTGCGCGAACAGCAGCAGCGCGCCGACGAACAGCGGCAGCACCACGCGCCCCGGTCGCCGCGCCACCAGCGCCGCGCCGAGCGCGACGGCGGCCGCGAGGAACGTGACGTTCCCGACGATGCCGTGCGTGGTGATCAGCCCGGCCGCCCCGCCGTACAGCGCCTGCCCGATCAGCACGGCCTGCACGACGACGAGCACCGGCACCGCCCAGGCGGCGGCCGGCAGCACGCGGCCCGCCAGCGCCCTCACGCCGGCTGGTCCGGCGGCGGCACCAGGTTCAGGTGGTAGCGGGACGCCGTCGGCCCGCGCTGCCCCTGGTACTTCGACCCGACCTTGCGCGACCCGTACGGGTTCTGCGCCGGCGCGTCGAGCTGGAAGAACGCGAGCTGCGCCACACGCATCCCCGGGTGGAGCAGGATCGGCAGCGTCGCGACGTTCGACAGCTCGAGCGTCACGTCGCCGTCGAACCCGGCGTCGATGAACCCGGCGGTCGAGTGGACGACCAGCCCCAGCCGCGCCAGCGAGCTCTTCCCCTCGAGGCGGGCGACGACGTCGTCCGGCAGGGTGATGTGCTCGAGCGTCGAGCCGAGGACGAACTCGCCCGGGTGCAGGACGAACGGGGTGTCGTCGGCCTTCTCGACGAGGTCGGTCAGGTCGGGCTGGACGGCGTGCGGGTCGATCGCGAGGTGCCGGTGGTTCGCGAAGACGCGGAACTGCTGCCCGAGCCGGACGTCGACGCTGGACGGCTGGACGGCGCCCTCGTCGAGGGGGTCGATGCCGATGCGGCCGTCGGCGAGGGCGGCCCGGATCGTCCCGTCGGAGAGGATCACGGTGCCGCTCCCGTCAGTATCCTCGCGGCCGCCCCGACCGCCGGCAGCGCCGGCGAGGGGGCCTGCGGGTGTAGTTCAATGGTAGAACACGAGCTTCCCAAGCTCGGAACGGGGGTTCGATTCCCCTCACCCGCTCCGCGCCGGCCGTCCTCCGGTGGCGCGCGGCGGCCGGGGACGCGGGTCACTCCCCCTCGGTGCGCTGCTCCTCGATCTGGCGCCGGACGTCGTCCATGTCCAGGGCCTTCACCTGCCCGACGAGGTCCTCGAGCGCGGCCTGCGGCAGGGCGCCCGCCTCGCGGTACAGCAGGATCCCGTCCCGGAACGCCATCAGCGTCGGGATGGACTGGATGCCGAGCTGGCCGGCCAGCTGCTGCTCGGCCTCGGTGTCGACCTTCGCGAACACGACGTCGTCGTGGGCCTCGCTGACCGCCTCGTAGGTCGGGGCGAACATGCGGCAGGGTCCGCACCATCCGGCCCAGAAGTCGATGAGGACGGTCCCGCCGTCCATGATGGTCTTCTCGAAGTCGTCGGTGGTGAGGTCGACGGTGGCCATGCGCACTCCGGTCGTGAGGGTCACGGCCGGATCACGACCGCGCGGGCACCGTATCGACCACCCGCTCCGGGGTCGACCCTCACGAGGGGTCGGAGGTCCCGGACCTGCGTCGCCCGAGGGCAGGTCCGCGGGCGGCCGCGGACCGCCGCGCCTCACAGCCCGAGCGACCGCCCGACGATCTCCTTCATGATCTCGTTCGTGCCGCCGTAGATGCGCTGCACGCGGGCGTCGGCCCACCACCGCGCCACGTCGTACTCCCACATGAACCCGTACCCGCCGTGGAGCTGGACGCAGGCGTCGAGGACCTCGCCCTGCAGGTCCGTCAGCCACCACTTCGCCATCGCCGCCTCCTCGGCGGTGAGGTCTCCGGTGCGGAGCAGCTCGACGCACCGGTCGGCGTAGACGGTCCCGACGGTCAGCTTCGTCGCGAGCTCGGCCATGACGAACCGCGAGTGCTGGAACGTGCCGATCGGCCGGCCGAACGCCTCCCGCTCCTTCACGTACGCGAGCGTCCGGTCGAAGGCGGCCCGTGCGCCGGCGATGGCCGAGACCGCGATCGAGAGCCGCTCCTGCGGCAGCGCCCGCATCAGCTGGACGAACCCCTGGCCCTCGACACCGCCCAGCAGGTTCTCGGCCGGGACGCGGACGTCCTCGAACACCAACTCCGCGGTGTCCTGCGCGTGCAGCCCGACCTTCTCGAGCTTCCGACCGCGGCTGAACCCGGGCATGTCGCGCTCGACGATCAGCAGGCTGATGCCGGCGTGCTTCGCGGCCGGGTCGGTCTTCGCGACGACGATGACGACGTCCGAGTGGATGCCGTTCGTGATGAACGTCTTCGTGCCGTTCAGGACGTACGACCCGTCGTCCTGCCGGACCGCCGTGGTGCGGACGCCGGCGAGGTCCGACCCGGCACCGGGCTCGGTCATCGCGATCGCCGTGATCAGCTCGCCCGAGGCCATGCCGGGGAGGAACCGCTGCTTCTGCTCCTCGGTGGCGTAGCTGACGAAGTACGGGGCGATGGTGTCGTTGTGCAGGATGAACCCGGGCCCCGACGCGCCGGCGCGCATCAGCTCCTCGGTGAGGACGTAGTTGAACCGGAAGTCGTCCGACCCGCCGCCGCCGTACTCCTCGGGGACGTCCATGCAGAGCAGCCCCAGCGCCCCCGCCTTCGTCCAGAGCTCGCGGGGGACGATCCCGTCCCGCTCCCACCCCTCGTGATGCGGGGCGATCTCGGTCTCGACGAACCGGCGGGCGGTCTCGCGGAACGCCTCGTGGTCCTCGGTGAAGATGCTGCGCTGCACGTCCGGCCTCCCGTCACGCCCCCCGGGGGACGGTAACGCGCCGGACCGACCCCTACAGCAGTCCGGCCCGCCGCATCGCCACGACCCCGACCGCGGCCAGCACCAGCCCGACGGCGACCCGGCCCCAGAGGGCGGCCCGGCGACGGGGCGACAGCTCCACGGGATCGTCGCTGCCCGGCATCGTCCCGGTCCGACGGTGCCGCCACAGCGCCGCCAGCGTCCCCGCCGCCATCGCCGCGCCCAGCGCCGCGAACGAGCCGACGAACAGGAAGGTCCAGGACGTGTCGCCCATCCCGGCCTCCGGACCCCGCGGTGCGTGCGGCCGAGCGTACGCTCGCCGCATGGCCCGCATCATCGAGACGTTCACCGCCCCCGTCCCGCCGGCGACCGCGTTCGCGCTGGTCGCCGACTTCACGACCACCGCGTCGTGGGACCCGCTCATCTCGGCCGCGCGCCGGCTGCCCGGCGGTCCGGGCGGGCCGGGCGTCGGCGACCGCGTCGAGGTGGACCTCGCGATGGGCGGTCGGACGATCCCCGCCGTGTACGAGACCACGCTGCACGAGCCGCCCTCCCGCGTGGTGCTGGAGACGCGGGGCTCGTGGTTCCGCGGCCGGGACGACATCCGGGTCGCGGCCGGCGCCACGCCCGGCACCTCCGAGGTCACCTGGGACGCGACCTTCGCGCTGCGCGGCCCGCTCGCGCTGCTCGACCCGGTGCTGGCCCGCGAGTTCCGGACGGTGGCGGCCCGGGCCGTCGAGGGCCTCCGGGCCGCGCTGGCCGCCCGCGGCGACGCGTGATGCGCCGCCCGATGCGCCGGCCGCTGCGCACCGCGGTCGCCGTCGCGTCGGCCGCGGTCCTGCTCGCCGCCTGCACGGCGTCGGACGGGCCGGGCGACGCCGTGCCGATCGACCCGGCGGGCACGCGCCCCGCCGGCTCCGGCGAGGAGTTCGGCCCGGCCGGGGAGGACCCCGACGCGGTCGCGCCGCCCATCGGCGCGGTCGACGCCCGCCTCGCGTCCCTGGACGACCTGACCACCGAGGTCGAGACGGCGCTGGCCGACGCGTCGACCCGGTCCGGCGTGCCGGTCGGCGAGATCGCGGTGGCGTCGGCGCTGGCGGTGACCTGGGCCGACGGCTCGCTCGGCTGCCCGCAGCCCGACATGGTCTACACGATGGCGCTCGTCCCCGGCTACCTGCTCGAGCTCGAGGTGGCCGGCGAGCGGGTCGCGTACCACGGCGAGACCGGCGGGGATCCGTTCCCGTGCGGCTGGCCCGCGGAATGAGGCGGGTCCGACGACCGGCCGGGACGCGCGGCCGGGCGGCCCGGTCCCGCGTTCAGTTCCGCGTCGGGTCCTCGGGGTAGGTCGCGAGCAGCCGGACCGCGCCCCGCTGCCGGGCCAGCACGTCGCCCCACAGCGTCCCGGGCGTCGACGTGAACACGTCGCCGGCCTCGGCGTCGACCGCGATCCAGGCGCCCTGCCACAGCTCCTGCTCGAGCTGCCCCGGTGCCCAGCCGGCGTACCCGGCGAACAGCCGGACCTGCTCGACCTCGGCGCCGAGGGCCGACGGGTCCTCGTCGAGGTCGACGAGCTGGAGCCCCTCGACGATCGTCATGTCCCCGGGGGCCGGGCGCCGCGAACGGCCGATCGCGACCAGCGCGTCCGGCTCGACCGGCCCGCCGCCGAACAGCACGTCGGGCGCCGGGACCAGCGGGCCGAAGCGGTCGACGGCGTCGGCGACGGGGACGTCCGAGGCCCGGTTCAGCACGACGCCGAGCGCTCCCTCCTCGTCGTGGTCGATGACGAACACGACGGCGCGGGCGAAGTTCGGGTCGTCGAGGGCCGGCAGCGCGACCAGGAGCCGTCCGGTCAGCCACTCCGCCATCGGTCCGCCCTCCCGGGGTCGTGCGGGGTCGTGCGGCGCCGTGGGACCGTAGCGGCGCCTCAGGACCCGGGGGTGTAGCGGTGGACGAGGCAGTCGTCCCCGCCGAACCGCCGCGGGCCGACGGGGACGAACCCGGCCCGGCGGTAGAAGCGGTGGGCGCGGACGTTGGCCGCCAGCGGATCGACCAGCACCTCCGTCGCCCCGTGATGCTCGACGCACCGCCGGACCGCCGCGCGCAGCATCCGCATGCCGTCGCCACGACCCCGGTCGCCCTCCGCCCCGATCCAGATGTCGATGGCCCAGACGCCCGCCGACACGTCACCCCAGTAGCGGGTCGGCTCGGCCGCGGCGTCGAGCAGCTGGACGAACCCGATCGGTCGCCCGTCCCGCTCGGCCATGAGGTGCTCGACCCATGCGGCGGGGACCGCCAGCTCGGCGTCCCAGTCCCACCAGTCGTCGTCGCCCCCGGCCGCGCGGACCGCCGGATCCTCGTCCCAGCGCTGGAGCAGCGGGACGTCCGCCGGCGTCGCCCGGCGCAGGCGCAGGCTCCCGTCGACGGCGACGACGTCGGCGCTCAGACGGGCGAGGTCCCGCCGACGCCGGCCGGCGCGCCCATCGGTGGGCCGCCCGGCGGACCGCCGCCCGGACCGCCCGGACCGGGCCCGCCGGGGGCACGGGTCCCGCGGGCGAGGTTCGCGAAGGTCGCGTAGTGGCCGAGGAACGCGAGCCGGACGTTGTCGGTCGCGCCGTTGCGGTGCTTCGCCACGATCAGCTCGGCGATGCCCTTGTCGGCCGACTCGGCGTCGTACACCTCGTCGCGGTAGATGAACGCGACGATGTCCGCGTCCTGCTCGATCGCGCCGGACTCGCGGAGGTCCGAGAGCATCGGCCGCTTGTTGGTCCGCGACTCGGGCTGCCGCGACAGCTGCGACAGCGCGATGACGGGGATCTCCATCTCCTTCGCGAGCATCTTCAGGCCGCGGGACATCTCGGCGACCTCCTGCACGCGGCTGTCCGGGCGCCGTCCCTCGGACTGCATCAGCTGGAGGTAGTCGACGACGACCAGTGCGAGGTCCTTCTCGCGCTGCTTGAGGCGACGGGCCTTCGCGCGGATCTCCATCAGCGAGATCGACGGCGTGTCGTCGATGAACAGCGGCGCGTCGTTCAGCCGGCCGAGCGCGTCACCGACCGACCGCCAGTCGCGGTCGTCCAGCCGCCCGGTCCGCAGCCGCTTCGAGTCGACCTTCGCCTCGCTGGAGAGCAGCCGGTTCGCGAGCTCGACCTTGGACATCTCGAGGCTGAAGAACAGCACGGGACGGCGCAGGTCCGCCGCGACGTACCGCGCGATCCCCAGCGCCAGACCGGACTTCCCCATCGACGGCCGGGCCGCGACGATGACGAGGTTCTGCTCCTGGAGCCCCGACGTGAGCCGGTCGAAGTCGTCCAGGCCGGTCGCGAGACCCGTGACCTCGGACCGCTCCTTCGCGAGCAGCTCGAGCTTCTCGTACGAGTCGTTGAGCAGCCGCTTCAGGGGTTCGACGTCGCTGCGGGTGCGGTCGCGGGCCAGCTCGAACACGAGCGTCTCGGCGCGGTCGACCGTGCGGGACACCTCGTCCTCGGACTCGTACCCGAGCTGGACGACCTGGGTGCCGGCCTCGATCAGACGGCGGAGCATCGAGCGGTCCCGGACGATGCCGGCGTAGTACGCGGCGTTCGCCGCGGTCGGGACCTGCTCGGTCAGGTCGTACAGCGCCGTCGAGCCGCCGACCTCCTCGAGCCGGCCGCGGCGGGAGAGCCACTCGGTGACGCTGACGGCGTCGACCGGCTCGGACGCGCGGGAGAGCGCGACGACCGCCTCGAAGACGACGCGGTGGGCGTTGCGGTAGAAGTCGTCGGGCGCGAGCTGCTCGGTCGCGGTGGCGACGGCGTTCTCGGAGATGAGGCAGGCGCCGAGGACCGAGACCTCGGCCTCGAGCGAGTGCGGAGGGACGCGGTCGGTGCCCCGGACGCCGCCGGCACCGCGCCCACCGACGGGAGCGCCGCGGCCGGGATCGCCGTCATCGGCCGGCCCGGTGGGCGGGGGCGGGAGCGCGTCGCTCATGCTCCCCCTCCCCACCGCGGCACGCCGGCCGCGGGCGCCGGGTCGCTCGTGCGACCCGGCCGCGCCCCCACGCTACGCCTCGGGCGCGACGTCCGCGACGGCGTCCTCGGCCGGGGCGGCCGCGGCCTCCGCCGACGCCTCCTCGGCGGCCGCGGGGGCCTCCTCGCCCTCGAGGGCGGCCGCGGCGGCGAGGGCGGCGTCCGCGATGCGGCGCTCCTCGACCACGCGCGCCTCCTCGGCGGCCCGCTCGTCGGCCTCGGCGTCGACCACCTCGACGGTGACCTGCGCCACGACCTGCGGGTGGACCCGGACGGGGACCTGGTACCGGCCGACCTGCTTGATGCCGCCCTTCAGGTCCACGCGGCGGCGGTCGACCTCGTGGCCCCGCTCGCGCAGGACCCGGTGGACGTCCGCGGCACCGACCGAGCCGTACAGCCGGCCCCGGTCGTCGACACGGGCCTCGATCCGCAGGACGCGGGCCTCGAGGGCCTCCTTGGCCGCCCGGGCCCCGTCGAGGGTCTTGGCCTCGCGGGCGCGCCGGGCGCGGGTCAGCGCCTCGGCCTCCTTCATCGCGCCCTTCGTCGCCGGGATCGCGAGCCCGCGCGGCAGGAGGAAGTTCCGGCCGTACCCGGCGGCGACGTCGACGACGTCGCCCGCGTACCCGAGGTCCTCGACCTCGTCGGTCAGGATGAGCTTCATGGCCGGGACCTCAGCGCGTCGTGTAGGGGATGAGCGCCATCTCGCGCGCGTTCTTCACCGCGGCCGAGAGGTGCTTCTGGCAGGAGGCGCAGGCCCCGCTGGTGCGGCGCGCCTTGATCTTCGCCCGCTCGTTCAGGAACGGCTTGAGCAGCGCGAGGTCCTTGTAGTCGATGTACTCGATCCCACGGGCGCAGATCGAGCAGGGCTTCTCCTTCCGCGGCCTGCCGCCGTCGGACTTCTTGGACTTGGTGCGGGGCTTGCTCGGCATGGGCGTGCTCCTGGCACGGCCGGCTGACGCCGGCGTCGAGGGATCAGAACGGGACGTCGTCCACCGCGGCCGGCGGGACGGACTGCGGGGGGGTGAACCCACCGCCACCGCCGGCACCGGCGGCGCCGCCGGCACCGCGGGTGCGCTGGATGGAGGCGGAGGCCCACCGGAGGCTCGGGGCGACCTCGTCGGCCTCGATCTCGGTGACCCAGACGGTCTGGCCCTCGCGGTTCTCGTAGGACCGGACGCGGAGGCGGCCGATGGCGACGGCGCGGTCGCCCTTGTGGAACGTGGCGGCGACGTTCTCGGCGAGGTCGCGCCAGCAGTTCACGTTGAGGTAGGTCGTCTCCTCCTGCTGCTGCCCGTCCCGGTCGTTCCAGCGCCGGTTCGAGGCGAGGCGGAGGGTGACGACGGCCGATCCGCCCTGCGTGTGCCGCAGCTCGGGGTCGTCGGTCAGGTTGCCGATGAAGGTGACGTAGTTGGACTCGAACGCCATGCGGTGCTCCTCGGTCGTCGGTGCGCGGGTCGCGTGGTCGGGCGTCCCGGAGTCCGCTCAGCCGGCCGCGCGGATGCGGACGTCCGGACGGACCGTCTTGAGGCGGACCACCTCGTCGAGGATCTTGAGCTGCCGCTCGACCTCCGCGACCGCCTCGGCCGAGGCCTCGACGTCGAGGACGGCGTAGTAGCCGTGGTCGCGCTTCCCGATCTCGTAGGCCAGGGCGCGCTTGCCCCACCAGGCCTCGTCGAGGATCCGGCCGCCCTGGGCGTCGAACGCGGACTTCGCCCGCTCGACGACCGCCTTCGCGGCGTCCTCCTCGACCTCGTCGGTCACGATCAGCATCATCTCGTAGCGGCGCATGCCGCACCTCCTCCGGTCCAGCCTGACGGCGGGCCCCGGCGGGACGCCGCGCACGCGCGAGGACGTCCGTCCGGAGCAGGGGTGCTGCCGACTGACCGCGCCGGCGACCGGCGGACGGTAGCCGACCCCTGCGCCCGACCACAACCCGACCGTAGGACCGGCCGGCGACGTCGGCGAGGGGCGATCCCGGACCTGTGGAGAACCGCCCGTGGCCCGGTCGCCGGCGCCCCGCCCCGTCAGGCGCCGGCGTCCGGCCCCCCGACGCCCAGCGCCGCCCGGGCGGCGGCCAGCCGGGCCACCTCCACGCGGGACGCCGAGCACGAGACGTGGTCGAGCCCCAGACGGTGGAAGACGGCGATCGAGGCCGGGTCCCCGCCGTGCTCGCCGCAGACCCCCGTCACCAGCCCGGGGTGCGCGGCGCGGCCCTCCTCGACGGCGATGCCGACCAGTCGGGCGACCCCGTGCGGATCGACCGACAGGAACGGGTCGCGCGAGAGCATCCCCCCGGCCAGGGCCGTCGGGACGTAGCTGGTCGAGACGTCGTCCCGGGAGAACCCGAACGTCAGCTGCGTCAGGTCGTTGGTGCCGAAGGAGAACGCGTCGACGAGCGGCGCGAGCTCGCGGGCGCGGAGCGCCGCCCGCGGCGTCTCGATCATCGTCGCCGTCGTGTACGGGACCTCGCCGCCGGTCGCGGCGGCCACCTCGGCCGCGACCCGGTGGATCAGCTCGACGCCCCAGGCCAGCTCGCCGGCGGTCGCGACCAGCGGCAGCATGATCTCGACGCGCGGATCGCCACCGGCGGCGCGACGGTCGGACGCCGCGGTCAGCAGCGCCCGGACCTGCGCCTCGTACAGCGCCGGCCGCAGGACCCCGAGCCGCAGCCCCCGCACGCCGAGCATCGGGTCGTGCTCGCGGAGGTCGGCCGCCGCCTCCAGCAGCGCCGCGCCCTCGGCGTCGAGCTGGCCGCGGGCCTGCGCGACCCGCAGCTCCTCGACGTCGGGGAGGAACTCGTGCAGCGGCGGGTCGAGCAGCCGCACGACGACGGTCCGACCGTCCATCACCTCGAGCAGCTCGGTGAAGTCGGCGCGCTGCCGGTCCTCGAGCGGCACGAGCGCGGCCGCCTCCTCCTCGGGCGTGGCGGCCATGATCACGCGTCGGACCAGCGGCAGCCGCTCGCCGAGGAACTGGTGCTCGGTCCGGCACAGCCCGATGCCCTCGGCCCCGGCGGCCAGCGCCCGCCGCGCGTCGTCCGGCGTGTCGGCGTTCGCGAGCACGTGCAGCGTCCGGACCTCGTCGGCCCAGACCAGCAGCTCCGCGACGCGCGGGTCGTCGTCGGGCACGACCAGATCGACCGAGCCGGCGACGACGTGCCCGGTCGAGCCGTCGATCGAGATCGTGTCGCCGGCGCGCAGCACCGTGCCGTCGGCGGTGACGGTCCCGGCGGCCTCGTCGACGTCGAGGTCCGCGGCCCCGCAGACGGCCGGGATGCCGAACCCGCGGGCGACGACGGCGGCGTGGCTGACGAGCCCCCCACGCGAGGTCAGCACGCCCCTCGACGCGACCATCCCCTCGAGGTCCTCGGGCGAGGTCTCGACGCGGACCAGGACGACCGCGGTGCCGTCGGCGGCGATCGCGACGGCGTCCTCGGCGGTGAGCGCGATGCGGCCGACGGCCGCACCCGGTGAGGCGGCCAGCCCCGTCACCAGCGGCGCCGGCGCGTCCGGCCCGAAGCGGGGGTGGAGCAGCTGCTCGAGCTGCTCGGGGGTGACGCGGGCGAGCGCCTCGCGCCGGTCGATCAGCCCCTCGGCGACCATGTCGGTCGCGATGCGCAGCGCGGCCGCGGCCGACCGCTTCCCGACGCGCGTCTGGAGCATCCAGAGCCGGCCGGACTCGACCGTGAACTCGACGTCGCAGAGGTCGCGGGAGTGCCGCTCGAGGGTGGCGAGGTGCCGGAGCAGCTCGGCGTGCTGCGCGGGCAGCACGTCGGCCATCCGCGCCAGGGGTTCGGGGTGCCGGGTGCCGGCGACGACGTCCTCGCCCTGGGCGCCGACGAGGAAGTCCCCGTACGGCGCGTCCGCGCCGGTGGCCGGGTCGCGCGTGAACGCGACCCCGGTGGCCGAGCGGTCGTCGAGGTTCCCGAACACCATCATCTGGACGTTCACCGCGGTGCCGAGGTCGTCGTCGATGCCCTCGACCCGGCGGTAGGCGCGGGCCCGCGCCCCGTCCCAGGACCGGAACACCGCGACGACCGCGGCGCGCAGCTGCGCCCGCGGGTCGTCGGGGAACGCACCGCCGTGCGCGGCGATGACGGCGCGCTGCCGGGCGACGACGTCGCCCAGCTGCGCGGCGGTCAGGTGACGTTCGTCGGGGACGCCGGCGGCGGCGACCGCCTCCTCGCGGACGGCGTCCAGCCGTGCGGCCGGCACGCCGAGCACCACCCGACCGAACAGCTCGGTGAACCGCCGCGTCGAGTCCTGGGCGAACGCGTCGTCGGCCATGCGGGTCAGTCCCGGGACCGTCGCGTCGGTCGCACCGAGGTCGAGCACCGTGTCCATCATCCCGGGCATCGAGAACGGCGCGCCGGACCGGACGGAGAGCAGCAGCGGCGCGTCGGGGTCGCCGAGCCGGCGGCCGGTCACCGCCTCGAGGTCGGCGAGCGCCGCGTCGACCTCGTCCCAGAGCCCCGCCGGGACGTCGCCGACGGCGCGGAACCGGCGGCAGGCCTCGGTGGTGATGACGAACCCGGGCGGGACCGGCAGCCCGATCCGCGTCATCTCGCAGAGGTTCGCGCCCTTCCCGCCGAGGAGGTCCTTGCGGCCGGCGTCGCCCGCCGTGAACGGGACGACCCATCGGCCGGTGCCGGGGCGCACGGGTCGAGGTGCGGTGGACGCGGTCGCGGTGGTGGCCATCGACGGCTCCGGCGCGGCTCCCCGGGGTGGCTCGAAGGGGGTGGTTCGACCCGGGGCCGGTCTCGGGCGACCGACCCCGGGCTGCGGACGCGGTGCCCCGCGCATCGCCCCGGAACCCTCACAGATGTGAGGACGTGCCGGGAGTGCAGAACGGCCCTACTCGGGCGCCGGAGTGCCCGGACCCCGGACGACCCCGGGGACGCCGCCGGAACCGCCGCCGGACCCGGTCTCAGACGAACCGGACGAGGAACCGGCGCCGCTTCCCGGCGGCCAGGACCAGCGTCGTCGCCCCGGCGAGGTCGCCGGGTCCGAGCACCCGGGCGGGATCGGCGACCGGCGCGTTGTTCAGACGGACCGCACCCTGCTGGACCAGCCGCCGCGCCTCGCCGTTCGACGCGGACGCACCGGCCAGGGTCAGCGCCTCGAGCAGCCCCAGCCCCTCGTCGAGCCGCGCGCGGGGGACCTCGACGGTGGGGGCCTCGCCGAACGCCTCGGCGAGGACGTCGTCGCCGAGGTCCGCGTACGGCTCGTCGCCGAACAGCACGGCGGTCGCGCGCTCGGCGGTGGTGACGCCGTCGTCGCCGTGGACGATCCGGGTCGCCTCGCGGGCGAGGACCCGCTGCGCGTGCCGGGCGGCCGGATCGGCGGCGTGCGCGGCGACGGCGGCCGCGACCTCGTCCGGCGGCAGGAACGTGAACAGCTTCAGGAACCGCTCGACGTCGGCGTCGGCCGCGTTCAGCCAGTACTGGTAGTACGCGTACGGGCTGGTCAGCGCGGGGTCGAGCCAGACGGCGTTCCCCGCGGACTTCCCGAACTTCGCGCCGTCGGACGTGGTCAGCAGCGGCCAGACCAGCCCGTGCAGCTGCGCGCCGTGGAGGCGCCGTCCGAGGTCGATGCCGGCGGTGATGTTCCCCCACTGGTCCGACCCGCCGAGCTGCAGCGCGCAGCCGTGCGTCGCGTGCAGGTGCGCGAAGTCGTAGGCCTGGAGCAGCTGGTAGCAGAACTCGGTGAACGTCAGGCCCTGCTCACGGCCCTCCATGCGGCGCCGCACCGACTCGCGGCCGAGCATCGCCGTGACCGGCACGTGCACGCCGACGTCGCGGAGGAACCCGAGCAGATCGAGGTCCTTCAGCCAGTCGTGGTTGTCGACGAGGAACCCGCGCGGGCCGCCGACCTCGTCGTCGAGGTCGAGGAACGCCGCCAGCTGCCGCCGGATGCCGGCGAGGTTCGCGGCCAGCGTCGCCTCGTCGAGGAGCTGCCGCTCGGTGTCGCGACCCGACGGGTCGCCGATGCGGCCGGTCCCGCCCCCGGCGATCGCGATCGGCCGGTGGCCGCACCGCTGCAGCCACGCCATCGCCATCAGCCCGAGCAGGTTCCCGGCGTGCAGCGACGGCGCGGTCGGGTCGAACCCGACGTAGTAGGTGACGGGGCCGGCGGCCAGCGCCTCGCCGAGCGCCGCCTCGTCGGTGCAGTCCTGGACGAACCCGCGCTCCCGCAGGATCGGCAGCGCGTCGGCCGGGGTGAGCACGCGGGTGTCAGGCATCGGGGTCGTCGCCGGGCTCGGGCCAGGCGGGCAGCGTCGCGCGCAGCGCCGGCGGCGGGACCAGCGCCGGGACGTCGCCGACGTGCATCCAGTCGGGCATGCCGTCGGCCCAGACCCACGTCCCGGGTCCGACGCTGCCCTCGAGGACCAGCTCGCGCATGTCGGCCAGCGCGACGGGCCCCTGCCGCTCGGTCCCGGCGAGGTGGAACCACCGGGCCGGCAGCACGCCGTCGCCGTCGGTCGCGTCCGCTCCGAGTCCGCTCATCCGTCCCTCCGTCCGGCGACGACGCCGCCGAGCAGGCCGACGAGGCCGAGCAGCGCGACCCCGACGCCGAGCCGCACCGCCGGCGCCGGCCCGCGGTCCTGACCCAGGCCGGCCACCTCGATCGCGTACACCGTCGTGGCGTCCGCACCCGGGAGCATGCCGTACAGGTGGCCCTCACCGGCGGCGGCCCGCGCGTCCTGCACCCGCAGCAGCTCGAGGTTCCGCCGCACGGTGCCGGCCCCGCCGGACGCGCCGGCCCGGAGCTCGGCGACGGCCCCCTCGAGCTGTCCGAGCACGGTGGCGGCCGCGACCGCCGACGGCGACGTCGGATCGAGGAACGCGCGGAGCCCGGCGGCGGCCGTCCCGGCGAGGCCGAGGCCGTCGGTGATCGTGACGAACCCACCGCCGAACTGCTCGAGCAGGGCGACGCTGGACCGGCCGGACGGCGTCGCGCTCGCGACGACGGGGACGATGCGGATGGCGACCGGCGGCACGACCGCGTCGGTCACGGTCGCCGACCAGGTGAAGGTCTGCTCGGGCGCGCCCGACGGCAGGAACAGCGCCCACGAGCCCTGGACCTGGGTGCTCCCCGCGCCGTCGCCGGCGATGACGTCGGCCCGGTCGGCGCGGACGTCGGCGAACCGGTCGGCGTCGAGCAGCACGACGACCGAGCCACCCATCGGCACGCCGAGCGGCACCTCGTCGGTCCGCTCGGTCCCGTCGCCGTCGAAGTACCGGACGGTCCCCGGCGCGGCGGTCAGGTTCGTCAGCGTGTAGGTGACGCGCAGCTCCCCCGACGCGCCGACGACGTCGGAGGCTGCGACCTCGACGCCGTCGAGCGCGTAGGTCACGTCGAACGCGACGGGCGGCGTGCGGTCGAGGTCGGCGACGGTCCGGAGGAACGCCCGGCCGTCCGTGAGGTCGAGCACGTGGGTGACGGTGTCGCCGGCGACGGTCGGCGCGCCGAACGACGTCGCGTCCCGCAGGCCCTCGACCGCCTGGTCCTCGAGCGTCACCGTCGCGGTCCCGGTGCCGGTGACGAGCAGCTGGGTGATGACGAGCCCGTCGCCGCGCGCGCCGTCGGCGTCGTACGGGACGAGGACGGCCTGGCGGTGCTGGACGCCGGTGACGTCGCCCTCCACCCCGCCGCCGAGCGTCGCGACGGCCGCGGGCGGTGCGAGGGCGGTGGCCACCACGGCGGCGGCGCCGAGGACGGCGAGGGCGGTGACGGCGGCGGGACCGCGGAGGCGGCCGGCCGCCCGCTCGCCGGCG
>JAFMLG010000015.1 GCA_017852335.1 Actinomycetota bacterium | reverse complement strand
ATCGACGCGATCCTCGCGACCGAGGACGCGAACTTCTACGAGCACGCCGGCGTGAACCACGTCGCGATCGTCCGGGCGTTCCTCACGAACCTCGCCGCCGGCGACATCGAGTCGGGCGCCTCGACCATCACGCAGCAGTACGTGAAGCTGGCGTTCCTCAGCCCCGACCAGACCTACCAGCGCAAGCTCCAGGAGGCGCTGTTCGCGATCCAGATCGAGCGGCAGCTCACGAAGGACGAGATCCTCGAGCGGTACCTGAACCGCGCGCACTTCGGACAGGGCACCTACGGCATCGCGACGGCAGCCCGCCGCTACCTCTCCCGCGACCTCTCCGAGGTGACGCTCGACCAGGCGGCGATGCTGGCCGGCATCCTCCGCTCGCCGAGCAACAACAACCCGATCTCGAACCCCGGCAACGCGCGCGAGCGCCGCGACATCGTCCTCGGGCAGATGGCCCTCAACGGCTTCATCACCCAGGACGAGGCCGACCGCGCGTCCCGCCTGCCGCTCCGCGTCGAGATCAGCCCCCCGCCGGTCCCCGAGCAGCCGTTCTGGTCCGACTGGGTCGCGCGGCTGCTGATCAGCGAGGACCTGGCCGAGGCGCTCGGGACCCAGACCGACGCGCTGCGCGCGATGGGGGACACCGTCGAGGAGCGGCGGCGCCGCGTGTTCCAGACGGGGCTGCGCATCACGACGACGCTGGACCCGCGGCTCCAGACGCTGGCCAAGGAGGCGCTGATCGGCGCACTGACGCGGGAGGACGCGACGCCCGAGGAGCGGGCCCGCGAGGTCGCGCTCGGTCCGATGGGAGCGCTGGTCTCGGTCGAGCCCGGCACCGGCGCGATCCGGGCGATGGCGATCGGCCCGCACGGGTTCGGCTCCTGCGCCGAGAACGACGCCTGGGTCGGTGAGCTCGAGTCCGGCCAGCTGCTCTGCGACCTGACCAAGGTCAACCCGGTCGTGCCCGGTGGTGGCGGCTCCGGCCGGCAGCCCGGCTCGTCGTTCAAGCCGTTCGTCTCGACCGCGGCCCTCGAGGCCGGGTTCCCCGCCGGGTGGACCATCGACGCCCGCGGACCGAAGCTGATCGAGGGCTGCATCAACCCGGAGGGCGAGGAGTACATCGTCGGGAACACCGGTGGTGACGACGTCCTCGACATGGCCGGCGCGATCGCCCGCTCGAGCAACGTCTACCACGCCGAGCTGACCGCGACCGTCGGCCCGCGTCGCGTGGCGGACATGGCCCGCCGCCTCGGCGTGCCGGTCCCCGACCGCGACGTCGCCTGCGCGCTGGGCCTCGGCGCGACGGACGTCACGCCGCTCGCGATGGCGACCGGGTACGCGACGCTCGTGAACGGCGGCGAGCACTGCGCGCCGTTCCCGATCGAGCGCATCGAGTCGGCGGACGGCCAGCTGCTCTGGCAGCACGTCCCGGACTGCCGCCAGGTCGTCGACCCCGAGATCGCCGCGCAGGTCGCGGACTTCCTGCGGGGGCCGGTCGGCCCCGGTGGGACCGCTCCGATCGCCAACCTCGGGGAGTGGCAGACCCGGGGCAAGACCGGGACGACGAACGACTACGTCGACGCCTGGTTCGTCGGGGCGGTCCGCCAGCTCGCGACCGCCGCCTGGGTCGGGTTCGCGAACGGCAACCGGTTCTACGTCGACGAGGCGACCGCGACCGAGGTCTGCGGCGACCAGCACTTCCTGACGCAGTGCCCGCCGGTCCGCCAGACCCTCGAGGACGTCGAGATCGCCGGCACGTCCTACGCCCGCGTCTTCGGCGGGACGATCCCAGCCCCGATGTGGAAGGCGTACATGGCGCCGGCGGTCGAGCCGCTGGAGCCGCTCGGGTTCCCCGACCCGCCGGCGCGGCTCTCGGGCGTCGTCCCCGACCTCGTCAACGCCTTCGACGAGGGGGACGCCGGGCTGCGGGCCGACCTCGCCGGATTCAACCTGCTGACCGAGCGGGTCGTCAGTGACGCGCCGGCCGGGACCCTGCTGGTCCAGGACCCGGCCGCCGGAACGCCGCTGGAGCTCGGCCGGATCGTCCGCCTCCAGGTCTCGGGCGGGCCGGACCTGCCGGCGACCGTGCCGGACCTGCGGGGCGTGACGCAGGACGCCGCCGTCGAGCGGCTGGCGGCCCTCGGCTACAACTGGGAGCTGGTCGGGACGCTGATCGGCGATCCCACGGTGGACAGGCCCGTGCTGTCGCAGGACCCGCTGCCGGGCACGACGCTGTTCCCGGGCGAGGTCGTGCGGCTGGAGATCGGAATCTACGACCCCGCGCTCGACCCGCGCAACGACTGATGGGTCGGCGCTGATGGTCCTCCCGGCGCTCGGCCTCGGCGCGGCGGTCGGCGGGGCGCTGCTGGCCTACGGCGTCGCCGAGGCCCGGTGGTACCGGCTGCGCCACCGCGTCCTCGACGGCGTGCTGCGCCGGCCCGGGGCGTCGATGCGTGTGCTGCACGTCAGCGACGTCCACCTCGCCCGCGGCCAGGACCATCGGGTGCGGTTCCTCCGATCCCTCGCCGAGCTCGAGCCGGACCTGACGGTCGTGACCGGGGACCTCCTCGGCGACGTCGGCGTCGAGGAGGCGGCGGCCGACGCCGTCGGGGCGCTGACCGGACCGGGCCGCCCGGGCCTCTTCGTGCTGGGATCGAACGACCTGTACGGCCCGATCTGGAAGTCGCCGACCCGGTACCTGACCGGTCGGCGCATCGCCGTCGAGGGGACGCCGCTCGCGACCGAGCGGCTGCTCGGCCTGCTCGAAGAACGCGGCTACACGACCGTGCGCAACACGGCGACCGCGGTCGAGACCCGGGCGGGCACGGTCGCCGTCGGCGGCATCGACGACCCCCACCTCGAGGACACGGTCATCCCCGCCCCCGATGTGCTGGCGCCGGCGGCATCCGGCGAGTCGGACGCCGCGCTCCACCTCGGCCTCGTCCACGCCCCCTACGTCGCGGCGCTGGACGCGCTGTCGGACGCGGGCCACGACCTGCTGCTGGCCGGGCACACCCACGGTGGCCAGGTCCGACTGCCCGGCGTCGGCGCGCTGACCGCCAACTGCGACCTGCCGCTGTCCCAGGCCCGTGGGTCCTCCCGGTGGCGGGACCGGTGGCTCCACGTCTCGCCGGGGCTCGGGCACTCGAAGTACACGCCGGTCCGGTTCGCCTGCCGTCCCGAGGCGACGCTGCTGGAGCTGCGGGGGTGAGCCCGGCGGTCGACCCGGGCGGCCTCCGGCGGGGATAGGCTCATGCAGAGGGTGGTTCCTGCCGCCCACCGGGATGTAGCGCAGCTTGGCAGCGCGCCTCGTTCGGGACGAGGAGGTCGCAGGTTCAAATCCTGCCATCCCGACCATCCGGCCGCCCCCGTGCGGACTGGGCGTTCTCGCTCCTGCTCCTGATCCTCGGCCAGGGCGCCCTCGTGGCCCTCGGACCGCTCTCCCGCGTCGGCGACCCGGGGGCGGGGACCGCGGGACCGGGAGGCCTCGCGCTGCTGGCCCCCGACAGCGTCGGCTACCTCGCCGCGTCGAAGACCTGGGGGGACGTCGCCGCGGCCCCATGGCCGCGGTGGGGCTACCTCGTGATCCTCCGCCTCGGCCATCTCCTCGGTGACGCCCCCGCCGTGGCGGTGGCGATTCAGGTCCTGACGACGGTCGCCGTCGGGGTGCTGCTGCTCCGGGAGGTCCGCGAGCTGGCGGGACCGATCGCGGGCGCGGTGGCCGCCGCCGTCCTGCTCGTCAACCCGATGACGGCCCAGTGGCTCCGGTTCGTCCTGACCGAGTCGCTCTTCTACGCCCTCGCCGTCACCGTCGTCCTCCTCGCGGCGCGCGGCATCGAATCCCGGGCTGACGCCGCCGCCCTGGTGGCCGTCGCGGGCGTCGCCGCCGTGTTCCGTCCGACGGGTCCGCTCCTCGCCGGCGCAGCGGTGGCGCTCGTGCTCCGAGCACAGCCATGGCCGCGTCCCGTCCGGCTCGTGACCGGCGCCACGCTCGTCGCCGTCGTCGCCGGCGCACTCCTGCTCGGGAGCGCCGCGACCGGACCACCCGCCGAGGGGAGCCTCGGGTCCCAGCTGCGCGACGGCGTGGTCGTCGAGGGGACGGCGGACGTCCGGACCACCATCGCGATGCCCCCCGCAGCCGGCGAGGACGTCCTCGGGTACGCGACCGCCCATCCTCTCGCGGTGACCCGGCTGGCCGCGGCCAGGGTGGCGGTCGAGGTCGCCCAGGTCCGACGGCACTACCCGACACCGGTCAACGTCGCGCTCGGCGCCGCGATGCTGGTGTTCTCGGTGCTCGCGACCCTCGGGCTCCTCGATACGCGCGGTCGGGACCTCCGGGTCCCGACCGCCGCCGTCGCGCTGCCCCTGATCGGGGTCGTCGCCGTGACCTTCGCCGTCCCCGAGGGTCGTTACGGCTGGGCGGGGCTCGTCGCCGTCGCGCCGGCGGTCGGCGTCGGGACGGCCGCCCTGTGGGAGCGGCTCGCCGGGCGTCAGCGGATCGGCGGCACCGCGAGGTAGGCGAGGCGCTTCGCCTCGTGGCGGGCGTGGCGGACGGCGTCGAGGATCAGCCCGGTCGAACCGGCCAGCACCGCGAGCGTCGCGAGCGCGGCGGCGAGGATCGCCGTCGGGAACCGCGGCACCAGGCCCGTCGCGAGGTACTCGAGGACGACGGGGGTCCCGAGGCCGAGACTGAGGAGCGCCAGCAGCACCGCCGTCGACCCGTACGTGGCGAGGGGTCGCTCCCGGACGAGCAGGCGCCCGATGGTGCCGAGGATGCGCCAGCCGTCCCTGAAGGTCCGCAGCTTGCTGACCGAACCCTCGGGTCGCTCCCGGTACCCGACGGGCAGCTCGGCCATCGGCACATCCAGCTGGAGGGCGTGGACCGTCAGCTCGGTCTCGATCTCGAACCCGGTCGACGTCGCCGGGAAGGACCGGACGAACCGTCGGGAGAGGACCTTGCAGCCCGAGAGCATGTCGCCGATGCGGCGGCCGAAGAGACGGGCGACCGCTCCGGTCAGCAGTCGGTTCCCGAGGAGGTGCCCGGAGCGCTCCCGGACGTCATCCTCCCGACGCCGCGCCCCGTTGACGTGATCGAGTCGCTCCTCGAGGAGCAGTCGGACCATCGCGGGCAGCGCAGCCGCGTCGTAGGTCGCGTCGCCGTCGATCAGGACGTAGACGTCGGCATCGATGTCCGCGAAGGCTCGGCGGACGGCGTTGCCCTTCCCCGGACGCGGCTCGCGACGGACCTCGGCGCCGTGCCGTGCCGCGACCTCCGCCGTTGCATCCCGCGACGCGTTGTCGTAGACCACGATGCGGGCCGCCGGCATGGCCGCGCGAACCTCGTCGACGACGTGCCCGACCGCGGCGGCCTCGTCCCGACAGGGGACGACCACCGCGACGTCGATCCGATCCATGGCGGACCTCCCTCGCCGCAGGCTAACCGCGCCACCCCACCGGACCCGTGGCAGACTGAGCGCCACGGGGGACGGCGGGGGCGATGCGCGGCGGACGGTTCGCGACGGCGGGGCTGGCGGTCGTCGCCGGCGTCCCGGTGACGATCGCCGGGGTGACGGTGCTCCGCCAGCTCGTCGCGGCACCCGGCTGGTCGATGATCGCCGCGGCTCTGCTCGCGATCGCGGCCGCCGGGATGGCCCTGCGGCCGCTCGTGGTACGGACCGGCGACGTCCCGATCGCCGCCCTCGGTGCCTCCGCCCTGCTCCTGCCGGCCGCCGCGACGTCGTGGGCGACGGCGAGACTGCTCCACGCCGGTCCCGTCGCACAGCTGGCCTGGATGCTCGGCGAGGAGGACAACGCGCACGTCGTCGGCGTCGCGCGTGAGATCCTCGAGGGCGGACCGTCCGGGGCCGAACTGGCGGCGCAGTACGGGACGTCGTTCGCGACGCCCGGCATCGCCCTCGTGGAGCTCGGTCTCGCCGGGCCCGCCGCGGCCGACCCTCGGCTCGCAGCGATCACGGCCACGACCGCGGCGACGGCGCTGCTCCCCCTCCTCCTCGGGACGGCAGTGGTGATGGCCGCGCTGGCGGTCGGGGCCGGCCTCGGGGCGGCACGACCCGGCGGCGCACCCCCGGGGCGCGGGGGCCGGGCCCTCGGCGCCCTCGTCGGGGGACTGACGCTCGGAGGGGTCCTCCAGTTGCTGACCGTCGGGCTGCCGATGCAGCTGGGCTTCGCGACGCTGGCGTGGGCCATCACCTGGGTCGTGGTCGTGTGGGCCGCCGTCCTCGGCCTGACCGCGGAGGGGCTGCCGCGCACGACCCGCGCCGTCCTCGTCCTCCAACTCATCCTCGCGGCCGTGCTCGTCGAGGGGTCCTGGCCGTTCCTGGCGGGGGCGGCGGCGCTCCCGATCATGGTCGTCATCGCCGGTCCCGCGCGGGACGTCCTGCGGAGAGGGTGGAGCCCGACCATCGGGACGGCCGTGGGCGCGGCGATCGTCACTGCCGGCGCCGTGGCGCTGCTCGTCGGGAGCGGGGCCGTCAGGACCGTCCTGTCCTTCGGCAGGACGGCGTTCACCGCCGGCGTCGAGGTCGGGAGCAGCATCATCGAGGTCGGACCGGGACCGATCGGGGCCGCGGTGCTCGCGACGGCCCTGGCGATCGGCGGCGTCGCCCGCCATCGGATTCTCGCGGTACGTGTCGGGGCGGCGACCCTCGGTGCGGCCGGAACGGTGCTCGCCGTCTGGCTCGCCGCCCTCGCCGTCGCCGACGGCATCACCGGCTACGGGGGCAGCAAGCTGATGCTCGCCACGGTCGTCCTCGCCGTCGCCGGGACCGCGGCGGTCGCCGGCGGCGGTCGAGCGCCACGGGTCGGCCCTCCCGTGGCAGCAGCCATCGCGGCCCTGGTCCTGCTCGACCCGCTCGGAAGGACGGCGCTCGACTGGTGGGATCGGACCACCCCCGCCGCGCCACCTCACGCCGTCGCGACCGTGACCGCCCTCGAGGGGAGCAGCCCGGGACTCCCCATCCGCTGCCGCCCGGCGCCCGGCACGCCGGCAACCGCCGCGTCCCGTCTCGCGGCGTACTTCTGCATCGTCTGGATGGAGGACGCGTTCAACGTCGGACCGGAGAGCGGCGACCGGTTCGCGTTCTTCCAGACCGAGGCGCCGACGTTCGACGACGTCGTCCGGGCGGCCGAGGCGGAGGGGCTGTACGGCTTCGCGTTCCCGCTCCGACTCGGCCCCGGATGGTTCGGGTGGGACGGGACGTCCTGACCGGGCGGATCCGGACGAGGGGAGGACCCAGCGGAGCCGCGATCTCAGTCGATCGGCTCCACGATCACCCCGCCCCGGGCGCGCGCCCGATCCTCGTCCGAGAACCGGACCGGATCCTCGAGGATGTCGAGTTGGTTCTGCAGGACGGCCGGGTCCCGGCCCTGCTGGTCCCACGGCGCGACCCACGGCAGGTTCCCGAGGACGGCGAGTCCGACGAGCAGCCAGGCCCCGACCACGACCCCCGCGCCGCGGGGCAGCCCGGCCGGCCCGGTCCCGGTACGCCACGGCAGCGCGTCGAGCCCCCGCACGACGGCGGCCCCCGCCGCACCGAACACGAGGATCCCGACGTCGGCGGTCATGTAGGCGGCCGTGCGGCGGACGGCGACGAACTGGGCGACGGACGCCAGCACCATCAGGATCGCGACCGTGGCGGCCCGGCGGTCCAACCGGACCCACCGCGACCAGACGGCGAGGACGGCGAGGAGGACCAGCACCCCGTGGAACTCCGCGACCGCGACGACGAGGTCCGGCAGCAGCTCCGTCGCCCCGCGGAGCAGTGCCGCCGGCCCCTCACGGGCGGCCTCCAGCAGCCAGACGCCCTGGCCGTACTCCTCGACCTCCCAGTTCCGGTAGGGGATGCCGGCCGCGACGAGGAGCACCGGCGCCACGACCTGCGGCAGGACGAAGGCGACGGCCCCGGCGGCGACCTCGAGGAGCCGCCCGAACAGCACCAGCGCGGCGAGGACCGCGAGCGGCGCGACCAGCACCGGCTTCGCCAGCATGAGCATCCCGGCCACGCCGCCCACGATCGCGGCGTCGGCGACCCCGCGCCACCGGGGTCCGCCCACCGCGGCCCGACGGTCGTGGCGCTCGACCCCCCAGAGGGCGACACGGAGCACGAGGATCGCCCCGAGCAGCTGGAGCTCCGTGGTGTGGAACGTCGTCGAGTACTCGAGCACCAGCGGATGCAGCACGAGGAGGAGCGATGCCAGCAGGGCGGCCCGCGGGTCCACGTACCGGCGGAGCAGCCCGAACGCGGCGAACGCGGCCGAGGTGACGACGATGACCTTCAGGAGCAGGTACCCGACCCCCGCCGCCTCGAGGGGCGTGAGGTCGCGCAGGGGTGCGGCCAAGCCGGCGACGACCGTTCCGAGTGCATGCACGGCCGCCGGGTAGCCCGGCCGGGAGATCCGCTCGGGGTACTGGAGGAACGCCTCCGGGAAGTAGGCGGCCGAGACGATCTCGACGCCGGCATCGGCGTCGTACTGCCACAGGACGGGTACCGCGGACGGCCGGTACGCGGCGGCGTCGGGGTCGGGGTTCAACCACGCGATGTTGGCGCCGACGAGGAACGCCACGGCCACCCCGGCGAGCAGCACCCCCTGCTGACCTCTAATCGCCCCATCTCTTCCCCGGCGCGGACGCCGGACGCCCCGAGTACTTCGCCCCATTGCTGAAAATCAGGGTAGCGTCCTGCATCCTCCGCCGGTCAAGGATCTCTGTGCTGCTCTCGATCGTGATGCCGGTGCACGACGAGGCGGCGACCCTCGAGACGGCGATTCGTCGGCTCGGATCGGTCGCCATGCCCTGCGCGTGGGAGCTCGTCGTCGCGGACGACGGTTCGACGGACGGCGGGACCGACGAGGTGTCCCACGGCTGGGTCCCGTCCGCCGAACGCGTCGTCGTGGTCCGCGCCCGCGAGAACCGTGGGAAGGGCTCGGCGCTGCGCAGGGGCCTCTCGCTGGCCCGGGGCGACGTCCTCGGCGTCCAGGACGCGGACCTCGAGTACGACCCGGCCGACATCCCGGCCATCATCCACCCGATCCTCGCCGACGAGGCGGACGTGGTCTTCGGGACGCGGCAGTTCGGGGCGAACTCGTCCTACTCGTACTGGTACACGGTCGGCAACCGGACCATCTCGACCGTGGCCTCGATGCTCTTCGACCGGGTCGTGACGGACGCGTACACGTGCCACAAGTTCTTCCGACGCGATCGGTACGAGCAGCTCGACCTCACCGCGGACGGGTTCGAGATTGAGGCGGAGCTGACCGGTGGTCTGCTCCGCGGTGACACCCGGTACCGCGAGGTCCCCATCAGCTACGCCGCACGCAGCCGCGCCGAGGGCAAGAAGATCCGGCCACGCGACGGCGTGGTCGGCGTCGCCCGGCTCATTCGGGTCCGCGCGACCGGTCGCTGACCTCCGCCGGTCACCGCGCCGGGCCTCTCAGGCGAGGACCAGCTCCGCGAGCTGCACCGTGTTCAGCGCGGCGCCCTTCACGAGGTTGTCGCCCGACACGAACAGGTTGACGCTGCACGGGTCGTCGTAGTCCTCGCGGATGCGACCGACCAGGACCTCGTCGCGGCCGGCGCCGGCCAGGGGCGTCGGCAGCTCGAGCGGCTCCCCCTCCGGACCGATCGCGTCGGCCAGCTCTAGCCCCGGCGCGCCGGCCAGCGCGCCGACGACGTCGGCGTGGGTGACCGGCCGGCCGAAGGTCAACCGGGCGCTGATGGCGTGCCCGACGTAGACGGGGACACGGACGCAGGTGGGAGCGACGGCGAGGTCGGGAACCCCGAGGATCCGGCGCGACTCGTCGACGAGCTTCCGCTCCTCGTCGGTGTACCGGTCGTCGCGGTAGGACCCGCAGAACGGAACGACGTTGTGGGCGATGGGCCGCGCGAACACCGACGTCGGAACCGATGCCTCGACGCCGGCCCCGTCGTGGAGCAGGTCCTCGCGTCGCCCGTCGACGGCGGCCTGGGTGGCGGCCAGCTCGTCGATGCCGGACTGCCCGGCACCGCCCGCGGCCTGGTAGCTGCTCGCCACCATCGCCCGCAGCCCGAACGCGCGGTGCAGCGGCCCGACGGCGACCATCAGCGCCATGGTCGTGCAGTTGGGGTTCGCGACGATCCCGAGCGGCCGGTTGCTGGCATCCACGGGGTTCACCTCGGCGACGACCAGCGGCACCTCGGGGTCGCGCCGCCAGGCCGAGGAGTTGTCGACGACGACCGCGCCGGCCCGGGCCGCGACCGGCGCCCAGGTCCGGGACCGGTCCGCCCCGGCGCTGAACAGCGCCACGTCGACCCCTTCGAAGGCCTCGGCGGTGACCTCCCGGACCTCGACCTCGCCACCGCGCCAGGGCAGCCGACGGCCGGCGGAGCGGTCCGAGGCCAGCAGCACCGGGTCGCCGTCGAGCGGGAAGCCGCGACGGTCCAGCTGCCGGAGCAGCTCGGCGCCGACGGCCCCGGTGGCGCCGAGGATCGCGAGCCGGACGCCCATCAGCCCGCGCCCTGCTCGGCGACGACGGCGTCGCCGGCCAGTGCGAACTCGTCGTGGACGGCCCGGACGGCGGTGGCGACGTCGGCGTCGGCGACGACGACCGAGACGCGGATGGTCGACGTCGAGATCATCTGGATGTTCACGCCGGCGGCGCTGAGCGCCGTGAACATGCGGGCGGCCACGCCGGGGTGGGTCTTCATCCCGGCCCCGACCAGCGAGACCTTCGCGACGGCCGGGTCGACCACCAGGTCCTCGGCGCCGATCTCGCCGAGCCGCGGCGCGAGCAGCTCGCGGGCCTCGTCGACCTCGCCGCGCGGGACGGTGAAGGAGATGTCGGTCCGACCCGCCGACGAGACGTTCTGGACGATCATGTCGACGTTGATGGTCGCCCCGGCGAGCGCCGAGAACAGTCCGGCCGCGACGCCCGGACGGTCGGGGACGCCGACGACGGTGACCTTCGCCTCGGACGTGTCGTGCGCGACCCCGGAGATGATCGCGTCCTCCACCATGTCCTCCTGGGGGACGATCCAGGTCCCCTCGCTGCCGTTGAACGACGACCGTACGTGGATGCGCACGCCGTGGTTGCGTCCGAACTCGACCGAGCGGACCTGCAGGACCTTCGCGCCCTGCGCGGCCAGCTCGAGCATCTCCTCGAACGACAGCCGGTCGAGCTTCCGCGCGTCGGGGACGAGGCGCGGGTCGGCCGTGTAGACGCCGTCGACGTCGGTGTGGATCTCGCAGACGTCGGCGTCCAGCGCCGCGGCCATCGCGACCGCCGTCGTGTCCGACCCGCCCCGACCGAGCGTCGTGATGTCCTTGGTGTCCCGGCTGACGCCCTGGAACCCGGCGACGATGACGACCCGCCCCTCGTCGAGCGCGTCGCGGACCCGCTGCGGGGTCACGTCGACGATGCGGGCCTTGCCGTGCACGGCGTCGGTGATGATCCCGGCCTGCGACCCGGTGAAGGACCGGGCCGGCACGCCGAGGGCCTCGACCGCCATCGCCAGCAGCGACATCGCGATGCGCTCGCCGGACGTCAGCAGGATGTCGAGCTCACGCTGCGGTGGCCGACCGTTGACCGCGGCGGCCATCCCGACGAGGTCGTCGGTCGTGTCCCCCATCGCCGAGACGACGGCGAGGACGCGGTTACCGGCCCGGTGCGTGTCGGCGATGCGCCGGGCGACCCGCTGCAGCCGCTCGACGTCCCCGACCGATGTCCCGCCGTACTTCTGGACGACGACCGGCGCTGAGGACGCGGCCGGGGCGGCCGGGGCGGCGCTCACGCCTCCCTCCGACCCGCGAACGCGCGGGAGAGCGTCACCTCGTCCGCGTAGTCGAGGTCCCCGCCGGCCGGCAGCCCGGACGCCAGCCGGGTGACGCGCGGACCGGTCCCCGCGAGCCGGCGCGACAGGAACGCGGCCGTCGCCTCGCCGGCGCCGTTGGTGTTCATCGCGAGGATCACCTCGTGGACGCCGCCCTCGGCGACCCGGGCCTCCAGCTCGGCGACGCGCAGCTCGTCGGGCCCGACGCCGTCGAGGGGCGAGAGCGCCCCACCGAGCACGTGGTAGGCGCCGGCGAAGTCGCGGGTCCGCTCGATCGCGAACACGTCGCGGGCCTCCTCGACGACGCAGATCAAGCCGTGGTCCCGCCGCTCGTCGCGGCAGACACGGCAGAGCGGCTGCTCCGCGACGCTGAAGCATCGCGTGCAGGTCGTCACGGTCTCGCGGACCCGGACGATGGTCGCGGCCAGCCGCCGCGCGTCGGCGTCCTCACCGGCGACCAGGTGGAACGCGATGCGCTGCGCGCTCTTCGGCCCGACGCCCGGGAGGCGTCCGAGCTCGTCGACGAGGCTCTGGAGGGCGCCCTCGTACACCTGCGTCCATCCTCGTCGGCCCGGAGCAGCCTAGCGACGGGGCCCCTCAGGCCTCCGGTCGGGCGTCGAGGCGGTCGGCGAGCAGCCGCTCGACGTCGGCCGGGGCGGCCGGTTCGGCGGGGACCGGCGCCTCGGGGGCGGCGGCCGGCGTCGCGGCGGCCGCCTCCGGTGCGGCGCCGCCGGCCGGGACGGACTCGACGCGGTCGACGGCGACGGCGCAGGCCCGGCGGACCGCCGCGCCGAGCATGCGGACGTTGTCCGGCTTCAGGGCCTGGTCCGCGTGGAACGAGTGGTGCGGGCCGTAAGCGAGGACCAGCGTCCGGCCGTCGACGGCGGTCGGCGTAGCGGCCTCGTACACGACCATCGTCGGGGTCGACTCGGCTCCGATCGCCTGCAGGACCGCCGGCCAGCCGGCGACGACGGCGGCCAGCGCCTCCGCCGGCCCGGTGGGTGCCGACACCGGGGCCGGATCGTCCGAGGCCGTGGTGGGCGTCGAGGCGGTCGGAGCCGGGGCCGGCGTCGGTGCCGCCTCGGGTGCGGGCACGGGCGCTGGGGTGGGCGCGGGCGCCGGGGTGGGCGCAGGCGCGGCCGCAGGGGCCGACGCCGCGACGGCCGTCGCCGGCGCGTGCACGACCGCTGGGGCCGGCACCGCCGCCGGCGCCGCCACCGGCACTGCGGCGACCGCGCCGCCGGGCGCGGCACCGCCGGCCGGCACGGTCAGCGTCGCGAGCGCCAGCTCGAGGGGCAGCCGCGGCGTGCCCTGCCGCTGCTCGACGACGGTCCCGGCCAGCTGCTCGAGGGCGGCCAGCACTCGCTCGCGCGGCAGATGTGCGGCCTGCGCGACCAGCTCGGCGCGGCGCTCGGCGGTCGCATCGACGAGCTCGGGGTGCTCGGGCGCGGCCTGCAGCACCAGCAGGTCACGCAGATGCCCGACGAGGTCCAGGGTGAACCGGCGGAGGTCCTGCCCGGCGTCGACCAGGCCAGCGACCGTGCGCAGCAGCCCGGCAAGGTCCCCGGCGCCCAGCAGGTCGACCGTCGCGACGATCGTCGCGGTCGGCGTCGTGCCCAGCACCTGCGCGACGTCCGCGCCGGTGACCGGACCCTCGGCGAAGGCGAGGACCTGCTCGAGGACCGAGAGCGTGTCGCGGACCGAGCCGTCCCCCGCCCGAACGATTGCCTCGACCGCGGCCTCGTCGATCTCGCGCCCCTCGGCCCCGACGATGCGGACGACGTGCGCGGCGACGTCCTCGGCCGCGACGCGACGCAAATCCAGGCGCTGCACGCGGGAGAGGATCGTCGGCAGCACCTTCTGCGGGTCGGTCGTCGCCATCGCGAACAGCACGTGCGCCGGCGGCTCCTCGATCAGCTTCAGCAGCGCGTTGAACGCCGCGGTCGAGGCCATGTGGACCTCGTCGAGTATGTACACGCGGCGGCGTCCGACCGACGGGGCGAACTGGGCGCGTTCACGGAGATCGCGGGCGTCGTCGACGCCGCCGTGCGAGGCCATGTCGAGTTCGACGACGTCGAGCGACGTCCCGGCCGCGATCGAGGTGCAGGACTCGCAGGTGCCGCAGGGGGTCGGCGTCGGCCCCTCCGCGCAGTTCACGGCCTTCGCGAGGATGCGGGCGATCGAAGTCTTCCCGGTGCCGCGCGGGCCGGTGAAGAGGTAGGCGTGATGGAGCCGGTCCTCGACGATCGCGTTCGTGAGGGTCCGGACGACCGGCGCCTGACCGACGACGTCGGTGAACGCGGTCGGCCGGTGACGGCGGTAGAGGGACTGGTACGCCACCGTCCGCTCCCTCCCCGAACCCGGGCGGTGGGGTCCGGCGACGGGCGCCCGACCGGCACCCGCCCGAGCCTGGCTTAGGGCTGCTGCCTCTCGGCCCTGACCCGGTTCACCGGTGGACGTCGCCGGGGGCGCCCGTCACCGCACCCCACCGCGGGGCGACGGTAGCGCGGTGGGGCGACCCGGCCCTGTGACGGTCCGGGGCGACCCGGCCGCCCCGAGCGGTCGCCCTGAGGCCGCCACGGGCCCGGCGGTACCCTCATGCTCGCGACGGGGCTCCCGACCGCGTCGCTCCCCGGAGCGCGCATGGCCGTCGCAGCGTCCCCCGACCGCGCCCTCGGGGTCCGGGCCGCCGGCGCGGCCCTGTTCCTGTCCTTCATGGACGTCACGACGCTCGTGACGATCGTCGCGGGCCACGCCGCCGGCCTCGGGGCCGGCGCGCTGGGTGTCGGCCTGGCCGTCGGCGCCTACTCGGCGACGAACCTGCCCGCGAATGTCGTCGGCGGGATCCTGCTGGACCGGCTGGGCCGACGGCGCCTGACCGTGCTGGGGTTCCTCCTCAACGGCGTCGCGGTGCTGGGCTACGCGCTCGCGACCAGCGTGCCCCTGTTCATCCTCATCCGGGCGTTCCACGGGATTGTCGGCGGCGTCCACGTCACCGCGGTGTTCGCGATGGCCGGGGACCGCACCCGGGCCGGGCGGGCCGGGCGATCCTTCGGCCGGTACGGCGCCGTCATTGGGACCGCGTGGACCGTCGGGCCGGCGCTGGCCGCCGTGCTCACCGCACGCAGCGGCACGGCCCTGGCGTTCCAGGTCGTCGCGGCCCTGCAGGTCGTCGGTGCGCTGGTGACGCTGCTGTTCCTCCGCGACGTCCGCGTCGACGAGTCGCGGGACCCGACCGCCGGCGCCGACGCCGTCGCGGAGGCGGAGGCCGGCGCCTCGAGCGCGGCCGTGATGCGCGAGCTGGCCGCGAAGCCCTCGGTCCGCCGGGCGCTGCTCGCGACCATCGCCTGGATGGCGGCGGTCGGGACGCTAGCCGCGTTCCTCCGGGAGACCGTCGTCGCGGTCGGCCTCGCCGAGGCGACGTCGAGCGCGCTGTTCAGCGTCTACGCGCTGATCGCCGCACTGGTGATGCTCTCCCCGCTCGCGAACCGCGTCGACCGGGGTGCCGCGGACGGGGCGATCGGTGCCGGGCTCGGGACGATCGCGGTCGCGCTCGCGCTGATGGCCGCCGCCGAGGCGGTGCCGGCGCAGGGGTTCGCGGTGCTGATGCTCGCGAGCGCCGTGTTCGGTGCCGGGTACGGCGTGATCTTCCCGGCGGTCGCCGGCGCGGTCTCGTTGGCGGCGACGACACGGACCCGCGGCCGGGCGTTCGGACTGTTCAACGTCGCGTTCAGCGTCGGTCTGGCGCTGGGGCCCCCGGCGGTCGGGGCGCTCGTCGCCGGGACCGACGCGGTGCTCGGCCGGACCGGCGGCCTGCACCCGTTCGTGCCGGTGGCGGTGCTCTGCGCGGTGACGGCGGTGGTGGTCGCGCGATCCGGACGGGCGGCGGAGGCGACGATCGCCTGACGGCGGACCACCGCCCGGGCGTGCCGGCGGCTCGGCGGAGGGTGGGGGATTCGAACCCCCGAGGGCGGTGAAGCCCAACACGGATTCCAGCCGTGCGCCATAGGCCTGACTAGGCGAACCCTCCGTACCGGCCTCCGGACGCCACGCGGCGCCGAGGGCCGGGACTGCGCGGAGGGAGAGGGATTCGAACCCTCGAGACCCTTGCGGGCCTACCCGCTTTCGAGGCGGGCGCACTCGGCCGGACTATGCGATCCCTCCGGACGCCCCGGCGCGGCCGACGGCCGTTCGGGAGCGCGGAGGCGGAAGGGTACGGGGGGTCGCCGAGACCCGGCAACCGGGCCCGATCAGGCCCGGCGCCCGCCGAAGAACGCCCGCAGCAGCGCCGAGGACTCGGCGGCGCGGACCCCCCGGACGACCTCGGCCGTGTGCGGCAGCCGTGGGTCCCGGACGGCGTCGAACAGGGACACGACCGCCCCGGCCTTCGGGTCGTCGGCCCCGTAGACCAGCGTCCCGATCCTGGCCTGGACCAGCGCCCCGGCGCACATCGTGCACGGCTCGAGGGTCACGACCAGCGTGCAGCCGTCCAGCCGCCACGTCCCGAGCGCCGCCGCGGCCGCCCGGATCGCGACGACCTCGGCGTGCGCGGTCGGGTCGCCATCGATCTCGCGGCGGTTCCGTCCGCGCCCCAGCTCGACCCCGTCGCGGACGACGACGGCGCCGACCGGGACGTCGCCGTGCGTAGGGGCCAGCGCCGCCTCGGCCAACGCGACGTCCATCCATGCCTCGTGCGCGCCCGATCCGGGGAGGCTCATCGGATGACCGCGGCCGGCGCGCGCCGCCCCGCCGGCACCCCAGCGCCCTCGAGAGCCAGCAGGGCGGCCTTGACCTCCGACCCCCAGCCGTACGCACCGATGCCACCCGCGGCCGGTACGACCCGGTGACAGGGCAGGACCAGCGGAACCGGGTTGGTCGCAATCGCACGGGCGGCGGCCCGTGCCGCTCCCCGCGCGCCGGCGCGGACCGCCAGCTCGCCGTAGGTCACGGTCGTGCCAGCGGGGACGGCGACGAGCGCGGCGAGCACAGCGCGCTGCAGCACCGTCCCGGTGGCGAGGACCGGGACCGGTCGCCCGAGCGCCAGCAGCGCCACCGCCAGCGGCACCTCAGTCGGTGCCGGACCGGTGCCGGGTGGCGCGGCCACCGTTGATCCCGTCACGATCGGCTCGAGTCCCACCAGGACCAACCGGTCACCGAGGCGTCCCATCGTGAGCCGGAGTCCGGCGACCCCGGGTAGGTCGATGTCGAGCGTCGCTCGCCGGACGACGACGTCGCGGAGATCCTCGAACGCCCCCGGTACGAGCTCGACCAGCACCTCCCAGGCGAGCCGCGGCGTGCCGACCATCGTTGACCCTCCGACGCGCCACCCACACTACGCGCAGCGGCATATCCTCCCGTATCTCAATCCAGGAGACCGCGATGGTGACCCGCACCTACTCGGTTACCGGCATGACGTGCGGCCACTGCGAGCAGGCGGTCCGCACCGAGGTCGGCGCGGTGCCGGGCGTCGCGGAGGTCGCCATCGACCACGCCACGGGCCGGCTCGAGGTGACGGGCGATGCCGACGAAGCAGCCGTCCTCGCTGCGGTCGTCGAGGCCGGGTACGAGGCCACGTCTGCGGCCTGACCACCGCAGTGGGCCACTAGATTCGCCCCTCCCGGAGATGCGACGAAGAGTGGCCATGTCTCGGCTGTCGGTGTCGGAATCGACTCCGACGGATGTGATGGAGGGGTGCCCGGCGACGGGGACGCTCTCGACCTCCGTCGAACTGACTGAGGCCCGAGTCGATGAACTCCTCGGGCCGCTCCTTAAGGACCGGATCATCTGGTCCATCCGTCCACGCCTCACGTGGACCGGACGCCGCGCCTGGGATCGGATGAATCTCCTCCCGATATCCGCGCGAACATCCGTGCGAACACCGGCGCGAGCAGCCGTCGGGCGAGCCGCCGACCGACTCCGCCGTCGCCTAGTCCGGCGCACGCCCCCGGCGAGGACCGCGACCGTGCGGATCGCGATGCACGACGGGGTCCTCCGAGCGTGGTCGACTGAGAACCATCATGTCGCCCTGGGATCACCGGCCCCGACTGCGGTCATCGAGAACCGCTGGTCGATCGAGGCGCGTGCCCGAACGAACGAGCGACAAGGTCGGCTCATCGACATCGCGCAGTCAGCGGGCTTCGCCCCACACCTCTTCACTGCGACGCTGAACCGCGCGGTCGCCGAGGACTGGGCAATCGCTGCGTTCCTCGACGATCACCGGCCACGGGTCGTCGCGGTGTCCTCGCTGGAGCACTCTTTCCAGCGCCTGCTCGTCTGGCACGCACGGCAGCGCGAGATTCCGTCGGTGTACGTCCCTCACGCACCGACAGCGCTGGATCGCGAATATGCCGACCTGCCCGTGGACGTCGTGCTCTGTCAGGGCATCAAGGACATCGAGTACTACGGAGGGCTGGGCGGGCGACCGGACGCGTTCCGGGTCACGGGCGGGATCTCCATGCCATCACGCTCGAGTGAGCCGCCGGGATCGAGGCGTCCGTCGCGGGACGTCGTCATCGCGACGACCGCGATCTGGCGATTCGAGGAACTCGGAGAGCTGCTCGCTCGAATCGTGCCCGTGCTCACCAGCAGCGGACTCGTACCGGTGCTATCACCTCACCCCCGCGAGCGGGAGGCCGTGCTGCGCCTCGCGAGCCGCGTGGGAGTACGAGCCCACGCGGGCAGGACCGCCACGCTCCTTCGGGCGGGGGTCGCAGCCGTCCTCGCGGAGAAGGCGAGTGGTGTGCTCCTCGAGGCCGCAGTCAGCGGGACTCCCAGCGCCCATCTGACCGGCTTCACCGAATACGCCTTCATGACAGACCTCGGCATCGGCCCCTTCGACGATCGGTTCCTCCGGGAGTCGACATCTTGGTCGGATGCAGCTGCGGAGGACCTGGCCAACCGGAGCCGCGCCTGGGCCGACGCCTCCGGAGCGGAAGCTGCACGAAGGATCGAGGCAGCACTGGCGGAGGATCACACCCTCGGAGCCCCTGCGCTCGATTCCTGGGGAATCCTCACGTGACGGAGGAGTCGCCGGCCTGACCGCCGGGTTGCGGCAGACCTTCGAGATGGTCGAGGAGGCGATGCATGGTGTCGAAGTCGATCGCATCTGCTGTCGTCGTCCTTGGACCGCGACGGACCCATGGCATCCCGACGTCCGAGTGGGCCGGTAGACGGAACCTCAGGCCCTCCGTGTCCTCGAGGTCGACGGGGTGGCCGAGGATCTCATTCAGCCTCGTGCGGAGATGGGCGATCGAGGCGGTCTCGCCGTAGAAGGCCGCGAGGCTGGCTCGGTCGGGCCGGTGGCCGTCGGCGCTCCGGATGGCGGCGGCGAGTGTCTCGGCCTCGGCGCCACGTCGCATCCGCCGGATGTGCGTCGCGTCGTCCGGGACTTCGATGCAGCAATCGATCAGCTGCTCGTAGAGCACGACGAGGCATCCGGCCATGCTGGCCTCGGAGACGACCTTCGACGAGCCCTCGATCTCGGAGAACAGGCAGAGGACCTTCGTCTCCGCGAGAATGCGCTCGATGATCCGGGGATGCCACCCCTTGAGGAATCCGAGGCTGTCCGGCTCCTCCAGAATGAAGGATCGTCCGAGATTGTCGCCGAGGACCTCGGACGCCTGGTCTCGGAGGGAAGGGCCGCCCGGTACCCGGGTGGCTATGCCGAGGATGCGCAGCGACGGATCTCCGGCCAGCAGAGCAGCCGAGGCTGCCAGGAACCTCGACCAGTGCTTCCCCGCACTCTGGGTCGCGACATGGACCAGATCCCAGGTCCGACGCTCCGCCGCCGGGAGGCCATAACCGTCCGGGATGAAGTGCGCCGACGACCGGGCGATGCGCCGAGCGCCGGGAAGTGTCGGAGCGAGGCGCTCGGTCGCGAGGACGAACTCCCAGCGCTCGTCGAGTGCCGCACTCGACGGCGATAGCCGCCGACCGGCGTGGACTCCGAACGCATACCGGTCTCGGAGTCGGTCGACCCTCTGCTGGAGGTGCGACCGGTGGCGACGTCGGAGCCGTGGTGAGGCGCCGCCGTACAGCCACTTCACCTCCTTGTGCGTCAGGACGACGACACCACGGCGGCCGCTTCGCGGCCTTGCGAGGAGGACGGCCATCGGGGGAGCCTGTGTGTCTCCGGTCGGGGTCCCGGCTACCGGGTGATTCGACAGTTCAGGACACCGAGGATCCGACGACTCCCCGGGACCTGAGGGAAACCCCGATGCGCGCCGCCCTGGTCGGAGACGATGATCGTGCCCGCCGGCGCCAGGAGCGGCAGCGGAAGCTCCGGCGGGCAGAGTCGGACGTCGGTGTGGGAGAGGCCGAAGGCTCCCGCAAGTCGTCGATTCGCCTCCTCCATTCCCTCGAGTCGATGCGAGGTCGGCGCGTAGCAGTACGGGCCGTCATCGAGGGAGAGCACGTCCGTCAGGTAGACGAAGACCTTGAACTGCTTGCGACTGTAGGAATCGACGTGCAGCCCCCGGGTAGAGGTCACCGACTCGTTGATGTAGGCGTTGAGGTTCCGATCCTCGACCGTCGCCCCGGTCGCGAGCTCCAGAAGTTCGATCGTGCCGACCGAGAGCATCGCTTCACGGAGAGCGGGGCCGAGGTCGGGGAGCAGGCGGTCGACGTTGAAGAGGTCGATCATCCCGGCGTCGACGCCGTCGTCATCGTCCCCGCGAACGCTCACGACCGCGGTCTCCGACTCGGCCATCGTCCGGTAGTCGTCCCCGGAGTTCCTGCGGCGGAAGGCGGCCACTCCGGCGGGCGCGCGTCCGGCACGGACGTCCGAGGCGAACCGGAAGAGGACGTCGCGGATCTCGCCGAGCGCCTCTTCCGGGAGACCGGAGGGGAACGTCACGATCCCGAGCCGGTCGAGCAGCTCCGCGCGCTCCTCGGTCGTCCGACCGGTCCCGTCCAGATCGAACCCGGCGGTGCCCGCGTTCCGCCGGACCCACTCGACCGAGTCCGCTACCCGGTCGAGGACCTCGACGGCACCGGCGCCGGCGGCTTCCTCCGACCCGGAGGCGACGAAAGCCTCCCGCGAACGACTCGACCCGCGACTCCACCGCCCCATGCTGGCCTCCCTCGACGCCTCGACTCTAGCTCCCGGGATTCGCTCACCGCGGCACGCAGACCACCACGGTGTGGGCCGGCACGGACCGGGCCAGGTCGGTCGCCTCACCCCGCAGGGCGGCCGGGGTCGGCGGGACCGCGGCGATAACCAGGTCGCCCGATTCGAGCTCTTCTCCCAGCCCCGCCGGGACCCGGTCGACGCCGAGGACCTGGACATCTTCGGGCACGCCGAAGCCACGGAGCGCCGGCCGGACCGCGGCCGGGTCCCGGTCGGTCACCACCAGCCGCGGCACCTTGGCCTGCCGAGCGGCCCGAAGGGCGACCTCCAACGCCAGCGTGGTGCCCCGCCGGCCGGCCGGGGACAGGTCGTCACCGGTCAGCACCACCACGACCCGGCCGCCGTCGACGACATCGCCGGGCCGGCAGACCAGCACCGGCACGGGGCTCTGCTCCACGACCTGGTCGATGACGGTGCCGAACAGCCCCTCTCGGCCGCTGGCCCAGCCCTTCCACCCCATCACGACGGCCGTGCCGCTGCGCTCGGCGATGGTGTGGAGCACCCCACCGACGATCGACGCGTCGACCCGGGCGCCGGTCACGACCTCGGCCCCGGCGGCCAGCGCGACCCGCTCGGCCTCGGCCGCGAGCTCGCGCACGGCCCGACGCGCACCGACCTCGGCACCCAGCGGCTGGACGTTCACGGAGACGACCGCGCCCGAGTCGGGCGCGGCGACGAGTGCAGCGACCCGGACCAGCCCCTCGACCGTCGCCGGGTTGGACACCGGCACGACGACCCGGGTCCCGAGGGGCGCCTCGTCGTCCTCCGGCGCCTCGACCAGCGGCGCGGCGCGCTCCCCGACCGCCCCGGCCAGCAGCGCAGCGCCGAGTATGACGAGGACGACCGCGTCGACGACCCGCCGGTCTACGAGCCCGGCCTCCTGCGCGACGACGACGGCGGCCAGCGCGCCCGCCGCCTGTCCGACGGTCAGCGCGAACATCAGCCGCCGTTCCGGTCCCGACGCACGCAGCACCAGCCCGGAGACCTCGGCGGCGAGCCACTTGGTCACGGCCGTCGCGGCCAGCAGCGCCGCGCCGATCCCCAGCGTCGCCGGGTCAGTCGCGATCGCGACGGGGTCCAACAGCATCCCGGTCGCGACGAGGAAGGCCGGGATGAACAGCGACGACCCCAGTGTCTGGACCCGCTCGGCGATCAACGTGCCGGATGGGACGAAGCGGTTGAACGCGACGCCGACGAGGAACGCCCCGACGATCGGCTCGATGCCGACGAGTCGCGCGACCAGTGCCGCGACCCCGAGTCCCGAGAGCAGGTAGGTCAGCCGCACCTGCCGATCCTGGCCGAGCCCGGTGAAGAACCACCGCGTCAGCCGGGGCAGCAGGACCAGTACCGCCGCGCCGTACACAGTGAGCGCGAGTCCGAACAGGACCCAGAACCCCCATCCCGCGTCGCGTGCTGCGGCCAGCGCGCCGGCGAGGACCAGCAGCGCGACCAGGTTCGCGACCAGCGTCGCACCGAGGGTCGCCGTCATCCCACGCGTCCGCCCGAGGTGGTAGCGCGCGACGAGCGGCTGGACCAGCAGCGTGTGGGACGTCAGGGCCGCCCCGACGACCAGTGCTGCTGGGGCCGAGAGCCCCAGCCGTACCGCGACCCACGCGACACCAAGCAGCGGAACCAGGGTGGTCAGGACGCCGAAGGCCAGCGAGTCGGCCGGCCGTCGCCGGAACCCGTCGAGGTCCAGGTCCAGCCCGCCCTGGAACATCAGGTAGAGCAAGCCGACGTACCCAAGCGTCACGATGAACGATCCCCGCCCGAGGACACCCAGCACGTTCGGTCCGACGATCGTCCCGGCGAGGATCAGCCCCGCGACGGCCGGAAGGCGGACCCGTTCGGCCGCGAGCGGCCCCAACAGCACCAGCAGGAACAGGACGGCGAACACCGCACCGGGATCGACGAGCGGCAGCAGTCCGTCGAGCACCGACACCTCCACCCCTCGTCGTTCGACGCTACCGGCGGCCGCGTTATTCTCAGCGCCGAAGCGTCAACGCAGAACGATGCCGCTCGGAGTGCCCCGTGAACGTCACCTTCGTCTGCGAGGCGAACCAGGCACGCAGCCCCGCCGCCGCGGCCCTGTTCGCGGCCGAACTCACGGGACACCGCGGCTCCGGGGGTGGTACCTGGACGGTGTCGAGCGCCGGCGTGTTCGCTGCCACCGGCGTCCCCGCCCTCCCGGCGATGCAGGACCTCGCGGGATCCCGGGGCCTCGACCTCTCGACCCACCGCTCGCGCGGCCTCGACGAGCACGCGACGGCGGTCGCGGATCTGCTTCTCACGATGACCCGCGAGTAGGCCGATCTCATCGGGGCCCGGACGAACGGCGTCGTGACCCGGTGTTTCGTCCTCGACGAACTGGTCGCGCTGCTCACGGCGGTCCGTGACGAGCCGATTCCGACCGGCGACGCCGACGGAGCGACAGCGGTCGTCGGCCTTCCACCGACCCCCCGTCTGCGGGTCGCCGCTGCGCACGCCCGGCGGCCCTTCCGACGCCCCGACCCGGGGGACGATGTCGCCAATCCGCTCGAGGGCAGCGGGGTCACCCCTGAGGCGACGTTCGCGCGGCTGGAGCGATCGGTGGCCGCGCTGGCGTCGCTACTTCTGGACTGACGGCGCCCGGGAGACCGGCGCCCCGGTGCCCGAGCACGGCCCCTCGGGGTCCTCCGGGGCTCTCGAGCGGTGGTGGGTCGTCGGGCGACTCGAACGCGGTCGGCGCCGTGCAGCGGTGGCGATGGCCGAGTCGCTGCTGGCACCGGCCTGTGTCCGACCCCGAAGACGACAGGATTCGAGCGACAGCCGCGCGACGAGTTCAGGCGACCCGGTGCCGGAGTTCCCAGCCGTCGGCCGTGGACCGCCAGAGGTGCGGCGGCCTGAACGCGTCGGCCCGGTCGCGGAACGAGTCCGGGGTCAGGTCGGGGGTGTCGAACTCAGCGCGGACGGAGCCGAAGCTGCGCTCGTCGATCGACAGGTACCGCATCAGCTCGTCCTCGAAGCGCGCCGGCCACTCCCCGTCGAAGCGATGGACGAGCGCCACTCCCTCCTCGCGCGTGATCTCCCCGTTACGGATCTCCTGCGCCGCGTCATAGGTCGCGCGGCCGATCCCGAACTTGATGTGGGTCGTCCAGTAGTGGAGGTCGTCGATCTGATCGTCGATCGAATTGTACTTGCTGTACGTCCCCGGGGTGCGCTCGGGGGCGGCCTCGAAGCCACCGTGCTCCACGGCGTAGTAGTACGCCCCCTGAGGATGCCAGCGCAGGTAGTGACCGAGGTAGTGCACCTCGACGCCCGCGTCCGCGACGATCTGCGGGTCCGGTGGCAGGTAGGGGTGGAGGTCGTTCGGCTCGAGCCCGTACCGCCCGAGCAACTCCGAGACCGGGACCCCGGAGATGAACACCTCATCGGTGGCGTTCGTCGCGAAGAACCGGGGGTCACGCCGCGCCGACTCGATGTCAGCGATGGGGTTGCCGTACTCAGCCTCGTTCTCGCCGAAGAAGACGAGTTCTATGCCCAGCTGGGCCGCCATCCGGGGCCCGAGGATCTTCTGCCCGAGGATGAAGGCCTGGAAGGGGTGGAGGAGCTGGTCGACGGCGAGACGGGTGAGAAGACGGTGGACACGACCGTTCGGGGTGCAGAGGTAGTTGTCGAACCCGGCGTGGATCCAGCGGTCGTGGTTCCGACGGCCCCACTCCGTGTAGATGTGCGGAGCCCACGTGACCGTCAGCGGATGCATCCCGTACCGATGCTTCAACACGTGCGCCTGGTAGAAGCTGTCCTTCCCACCGGAGCCGGGGACCAGGCAGTCGTACCGGCCGTCGTCGCGGCGATGACGGTCGCAGAGCTCGCGGAGCTCGGCGTCCCTCGCCTCCCAGTCGGTCGCGGCCTTGCGCTCGGCGACCCGGCAGGCGCTGCAGACCCCGTCGGCGTCGAACGCGATCGTCTCCTTCGCGGTCGCCGCGGTGTGCTGGAACTCGACGGCCGAGTTCGGCCGCTGGTTCGAGATGACGCACCGCGTGCAGAACCGGACGTCGGACGGCAGGCCGTACATCGTCCCGGACGGTCCGACCTCAGGCATCGTCGCCTCCCCACGCGAGGAACCTGCGGAGCAGTCCGATCCCGACGGGACCGGACCGCTCCGGGTGGAACTGGACACCGACGACCGAATCGCGGCCGGCGGCGGCGGCCACGCTACTCGGTCCGATCCGGACATGGGCGAGGAGGTCGCCCGGGCCGGAGGGCTCGAACATGAAGGAGTGGACGAAGTAGAACCACGGTCGTCCGTCGTACCCGCCCAGCAGCGGGTGATCCGGACGGTCGAGTTCGGTGGGGGCCCACCCGACGTGGGGGACCCGACCAGCGTCGGCGGGGATCCGCCGGACCGCACCGGGGAGCAGCCCGAGCCCCTCGTGCGACCCGAACTCCTCGCTGCGCTCGAACAGCAGCTGGGCCCCGAGGCAGACGCCCATCAGCGGGCGACCTCGCACGGCGTGATCACGGAGCGCCACGTCGAGACCGTGGGCGCGCAGGACCCCCATGCCATGCCCGAACGCACCCACGCCGGGCAGGACGACGTGCCCGATGTCGGGGTCCCAGTCCTCCGCGCCGGAGACGACGCGGACATCGGCCCCGACCTCCATCAGCGCCCGGTGGATGCTGAACATGTTGCCGGCGTCGTAGTCGACCAGCTGGACCCGGGTCACGGTCGGACCTCGACCCCGGCCTCGGCCAGGTCCCGCTTCAGCTCGGCGATCGTCGTCGCCCCGTGGTGCAGCATCGAGGCGAGGTGGACGCCGGAGGCGCCGGCCGCGGCGGCCTCCCTGACGTGCGCCGCCGTCCAGGCTCCGCCGTGGAGCAGGACGGGGACGTCGACGCGGTCGCGGACGGCCTCCAGCAGCGCGAGGTCCATCCCCTTGCGCGTGCCGTCCCGATCGATCGCGGTGAGGAGTATCTCACCGGCACCGCGGGCGACCGCCTCCTCCGCCCAGTCGACCGCGTCGCGGTGGGTGTGCTCCCGGCCGCAGTCGGTCATCGCCTCCCACCCAGTGCCCGCACGGACGGCCTCGACCGCGATGCAGACGCACTGGACGCCGAACACGTGCGCGGACTCCTCGATCAGATCCGGCCGCGCGATCGCGGCGGTGTTCAGCGAGACCCGATCGGCCCCGGCCCGAAGCATCACCCGGATGTCCTCGACGCTCCGGAGCCCACCGCCGACCGTCAGCGGGACGAACAGCGACATCGCTGTGGCCTCGACGAGGTCGCGGAGGCCGTTGCGGCCGTACAGCGAGGCCACGATGTCCTGGTAGTGGATCTCGTCCGCCCCGTCCGCGTAGTACCGAGTCGCGAACTCCGCCGGCGGGCCGAGCACCCGGAGTCCCTCGAGCCGCACGCCCTTCACGAGGTTCGGCGCCTTGACGTCGAGACGGGCCACGATTCGCAGGTGGGTCACCGCGTCAGCTCCCCGGCGAACCGATCCCGACGGTCCACCCCGCTCAGCCGCGGGACGGTAGTCGCCACTGCCCTAGTACGGCCGCCCGCCCACGCCGGCCTCCCGGAACCGTCGGGGACAGGCTAGGGGCGGCGGAGCGGCCCCGCCCCGCGAGTACGGTCGCCGGCATGCGCCACTGGCTGATGAAAACCGAACCCGACGCGTTCTCGTACGACGACCTCGTCCGCGAGCGACGGTCCGGCTGGGACGGGGTCCGGAACTACCAGGCCCGCAACCTGATGCGCGAGATGCGGCGCGGTGACCTCGTCGTCATCTACCACTCGAACGCGAAGCCGCCGGGAGCCGCCGGCGTCGCCCGCATCGTCGGCGAGGCCGAGCCGGACCCGACCCAGTTCGACCCGACGTCCGAGTACCACGACCCGCGCTCGCCCCGCGACGCCCCCCGGTGGGACTTGGTCACGGTCGCCCCGAAGCGACGGCTGCGGTTCGTCCCCCTCGACGACCTGCGGGTGCTGCCGGCCCTGCGGGACTGTCAGCTGCTGGCGCGCGGGAACCGGCTGTCCGTGCTGCCTTTGACGCCGGAGGAGTTCGCGGCGATCGAGGCCGCAGGGCGGTGAGGTCCGGTGGGCGAGGGGGGACTTGAACCCCCATGTCCTTGCGGACACACGGACCTGAACCGTGCGCGTCTGCCAATTCCGCCACCCGCCCGGGGTGCGAGGGCAAGAGTACCCCTCGCCAGGAGCCCCCCTCCGGCGCGGACGGACCGTCCGCCGGCCCCAGTTCGCGCCCGCCCCAGCCGTTAGCCTCGACGCGTGAGCATCCTCCGCGAGTTCGAACGCGGGCTCGGGGGCGACCCCGAGCCGGTCCTGCGCCGGCTCGTGCGCGCCGGCCTGCGACCCGCCGAGCTGGCCGAGGCGCTGCAGGAGTACCTCGCCGAGCAGCAGGCCGTCACCGATGATGGCGTCCTCGTCCCGAACGTGTTCCGCATCGCGCTGGGGACGACGGACCACGCCCGCCTCGGCCGCCACGGCGTCTCGCTGCCCCGCGGCCTCGGGACGGTCGTCGCCGAGACCGCGGCCCAACGGGGCTGGACCCTCGTTGGCCCCGTCAAGGTCCGTGTCGAGCGGGACGACCTCGTCCCGGCCGGCACATTCCGCCTGACCGGCCACGTCGAGGAGGTCGAGGGATGGGGTCCCGCACCGACGACGGAGGCTGGGCCCGAGGGCGGCGTGGACGCGCCCGGGGCCGGCGTGACCGACCCGACACTCGAGGTGCGCAGCGGGGTCGACGCCGGCGGCCGGCTGGTCCTCGACGGCGGCCGGGTCGTCGCCGGCCGCGGCACCGCCTGCGACCTGGTCGTCCGGGACACGACGGTCTCGCGTGAGCACGCGGCGTTCGTCCGCCGTGGTGACGCCTGGTGGGTCATCGACCTCGGTTCGACGAACGGCACCCGCGTCAACGGCGTCCGCGCCGCCGAGCACCCGATCGCCGCCGGCGACCGGATCGAGCTGGGCGACGTGGTCGTGGAGCTCGTGGAGGCCTGACGTGGACGTCACGGCCCACGGGCGCACGGACGTCGGACGGCAGCGCGAGCGCAACGAGGACGCGCTGCTCATCCTCGACCGGGTCTTCGCCGTGGCCGACGGCATGGGCGGTCACCGCGCCGGCGAGGTCGCGTCCGCGACGGCCCTCGAGCCGCTGGCCGCGCTCGAGACCGCGGACCTTCCGGACGAGGACGCGACCCGGACCGCGCTGGTCGAGGCGGTCACGGCCGCGAACGCCGCCGTCGCCGGCCGGGCCCGGACCGAGCCGGACCTCGAGGGGATGGGGACGACCCTGACGGCCGTGCTGGTGCGCGACGGGCTGGCGCACGTCGCGCACGTCGGGGACTCCCGCGCGTACCTGCTGCGCGACGGCCGACTGGCGCAGCTGACCGACGACCACACGCTGGTCCAGGCCCTCGTCGACCAGGGCCGCATCACCGCCGACCAGGCGCGGACCCATCACAGCCGCTCGGTCATCACCCGGGCGATCGGGGTCGGCACCGAGGTCGAGGTCGACGTGCTCGCGGTCCCGCTGGCCGCCGGGGACCGGCTGCTGCTCTGCTCGGACGGACTCTCGGGCGTCGTCCCCGACGACGACATCGCGGCGCTGCTGACCGCGAACCCCGACGACGACGCGGCCGCTGCGGCGCTGGTCGACGCGGCGAACGCCGCGGGCGGTCCCGACAACGTCACCGTCCTGCTCATCGCCGCTGAGGCCGCGACCGGCGGGACGACCCCCGGCCGGGTCGACGGCGACATGGCCGCTCCCACGGCCCCCGGAGGTCCGATCGTCATCCGGACCGACGGACCGGTCCGCCGCCGCACGCCGGCCGCCGACGGCGGGCCCGGCTGGGCCGCACAGGTCGAGCGGCTCTCGGGCGACCGGGGGGCGCGGACACCCGCCACACCCGGCCGCCGCCGGCTGCTCGGCCGCGGGGAGCGACTGGCGCTGCGGGGCCTGGTCGCGGTCCTGACACTGGCGGTGCTGGGCGGGGGGATCGTCGCCGGCGGGCAGTTCCTCCTGTCCCGCGCGTACCTCGTCGGCGTCGCCGGGGACGAGGTCGTCATCTTCCGCGGCTTCGACGTCCAGGTCGGCCCGCTCGACCTCCGCCGTGTCCACGAGCGGCCCGGGGTGCCGCTGGCGCAGGTCCCGCCGGCGCTGCGCCCGGTGTTCGAGGCCGGCCGGCCCGCCGCGGACCTGAACGACGCCCGCCGGATGATCGAGGCGATCCCGTTGCTGACCGCCGAGCGGACCGAGGACGGCGGGTGACGCCCCTGGGGGGGAGCGCCGCGGGGGGCGGCCGGTGAGCGCCGGTCGGGTCCTTGCCGACCGGTACGAGCTGGGTCGGATGCTCGGCCGCGGCGGCATGGCCGAGGTCCACGCGGCCCACGACCGACTGCTCGACCGAGAGGTCGCCGTCAAGGTCCTCCGGGAGCGGTTCCGCGAGGACGCCGCGTTCACCGCGCGGTTCCAGGACGAGGCCCGGCACGTCGCCCGACTCGCGCACCCGAACCTCGTCGTCGTCCACGACACCGGGACCGAGGACGGCCAGCCCTACATCGTCATGGAGCGCATCCACGGTCGGACCCTGGCGCAGGCCATCGACGCCGGCGGACTGCTCGAGGACCGGTCGCTCGAGGTCGTGGCGGACGCCGCGGCGGCGCTGGGATACGCGCACGAGCACGGGCTGGTCCACCGCGACGTGAAGCCCGGCAACGTGATGCTCGGCGAGGACGGGGCGGTGAAGGTCACCGACTTCGGCATCGCACGCGCCATCAGCGAGGAGACGGTGACCGCAACGGCGGCCGTCCTCGGCACCGCCGCCTACCTGTCGCCCGAGCAGGCGCAGGGCCGGCGGGTGGACGCCCGCAGCGACCTGTACGCGCTGGGCGTCGTGCTGTACGAGCTGCTAACCGGGCAGGTGCCGTTCACCGGCGACACACCGGTCGCCGTCGCGCTGCAGCACGTCCGTGCGACGCCGACGCCCCCGCGCGAGCTGGTCCCCGGCGTCTCCCGCCACGCCGAGACGATCGCGCTGCGGCTGCTCGCGAAGGACCCCGACCGTCGGTATCAGCACGCCGAGGACGTCCGCCTTGACCTCGAGCGGGCCCGCCGCGGCGACACCCCGTTGCCGCTGCGGCCGCCGGCGCCGAAGCGGCCCGTGCCGACCGCCGTCACGACCCCGGCCGGGACGGGCGGCGCCGGGGACGGCGTCGATCCCGTTGGCGGCGGAGCGACGGCCGGCGCAGCGCCCGCGATCGATCCGGCGCCGAGCGACGCGACCGTCGTCCGGAGCGCCGGCGAGCGCGCCCGCCGGACCGCCGGGTTCCTCGGGCTGGGCCTGGCCGCCGTCGCGGTGCTGGTGATCGCCGTCCGGGCGCTGACCGCCCTGCCGCCGCCCGACCCCGACGTCGCGGTCCCGTCCATCGTCGGCTCGGCGCTCGCCGAGGCCCGGACGGCGCTGACGGCGGCGGACCTCCGGACCGGGCGGGTGCTCGAGCGCGAGTCGGCGACCGCCGAGCCCGGCACCGTCCTGGCGCAGGACCCGGCCCCCGGCGCGACGCTGCCCGCCGGTGGCCGCGTCGACGTCACCGTCGCCACCGCCCCGAACCTGGTCACCGTCCCGACGGTCGCCGGTGCCGGCGGTGACGACGCGTTCGCGCGGCTGCGCGCCGCCGGCCTTGTGCCGGTCCCCGGCGGCCGCGAGACCTCCGAGACTCTGCCCGAGGGGACGGTCGTGCGGACCGACCCCGGACCGGGGTCGCGGGTGGACCGGGGCACGACCGTCCGGGTCGTGACCAGCACCGGCCCGGCCGAGGTCCGCGTCCGCGACGTCACCGCACGGGCGCTCGCGGATGCGCGGGCACGCCTGGAGGCGCAGGGCCTGGTCGTCGACGTCGTCGAGGAGGTCAACGCCGTCGTCGCACCCGGCTTCGTCATCCGCCAGGCGCCGCTGGCGGGCGAACCAGTCGTCGCCGGCGCGACGGTGACGCTCTGGGTCGCCGCTGGTTAGACGCCGCCCGCGGGGTGAGCCGCCGGCGCCGGTAGCGTCGCCGCATGCCCGCACTCCGCACGCCGACGCTGACGCTGGCCGGGGTGCCGGTGCGGCTGCACGCCTCGCTGCTGCTGGTCGTCGGACTGGTCGCGGTCACCGTCGTCGACCGGTTCGCCCTGCGGTTCGCCGCGGCGATGGCCGCCGGACTCTCGGTGCTGGTCGGGGTGCTGCTGGTCTCCTCCGTGCTAGTCCACGAGCTGGCCCACGCACTCGAGGCCCGGCACCGCGGCGGGACGATCGGCGGCATCCGGCTGTTCGCGCTCGGCGGCGTGACCGAGCTCGGCGACCACGGCCGGACGCCGCGGTCCGAGCTGGCCGTCGCCGCCGTCGGGCCGTGGGCCAGCCTCGTCGTCGCCTCTGCCTGCGGGCTGGGCGCCGCGACGGCCGAGCAGTGGCTCGGCGGGGACGTCGGCGCCGCCGTCGGGCTGGTGCTCGGGCTGACGGGGTGGCTGAACCTCGGTCTGGTCGCGTTCAACCTGCTGCCGGCCGCACCGCTCGACGGGGGCCGCATCCTCCACGCGGTGCTGTGGCGGGCGTCGGGCGATCCGGGCTTTGCGTCCCGGTCCACCGGTCGCCTCGGGCAGGCGCTGGCGGCGGTGCTAGTGGTGCTCGGCGTCGCATCGGCGGTCGTCCGGCCCGCGTCCGGCCTGGCCGCGGTGTGGTCGGCGGTGCTCGGCGTCGTGCTGTGGCGGGCGGCCGCGGCGGAGGCCCGGCGCACATGAGGGCCCCGCCACGGCGGAAGCGGCTCCGCGGCGCGAAGGGCGGGCGTGATGGCGCCGGCAGCGGACGCACCGTGCCGGCCGCCGCCGGTGCAGCCCTCGTCACGACCGCCGCGCTGACCGTCCCGATGCCGTTCGTCGAGTACATCCCCGGCGGCGCGACGGAGATCGCCCCGCTGGTCACGGTCACCGGTGCGGAGACGACCGAGTTGTCCAGCGACACAGCGCTGCTGACGGTCCGACTGGTCCGCCAGCCGGCCGCGCAGTTGCTGGTCGCCTGGCTGGACCCCGACCGCGACCTGATTCCGACGGCCCGCGTGTTCCCGCAGGGCGTCGACCGGCAGGTCTACCTGTCCCGTGAGCGCGAGCGGTTCTCGCGGCAGTTCGACGTCGCCGCGGCGGTGGGCGCGGCGGCCGC
>JAFMLG010000065.1 GCA_017852335.1 Actinomycetota bacterium | reverse complement strand
GTCGTCCTGGCCGTCGGGCCACGCCGCCGTCGCGGCCGCGATGGCGGACGCCCTGGCCCGCGGGCGGGGACCGGTGACGGGGCTGGCGGTGGCCGCGGCGGCCGGCGCGGTGGCGGTCTCCCGCGTCTACGTCGGCGTGCACCACCTCAGCGACACGGTCGCCGGACTCGGCGTCGGGCTGCTCTCGGCCCGGGTCGTCCTCAGGCGACGCTGAGGGGGAGTCGGCGACCGAGGACCGCGCCGTCGCGCTGCACGATCCCGCGAGCGATGTCCCGGATGACCTGCGAGGCCGGTGCGTCGGGGTGCCCGAGGACCATCGGGACGCCGGCGTCGCCGCCCTCCCGCAGCCGCGGGTCGATCGGGACGCGGCCCAGCAGCGTCGTGCCGAGCTCGTCGGCCAGCTCCTGTCCGCCACCGGACCCGAAGATGTCGTACTCGACACCGGTGTCGGGGGCGACGAACGTCGCCATGTTCTCGATGACGCCGGTGACGCGCATCCCGGTCTGCTCGGTCGCGCGACCGGCCCGCAGCGCGACCTTCTGGGCGGCCTGCTGCGGGGTCGTCACGACGATCATGTCGGCCTCGGGCAGCATCTGCCCCAGCGAGATCGCGATGTCGCCGGTCCCCGGCGGCAGGTCGCAGACCAGGTAGTCGATGTCGCCCCAGTGGACGTCGCCGAGGAACTGCTGCAGCGCGCGGTGCAGCATCGGGCCGCGCCAGATGACGGAGCGGTCCGGGTCGGTGAAGAACCCGATCGAGATGATCTTGCAGCCGTGGGCCTGGAGCGGCATCACCATGCCGTCGAACGCGACCGGCTTCCCGCTGACGCCGAACATGCGCGGGATCGAGTAGCCGTAGATGTCGGCGTCGAGCACGCCGACGCTGCGGCCCTCGGCCGCGAGCGCCGCGGCGAGGTTCGCGGTCAGCGACGACTTCCCGACGCCGCCCTTCCCCGACGCGACCGCGATGACCTTCGTGCGGTTCTCCGGCTTCCCGAACGGGATCTCCATCTCGGGGTTCGCGGCGCCGCGCTCGGCCCGGAGCCGCGAGGACAGCGACTGGCGCTCGTCCTCGGACATCGAGCCGAACGCGACCTGGACGTCCGAGACGTCGCCGAGCCCGGACACGGCCGCCGTGACGTCGGTCTGGATGCGGTCCTTGAGCGGGCAGCCGGGGATCGTCAGCTTGACCTTCACCCCGACCCGGTCCCCGGCGATCGCGACGTCCTCGACCATCCCGAGCTCGGTGATCGGCTTCCCGATCTCGGGGTCCATGACGGTGGCCAGGGCCTCCATGACCTGCTCGCGCGTGGGCATCGTCGCTCCTGGATCGTCGCTCGCGCGGGATCGCCGCGCCGGGAGGGGCGAGGGTATCGACGCGTCAGGTCCGGCCCCCCGGCGCCGCCGCGAGGACGGCGCCGGTCCGCGCGGGTCCCGCGGCGGCCCGTGCGGCCGGGAGGTCGTCCGGCCGCGGGTGGGCGGCGGCGTCGAGGAGCCGGCGCCGTCCGGCCGCGTCGGGAGCGCCGAGGACGTCCGCGCGCAGCGCCGCGTCGAACGCCACGGCCTCGGCGACGGCCGTGCGGCCGCGCGTGCCGGTCCCGTCGCAGTCGCGGCAGCCGCCGGCGGCGCAGCCCGGGCAGGGCACCGCGTGCAGTCGCTGCGCGACGATCAGGCGGAGCACCGGCACGACCCGGGCCGCCGGCAGCCCGAGGTCGGCGAGCCGGTCGACGGCGCCCGGGGCGTCGACGGCGTGCAGCGTCGTCAGCACGAGGTGGCCGGTCCGCGCCGCCTCGAGCGCCAGGACGGCGGTCTCGGCGTCCCGGACCTCCCCGACGAGCAGGACGTCCGGGTCGTGGCGGAGGAGGTGGCGCAGTCCCGCTGCGAACGTCAGCCCGGCCGCCGCGTCGACCTGGGTCTGCGTCGCGCCGGGCACCTCGCGCTCGACGGGGTCCTCCAGCGTCATCACCGCCCGCGACCCGCCGGCCAGCCGTCCGAGCAGCGCGTGCAGCGTCGTGGTCTTCCCCGATCCGGTCGGACCGCAGAGCACGACCAGTCCGTCGCGCGCCGCGCCGGCCCCGGCCAGCGCGGCGACGACCGCGCCGGGCAGGCCGAGCCGGTCCAGGGCCGCGGCCGGGCCCCGGGGGAGCAGTCGGAGCGTGACCCGCTCGCCGTGGCGGGCCGGCAGCGTCGCGACCCGGACGGCCACGTCCCCGCCGGGGGTGGGGTGGACCATGCGGCCGTCCTGGGCGGCGCGACGCTCGGCGACGTCGAGGCCGGCCCGGACCTTGATGCGGGCCACGACCGCGTCCCGCAGCGCCGCGGGCAGCGTCGCGAGGTCGTGGAGGTCGCCGTCGCGGCGGAGCCGCAGCCGCAGCCCCTCCGGTGTCGGCTCCAGATGCACGTCGCTGGCGTCCCGGCCGACCGCGGCGTCGAGCGCGGCGTCGACGACGGCGACCGCGTCGGTGCCGCCGGTCGTCGCGGACGCGAGCGTCCGTCCGGCCTCGGCGAGGAGCAGGCCGGCGACGGGGTCGACGACGGGGACGGTCTCGACCGCGACGGCGCCGGCCCGGACCCGGACCTCCTCGAGGACCTCGGCCCGGCGTCGCGCCGCCGCGTCGTCCGGCGCGGTGCCGCTCGCGGCGGCCGTGCCGACGCGGAGGACGCCGTCGCGCAGCGTCAGCGGCAGGAGCCCCGCCCGCCGTGCCAGCGTCGACGGGACCGCGGCGAGCGCCGCGGCCTCGGGGGCGGGCGGCGGCGGGGGACGCATCGGCCGGACGCTACGCCGCCACTAGCCTCCGGCGACGGTCGGACCGGGGGCTGTGGATGACGCGGTCCGTGCCGGTCCTCGTGCTCGCGGCGCTCGTCGCGACCGGCTGCCGCATCGACGTCACGGCGGACGCGGCCTTCGACGTCACGGGGGGCGCGGAGGTCGTCCTCGCCGTCCGCATCGACGGCGCGACGCTCCGCGAGCTCGACGCGCTCGGGGTCGACCCCGGCCTGGTCGCGCTGGCCGAGCTCGATCCGGCCCGCGGGTGGCGGACCGAGCGGACGGTCGACGCCGACGGCGGTCTCGTCCTCGCCCACCGTCGGGACGTGCCCGACGGGCCGGCGCTGGCCGCGGCGCTCGGCGCGCTGGACGACGGCCTCGCCGCCGACGACCCGGCGCTCCGCGTCGACCTCGACGTGACGACGTCCCGGGGCGGTGCGGTCGCGCTGGCCGGGACCGCGGGGCTGACGCCGCCGGGCACGACCGGGCTGGCGGTCGACGGGACGCCGGTCGGACCCTCCGGCGCGGCGCTGGCCGCGCTGACCGCGGAGGCGGTCCGGCCGGTGCTGCGCGTCACGGTCCCGGGGCCCGTCCGGCGTCACGACGGGGACCGTCTGGAGGGTCGGACGGTGACCTGGGCGCTGCCCGTCGGGGACGTCCGGCCGGTCACCCTGACGTCGGGGTCGGCGGGGTGGTGGCGGGCGCTGCCGTGGGTGGCGGCGACGGTGGCCGGCGTCGGCGCGGTCGCCGGGTGGTGGCGCCGGCGCGGCCGGCGGTCCGACCCCGGGGCGGCGGTCAGCCCAGCGGGGTGAGGTGGACCAGGGTGCAGTCGCGCCGCCACCGGTCCAGCGCCGCCTGTCCGTCCCGGAGGTTCAGCCGCGTCCCGAGGCCGAGACCGGCGACGCGGTCGAACTCCTCGGCGTCGGTCACGACCCGGACGTCGGCCGGCAGCTCGGCGATCGTGGCCGGGACGTCCTTCGACTTCACGGTGACGGTCACGCGTGCCGCGGCCTCGAGGCCCGGGAGCTCCTGCTCCTCCCCACCCTTCAGGACGTAGATGGTCCGGCCGTCCTGGACGTACCAGGCCGGGCGCTGCAGGTCCCCGCCGCCGCGCTGGGGGATGCGGAGCCAGACGAGCGAGCCCTTCTTCAGCGCCGTCTCGACCGCGTCCATCGTCGTGCCGGTCGCGACCAGCGACCGCGGCGCCTCGACGAACAGCGGGACCCGCGCGACGAGGGCCCCGTCGAGGTACAGCGCGAGGGTGTGCTCTCCGGCGGACGCGATCCCGATCGGCTCGTCGACGGTCAGCCGGAACAGGTCCTCGAACATCTCGCCGCGCAGGCGGATCAGGCGCGGGGCCGACTCCCAGACGACGACGCCGTCCGGGTCGGCGATGACGAGGACCTCCTCGTACCGGCCCTGCGCGCCCTTGTAGACGCGGCTGACGTGGAACGGCTCGGACCGGCCGGGCAGCTCGGAGAGGACGCGGACGGCCGGGTCGGCCCGCCCCGTCGCGTCGAAGTGGGCCACGTCGAACGCGACCGCCGAGAGCACCCGCACCGCCTGGGTCATCCCGGCCCCTCCGCACGACGACGCGTCGCCCGACGTCCACGACGTCGACGGGCGGGAGCCTAGCGGTGGGCCTCCGCCCGACCGGTGCCGCCGCCGGTTACGGTCGCCGCATGCCCGACGCCGACGCCCCGCTCGACCTCCACGTCCACTCGACCTGTTCCGACGGGCTCGAGTCCCCCGCGACGGTCGTGGCCCTGGCCGCCGGGGCCGGGCTCGGTGGGGTGGCGCTCGCGGACCACGACACCTGCGACGGGCTGGCCGAGGCGACGGCCGCGGCCGCGGCCCACGACCTCGAACTGGTCCCGGCCGTCGAGCTCTCGGCCGAGCTCGTCATGACCCGCGGCGGCGCCGAGCTGGCCGAGTCCGTCCACGTGCTCGGCTACTGGATCGACCCCGAGGACCCCGGGCTCGCGGCCGAGATGGCGCGGCTCCGGGACGAGCGCGGCGACCGGGCCGGGCGCATCGTCGCGGCGCTGGCGGGGCTCGGGGTCCCGGTCGACGCGGCGCGCGTGCACGCGCTCGCCGGTGACGCCCCGGTCGGACGTCCCCACGTCGCCCGGGCCATGGTCGAGGCCGGCCACGTCGCGGACGAGCGCGAGGCCTTCGACCGGTTCCTGGCCGACGGCGGGCCGGCCCACGTCCCCAAGCACGCCCTCGACCCGGTCGCGGCCGTCCGGCTGATCGCCGGTGCCGGCGGCGTGGCGGTCCTGGCCCACCCGGGCCTGTTCGGCCCCCGGGACGGCGACGAGGAGGTCCCGCTCGCGGAGGTCGTCCGCATGGCCGAGGCGGGCCTCACCGGCATCGAGGCCGACCACGCCGAGCACCGCCGCTCGCGGGCCCAGCGGTGGCGGAGCGTCGCCGGCGAGCTGGGGCTGGTCGTCACGGGCGGCTCGGACCACCACGGACGCCCCGGGGACGCCGTCGGGACGGCCTTCACGGCCCGTGAGGCGGTCGAGGGCCTACGCTCGCGACGTCCCGGCGGCTGACGCCGGACCGGCCCGCCCCCCGACGGGGCCCGGGACGGGGAGGTCCGCCATGTCCGACGTGCGCAAGGCCGGCCGGGTCGTCCCGGTCGCGACGCTGCACTTCGGCGAGGGCTCGCAGGCCGGTCGGACCATCCGGCTCGACGCCGAGGAGGGGCTGCTCGGCCGCCGGGAGGACAACACCTACGTCGTGCCGGACCCCCGCGTCTCCCGCGTCCACGCCCGCATCCGCCGCATCGGGTCCGCGGTGCTCGTCGAGGACCTGGACTCCAGCGCGGGCACGAGCGTCAACGGGGAGCGCATCACCGGTCCGGCCTCGCTGACCCACGGCGACCGCGTCGGGTTCGGTCCCGTCGTCGCCGTGTTCCACGACCCGCTGGTCGCCTCGACCGACGAGGACGACACGCTGGTGCTGAGCATGTCGAAGGTGCTCGAGGACATCGAGTCGCCGCAGCTCTCGCCGCGCCAGCTCGAGGTCCTGCGCGGCATGGCCGAGGGCAAGACCAACGGTCAGATCGGCGAGGCGCTCGGCGTGACCGAGCGGACCGTCAAGGCGTACGCGCAGGAGATCTTCGACAAGCTCGGCACGCGGAACCGCGCCGGCGCCGTCGCCGAGGCCTCGCGGCTCGGGCTGCTCTGAGCCGCCCGCGTCCGCGCGTGGCCGCGGACGGTCAGGGCAGGTGCTGGACCCGGACGCGTCGCGCGCTCTGCGGCTGACCGCCGCGCTCGGCCGTCCGGGCCGCGCC
>JAFMLG010000014.1 GCA_017852335.1 Actinomycetota bacterium | reverse complement strand
AGGGTCTCGTACCAGGTCTGCTCGACCGGGTTGAAGACCGACGGGTCCAGGTTGATGTTCGAGGACATGAACCCGGAGGCCGCCCCCGCACCGCTGGCCGCCGCCGCACGCGCGGCCTGGGCGCGCTGACGCGCCTCCTGGCCCTCGCTGTCGGTGAGCCACGTCATGAGCGCCCAGACCTCGGGAGCGTCACGGAACGCGCCGACGGAGTTCCCGGCGGTCAGCACCGGGGTGCGCCCGTCGCCACCGGCCGGGAAGTACGCGACGCCGACGTCACCGTCGGGGCCGATGGTGCCGCCCGCGGTGTCGAAGAACGAGGCGAAGAACTGCGCCTGACGGTGCATCGCGCAGTCACCGTTGACCAGCGGCTCGGCGTTGGCACCGAACGGCGTGGCCGCGATGGTGCCGCCCGAGGCGTAGACCATGCCCGGCGTGTTCCAGACGGAGAGGATCTCCTCGGCGACCGCGACGATGCGCGGGTCCGAGAAGGTCACGTCACCGGCGGTCCACTCGTCGTACAGGTTCTCGTCCTCGAGGCGGAGGACCATCTCCTCCATCCAGTCGGTGAACGGCCACCCGGTGGCGCCGCCCGACTCGATGCCGACGCACCACGGGGTGATGCCGTCGGCGATCATCGTGGCGCTGAGCTCCTTCAGGCCGTCCCAGGTGTCCGGGATCTCGTAGCCGTTGTCGGCGAAGATCGCGTTGTTGAACCACAGGATCGACTTGAGGTCCGTCTTGTAGCGGAGCGCGTAGGTGCTCCCCTCGTAGACGTACGGGTCGTTGGTGCCGGCGGGGAACTGCGCGTTGGTCCGCTCGACGACCGCGGCCGGGACGGCCTGGATCGAGCCGGCCTGCGCGAACCCGACGACGCCGCCCGGCTGCGGGATCAGCGCCATGTCCGGCGGGTTGTTGCCCTGGATCATGACGTTGAGCTGGGGCTCGAAGTCCGCCGAACCCGTGTAGACGGCGTTGATGCCGGTGGCCTCACGGAACAGCGCGAGGGTGTCGTTGAAGGCGCCGGCCTCGACCTCGGAGCGCTCCGAGCCGAAGACGCTGACCGAACGGCCCTCGTAGGCCCCGGCCAGGGCGCGGCCCAGGAAGTCGTCCTCGGCGAGGTCGTCCCAGGGGTTGCTCTCCTCGGCCTCCGGCGCGGGGGCCGGCTCCGGGCTGGCGGCCGGCTCGTCGGCGTCCCCGGCGCAGGCGGCGAGCACCAGCCCGAGCGCCGCGAGGGGAGCCGCGAACCGCAGCTTGGTCCTCTTCATCGTGTGTCGTCCTCTCCTCAGTGCTCGTGCCGCGGAGCCTCCGCGGCACGTGTCGTGCGCACCACCCCTGAGCCGCCCCGGGGTCCGCGCGGACGCGTCCGCGCCGACGGGGAGGGGTCCGACCCCGTTCCCGGCGGGGCGGCTCACGTACGTGCCGAGCGTACTACGGGGGTCGCACGTCCGCTGAGGGGCCCGGGTCGGCCCCGGGGCGGCCCCGGGCGCGCGGCCCCGGTCGGCTCAGAGCGGCAGGACGGGGATCCCGAGCTCCTCGGCCAGCGCGGCCATCACCCCGCGGACGTCGCCGTGGACGACGCCGTAGTGGTGGTCCAGACCCTCCGCCATGACGGTGGCGACCAGGTCGTCGGCGGGGGTGTCCGGCCGGACCACCATCGAGGTCCCGGTGTAGGGCCGGGGGGCGTCGAGGATCTCGCCGCCGCCGAGGGCCAGGCGCAGCCGTCCACCGGTGTGGCCGAACCGGGCGATCGTGACCCGTCCGGGGCGGAGCCGGAACTCGTGGAGCAGCGGGGCCCGCCGGTTCGGGTGGACCGTGACCCCGACGGGCTCGTCGGGGTGCGCCAGCGACGGCGCGGCCAGCCCGCAGTGCCAGAACGCGACCGTGCCGTCCGGCGCCGCGTCGACGAGATCGGCGACGAACGCGGTCCGACCGGCCGCGGCGCCCAGCGCCACCGCCGTGACCGCCCCCAGCACGTCGGCCTCGCAGGTCGCCGGCAGGTCGTCGTCGGCGAGCATCCCCTGCGCGGCGCAGGCCGCGCCCCCGGCCTCGGCGAAGCACTCGGGCCAGCACCGCGTCGCGACCGCGGACCAGCCGCGGTCGTCGGCGAGGCCGCGCAGGGCGACGTGGAGCCGCAGCGTCGCCTCGACCCCGACGGGGTCCAGCGCGTCCGCGCCCCGGGCGTCGACGACGGCGCGCAGCGGTGCCAGCGCCGCGGCGTCCGCGGCGGCGGCGCGGTCGAACATCGCGGACAGCTCGACGCGGTCGAGCCCGACGCCGAGCGCGGCGAGGTCGGCGGGGTCCGCGACGCAGGGGTCGAACCCGTCGGGCTGATCCCCGACCTGTCCGACGGTCAGCCCCGAGAGGCGGGCCCGGACCGCCCCGGCCCGGACCCGGTCCTCGGCAGTCGGCGCGGGCGGCGCGGGCGGCGCCGGCCGCGCCGGCGCGTCCGACGGGCCGGTCAGCGCGGCGGCGAGACGGGCCGCCGCGTCGGGCCCCGCCGGGTCGGCGTACACGGCCCGGACGTCGCGACCCTCGTGACGCAGGCGGTACGCGGCGAGGTTGATCCCGCAGAGCGCGTTCATCCGCAGGCGTGCGCCGGTCCGCGGCTCGGGCGCGCCCCAGAGCACCACCGGCAGGTCGGTGCGGAGCGGGGCGACGGCCGTCGACGGCAGCGTGCCGTCGGTGAACGTCGCCTCGAGCACCAGCACCGCGTCCAGCGGCGAGGCGGCGTCGGCGACGGCCAGCGCGAGGGCGGCCGCCGCGGCGGCGTCGCCGTCCTCGGCGAGGTCGACCGGGTCGACGACGTCGTGACCGGCGGCGGCGAGCGTCGCCCGAAGCGCGGCCGCCGTGTCCGCCGCGGCGCCGAGGTCGAAGGTGCCGCGCGCCAGCGCGACCAGGCCGATGCGTGCGGTCATCATCCCTCCCGTGCGGCCGCCACCTCGGCGGCGTCGGCCAGCGTCTCCCACCCGCCCCGGCGGGTGCACCGCAGCGCCGCGGCGACGTTCGCGTCCGCGACGGCGTCCGCGACCGTACGGCCCGCGGCGAGGCCCGTGGCCAGCGCCCCGTGCCAGACGTCCCCGGCGCCGAGCGTCTCGACCACGGTCACGGTCGGGGCGGGCGCGGTCGCCACGACCCCATCGACCGCCCACGCCGCCCCGGCGGATCCCAGGGTGACGAGCGGGACGGCCCCGCCCGAGACCTCGGCCAGGACGGCCAGCGCCGCGGCCGGGTCGGCGTCCGTCGTGGTCCCCGGGGCGTGGACCGCCAGCAGGTCGTCGAGCCCGTCGCGCGAGGCGGCGACGTGGCTGGCCGCCCGGACGAGACCGGTCAGGAGCCCGGCGTCGGCGGCCGGCGCCCGGTCGAGGTCGAGGATCCCCGGGACGCCGGCCGCCCGGGCGGCGGCCAGGGCCAGCGCCGCCGCGGCGGGCCAGCGCACGTCGGCGAGGACCGCGTCGGCCGCCGCGACGGCCGCACGCAGGGCCGCGGCGTCGTCGGGGTCGAGCGGCCCGCGCAGCGCGTCCGGCGTCGCGTTCACGATGGTCCGCTCGCCGTCGGGGGTGACGAGGACCAGCGACGTCGCGGTCGCGGCGTCCGACCGCACGACGAGGGCGTCCTCGACGCCGACGGCGGCCAGCGCGGACCGGACCACGTCCGCGCGGTCGTCGTCCCCGACGGGGGCGAGCAGCCGGACCTCGGCCCCGAGGCGGGCGGCCGCCGCGGCGGCGGTCGTGGCCGGCCCGCCGACGACCGTCCGGAGCGCCGGGACGAACTGCTTCGCCCCGACCGCGAGCGGCCCCGGCAGGTCCACCACGAGGTCGACGACCGCGGTCCCGACGCAGAGCAGCCGCGGGGTCACGCCCCGGCGCCCTCCGCCAGCGCGGCGAGCACGGCCTCGGCCACGACGCCCGAGACCCGGACGTTCGACTCGCGGGTGACGCCGGCGAGGTGCGGGGTCAGCAGCAGCCCCGGCACGTCCGCGTACCGGGCGGTCAGCGCCGGCGTCAGCGGCTCCTCGGGGAAGACGTCGAGGGCGGCGCCCGCGAGGTGCCCCGACCGCAGCGCCGCGACGACCGCGTCGTGGTCGACGACCCCACCCCGCGACGTGTCGACGAGCACCGCCCCCTCGGGCAGCCGCGCCAGCGCGTCGGCGCCGATCAGCCCGCGGGTCGACGGCAGCAGCGGCGCGTGGACGCTGACCGCGTCACTGACGGCCAGCATCGCGTCGAGGTCGAGCATGGTGACCCCGGGCCCACCGTCGGTGACCATCGGGTCCGATGCGACGATCGACATGCCGAGGGCCGCGGCCCGCGCCGCGACCTCGCGGGCCGTCGCCCCGAACCCGACCAGCCCGAGCGTCCGACCCGAGAGCTCGCGGCCGATCAGCTCGGTCCGGGGCCACTCCCCCGCGACCAGGCGCGCGGTAGCGCCGAACGCGGGGCGGGAGAGCACCAGCAGCGACCCGACGACGTGCTCGGCGACCGAGACGGCGTTCGCCCCGGTCGCGAGCCGGACGGCGACCCCGCGGTCGGCGAGGGCCTCGAGGTCGAGGTTGTCGGTCCCGACGCCGAGGCGTCCGACGACCCGCAGCCGCGGCGCCGCGGCCAGGACCTCGGCGTCGACGCGGGTGCGGTCCCGGACGACCAGCGCGTCCGCGTCGGCGACGGCGGTCAGCAGCCGCGGCCGGTCGGTGACCAGGGTGGTGTCCTCGTGGACGTCGGCCCCCTCGGCCAGCCGCGCGACGGCGGCCGGGTCCATGAACTCGCTGACGACGACGCGGGGCCGTCCGGGACCGGTCACGCCCCCGCCGCCATCGCGTCCCAGTCGACCGGCGTGGCGAGGACGCGGTCGGCCGGCGGCATCGGGTACTTCAGGCCGTTCCCGCAGTTGAACAGCACCACGCGGTCGTCCCGGCCGATGAGGCCGCGCTCGAGGCCCTGCTCCCAGGCGGCGAACGTCGCGGCGCCCTCGGGGCAGATCAGCAGGCCGTCCTCCTGCGCGACGGTCGTCGCCCAGCGGTCGATGTCGTCGTCCTCGACGGCGATCGCCGCACCGCCCGAGTCGCGGACGGCGTCGAGGATCAGGAAGTCACCGACGGCGGCCGGCACGCGGATGCCGCTCGCGATCGTGTGCGCGTCCTCCCACCGGGTGGCGTGGCGCTCGCCGGCCTCGAACGCCCGGACCATCGGCGCGCAGCCGGCGGCCTGGACGGCGTACATCCGGGGCCGCTCGGGACCGATCCAGCCGAGGGCCTCGAGCTCGTCGAACGCCTTCCACATCCCGATCAGGCCGGTGCCGCCGCCCGTGGGGTACATGATCGCGTCCGGGACCTCCCAGCCGAGCTGCTCGAGCAGCTCGACGCCCATCGTCTTCTTGCCCTCGATGCGGTACGGCTCCTTCAGGGTCGAGACGTCGAACCAGCCCATCGCCTCCTTCCCCTCACCGACGATGCGGCCGCAGTCGTCGATCAGTCCGTCCACCCGCCAGACGTTCGCGCCCTGCAGCGCGATCTCGCGGACGTTCACCTCGGGCGTGTCGGCCGGACAGAAGATGAAGGTCTCGAGACCGGCCCGCGACGCGTAGGCGGCCATGGCGGCGCCGGCGTTGCCGTTCGTCGGCATCGCCAGCCGCGTCAGGCCGAACTCCTTCGCCATCGACACCGCCATCCCGAGCCCACGGGCCTTGAACGACCCGGTCGGCAGGCGCCCCTCGTCCTTCACCAGCGCCCACGAGGCGCCCAGCCGGGCGGCCGAGCGCGGCACCGGGATCAGCGGCGTGAACGTCTCGCCGAGCGAGACGACGTCCTCGCTGCGCCGGACCGGGAGGATCTCCCGGTACTTCCACCAGTCGTCGTGCCGCGCCTCGACGGCGTCGCGGGACACGGCCTCGCGCGCCGCGTCCAGGTCGTACCGGACCAGCAGCGGCCGGCCGGCGCTGGACAGCGTCTGGACGGTGTCGGCCTCGAACCGCTCCCCCGTCAGCCCGCACTCGAGGTGCGTGACGAACGTCGGGTGCTCGTCGACGAGGTGGGCCGGACGGCCGAGGGTCGCGTCGGTCATAAGGATCCTCCGGGGCGGACGGGGGTCGGGAGCGAGCGGCCGGCGGACCGCCGCGTCAGCGGACGGTGAGGGTCGGCGCGCCGGTCAGCGCTCCGAGGCCGGTGAGGCCGCCGGCGCCGTCGGGCGCCAGCGTCACGGTCGCATCGACGCGCCCGTCGGCGTCGACGACCGGCAGGTCGAGCGGGACGGTCGGTGCGCCGAACGCGACGACCTCGTCGACGACGAGCGGGCCGTCGAGCTCGCCCGTGTGCTGCACGACGGGGCCGAGCGGCAGCAGGTGCCCCTCGCGGCCGAACAGCGGGATCGTGTCCAGCGGGACCTCGAGGTCGAGGACGGTGCCGCCCTCGTGCCAGGTCCCGGTCGCGAGCTCGCACCACCGGGAACCCGAGGGGAGCACGACGCGGACGCGGCCGTCGGCCCGCACCACGGGCGCGACCAGCAGCGACGGGCCGAGGAGGTACTGGAGGTCCCGATCGGCGGCGAGGTCGTCGGGGAACGCCAGCGCCATCGCCCGCATCACCGGCACGCCGGTCCGGGCCGCCTCGAGGGCGCAGGCCTGGAGGTACGGGACGAGGCGCATGCGCCACTCGCACCACGTCCGGACGATGTCCTCGGCCTCGTCGCCGTACGCCCAGGGCTCGCGCTCCCCGATGCCGTGGAACCGGGTGTGCGAGCAGTGGATCCCGGCCTGGGCCCACCGCACGTACAGCTCCGGCGCGACCTGGCCGCGGGCGAACCCGCCGATGTCGTGGCTGTAGAACGGCCCGCCGCTCATGCCCCAGGACAGCCCGCCGCGGACCGAGGCCGCCAGCCCCTCCCAGTCGCACTGCGGGTCGCCGCCCCACTGGACGGGGCTGCGCTGCACGCCGGCCCAGCCGGAGCGGCCCCAGACCATCGGGGCCCCGGTTCCGTGCCGCTCGAACGCCTCGAAGACGCAGCGGTTGTAGAGCAGCGTGTAGACGTTGTGCAGCCGGTGCCCGGTGTCGCCGTTGTGCGCGACGACGTCGGTCGGGACGGCCTCGCCGTAGTCGGTCTTCATCACCGCGACGCCGAGGTCGATCAGGTCACGGTGCTGGTCGCGGAACCAGGCGTAGGCCTCGGGGTTCGTGAAGTCGATGATGCCGCTGGGCGGGAGCCAGGGGTAGTGCTCCTCGAACGGCCACGGGAACCAGCGGTGGACGTACGTCGAGCCGTCGGGGTTCCGGAGGAAGTAGCCCTTCTCCTCGAGCTCGTTGAACAGCGGGTTCCGCACCGAGAGGTAGGAGTACTCCCAGAGGTTCGTGCGGAAGCCCAGGTCCTTCAGCCGCCCGACGAACGCGGCCGGGTCGGGGTACCGCTCGGGGTCCCAGGAGAAGTCGAACCGGGTCGTCCAGGCGTGCCAGGCCCGACCGTCCAGCAGCAGCACCTCGGACGGGATGCGTCGGTCGCGCAGCCCCTCGGCCGCGGCCAGGGCGTCCTCGGCGGTCTCGTAGTAGGCCCGCGAGAACCAGACCCCGTAGGACCAGACCGGGGGCAGCGACGCGCGACCCGTGAGGTCCGTGTACCGCCCGATGACGTCGGTCGGCCCGTCGTGCGCGCCGAGGAACAGGTCCAGCTCGGGGTCCTCGAGCGCGACCAGCAGCGTCCGGTGCGACCAGTTCGGGTACCCGACGCCGTGCTCGACGGGGGCCGGCGTGTGCAGGAACCACCACCAGCCGGTCGGGCTCCAGGCGAACGGCGTGTTCTTGTACGACAGCTCGCTGTTGACGTTGGTCGCGTCCTCGTTCCAGGACCGCACGCGCTGGCCGCGCCGATCCAGCGCCGCCCACTTCTCGCCGAGGCCGTGGACGCGCTCGCCCGACGGCAGCTCGAACGCCAGCAGCCAGCCGCCGTCGTGACGGGCGACGGCCGGGAACCGCAGATCGCCGTCGATCGAGCGGTCACCGGCCGGCCCGAGGATGCGCCGCCCGTCGCGCTCCAGCTCGAGGCGCAGCGGCGTACCGCGCAACACCAGCGTCACGTCCCCCGAGGTCAGACGCAGCCGCGCCGCACCGTCGGGGTCGACGTCGACGTCCGGCTCGGCCACCGGACCGGGATCGGGCCGCGCGCCGTCCTCGGTCAGGATCCCGTAGGTCGGTGCGGGGTCCGCGACGAGCCACCGCACGCGGAACGTGCCGGGACGGTGGACGGTCAGCTCGAGACGGCCGCCCATGACCCGCACGACCGCGCGGCCCGGACCGGACTCGACGACCTCGAACGCGGTGAGCGGCTCGGCGCCGCGGACCCGGGCGACGCCCTCGTGGTGGGCCTGCACCGGTACCTCCGTCCCCGCGGGAGCCGCGGGGGACGACGACGTCGCAGCCGCGGTGACGCGGACACTAGCGTCGTCGGCCTGCGTCCCCACGGGGGGCGCCGGGACGACGGAGGTCGGGGCCGTGCGGGTGCTCGTCGCCGGCGAGGCGCTCGTCGACCTCGTCCCCGACGCGGCCGGCCACCTGCGACCGTTGCCCGGCGGGTCCCCCCTGAACGTCGCGGTCGGCCTCGGCCGGCTCGGGCTGCCCGTCGGGTACCTCGGACCGCTCTCGGTCGACGCGTTCGGCGAGCTGCTCGCCGCCCGGCTGGCCGACGCCGGGGTGACGACGGTCCTGCCCGACCGCACCGCGGACGCGACGACGCTGGCGATGGTCCACCTCGACGCGGCCGGCGTCGCGTCCTACGGCTTCTACCTCGACGGCACCAGCGCCGTCGGGTTGACCCCGGCGGACGTCGCGGCACTGCCACCCGCGGTCCGGGCGCTCCCGCTGCACGTCTCGCTCGGGGCCGTGACGCTGGCGACACCCGGCACCGGGGCGACGCTGGCCGGCCTGCTCGCCGACCGCGCCGCGCGCGCGTTCACCAGCCTCGATCCGAACGTCCGGCCGGCCGTGATCCCGGACCTCGCGGCGGCGCGGGCGGCGCTCGACGCGGCGGCGACCGGCACGGACCTCGTGAAGGTCAGCGACGAGGACCTGGCCGTCCTGCACCCCGGCGCGGACCCGGTGGAGGCGGCCCGGGGCTGGGCGGCCGACGGGACCCTCGTCGTCGTGACCCGGGGGGCCGAGGGCGCGGTGGCGCTGCGCGACGGGGAGGTCCTGACGACCGTCCCGAGTCCCCGCGTCGAGGTCGTCGACACCGTCGGGGCCGGCGACGCGTTCACCGCCGGCCTGCTGTCGGCGCTGGACGCCGGCGGACTGCTCGACCGGCGGACGCTGGCCGCCGCCCACACCGAGGCGATCACGACCGCGCTGGGCACGGCCGCCCGCGTCGCCGCCCTGACCTGCACCCGTCCCGGGGCCGACCCGCCGCGACGGTCCGAACTCGTGGAGGCGACCGATGGCTGAGGCCCGCGACCCGTCGGCGGACGGCACGGCGCCGGACGGTCCGCCGTTCGACGGCGTCGTCTACCAGGTCTACCCGCGGTCGTTCCGGGACACCGACGGCGACGGCGTCGGGGACCTCGCCGGGATGCGCGCCGGACTCGACCACCTGGCGTCGCTCGGCGTCGGGGCCGTGTGGTCCTCCCCGTTCTTCCGGTCGCCGATGGCCGACTTCGGGTACGACATCAGCGACCACCGTGACGTCGATCCGCTGTTCGGGGCCCTCGCGGACGTCGACGGCCTGATCGCCGACGCGCACGCGCGGGGTCTCCGCGTCTGGCTGGACTGGGTCGCGAACCACACGTCCGACCGGCACCCGTGGTTCACGGCGTCGCGGTCCTCCCGCGAGGACCCGCACCGCGACTGGTACGTCTGGCGCGACCCCGCCCCCGACGGCGGACCGCCGAACAACTGGATCCGGCACTTCGCGCCCGAGCCGGCCTGGACGTACGACGACGCCACCGGCCAGTACTACCTCCACCACTTCCTGCCCGAGCAGCCCGACGTGAACTGGGACGACCCGGGCCTGCGCGAGGCGCAGCTGGACGTGCTGCGGTTCTGGCTCGACCGCGGCGTCGACGGGTTCCGCGCCGACGCGATCGTCCTGATCGGCCAGGACCGCACCTACCCCGACGACCCCCCGGGCACGCCGCCCGACGGCCGCGGCTGGTTCCACTGGCACCCGAGCACCCGCGGGCATCTCGCCGCGGCGCGCCGGGTGCTCGACGAGCGCGGCGCGGTCATGATCGGCGAGGCCTTCCTCGAGGACGTCGACGCCGTCCTCGCGCACGTCGGCGACGACGCGCTGCACCTCGCGTTCACCTTCCAGCTGCTGCTGGCGCCGTGGGACGCGGCCGAGTGGGCCCGCCGCATCGCCGAGGTCGACGCGGCGTTCGCCGCCCGGGGCCTCTGGCCGGCCTGGGTGCTGAGCAACCACGACAAGCCGCGGCTGGCGACCCGCGTCGGCTCGCGCGCGCGCGCGCGGGCGGCGCTCTGCGTGCTGCTGACCCTGCGCGGAGTGCCGACGCTGTACCAGGGCGACGAGCTGGCGCTGGAGGACGCCGAGGTGCCGACCGAGCGCGAGGTCGATCCGGGCGGCCGGGACGGCTGCCGCGCGCCGATGCCGTGGACGTCCGAGCCCGGCTGCGGCTGGCCGGACCCCGCCTGGCTGCCGCTGCCGCCGGACGCGGCGGCGCTCAGCGTCGCGGCGCAGGAGGCGGACCCGGCGTCGGCCCTGCACCTGACGCGGCGGCTGATCGCGCTGCGGTCCTCCCACGAGGTGCTGGTCCGCGGGGCGCAGCGCGTCCTCGGGGCGGCGGACGGGATCCCGGACGGGGTCCTCGGGTTCGTGCGCGAGCTCGGCGACGCCCGGATGGTGACCCTGGCCGAGATGGCCGGACGCACGGCCACGGTCCCGGCGTTCGCCGACGGCGCCTGGGTCGTCCGGATCGGGAGCGACGGGGCGGCGGCCGGCGAGGGCGGGACCTTCGACGGGACGCTCCCGGCCGACACGGCCGTCGTGCTCGAGCGGGCCTAGCGGCCGTTGGGGGTCGCCCGGGCGCTCAGGCGCCGAGCGACTCCTCGAGCAGCTGCGCCAGCTCCTGCTGGTGCACGACCATCTGACCGGTCGCCGGTGAGGCCGAGAACGCCCGGCTGACGCGGCCGAGCCGGCGCCCGTCCCCGAGGTCCTCCAGCAGGTTCCAGAGCCGGCCGTCGACGAACGACCACGCCCCCATGTTCCCCGGCTCCTCCTGGACCCATCGCACGTCGGTCGCGGCCGGATAGCGGCGCAGGACGTCGGCCAGCTGCGCCTCGGGGAACGGGTACAGCTGCTCGACGCGGACGACCGGGACGTCGACGTCCCGTCGGTCCCGCTCCTCCATCAGGTCGTACGCGACCTTGCCCGTGCCGATGAGGACACGGGTCACGGCGTCGGCACGGTCCGCCCGCGCGCCGCCCGGCAGGAACGCCGGGTCGTCGAGCACCTCGCGGAACGAACCGGTGGTCAGCTCGTCGAGGGTCGAGACCGTGGCGGCGGCGCGGAGCAGCGACTTCGGCGTGAACAGCACCAGCGGCGTGCGCTGCTCGCGGCGGACCTGACGACGAAGGACGTGGAACAGCTGGGCCGCGGTGGTCGCGTCGACGACCTGGATGTTGTCCTCGGCACAGAGCGTGAGGAACCGCTCCATCCGGGCCGAGGAGTGCTCGGGACCCTGGCCCTCGAAGCCGTGCGGCAGCAGCAGCACCAGCCCCGAGCGCTCGCCCCATTTGTCCTCGGCCGCCACGATGAACTGGTCGATCACGATCTGGGCGCCGTTCGCGAAGTCGCCGAACTGCGCCTCCCAGCAGACCAGCGCCTCCGGTCGCTCGACCGAGTAGCCGTACTCGAAGCCGAGGGCCGCGTACTCACTGAGGGGCGAGTCGTGGACGAACCACTTCGCGTCGTCGGTCGCGACCGCGGCCAGCGGGAGGTGCTCGGTGCCGTCACGGAAGTCGACGACGACGGCGTGGCGGTGCGAGAAGGTCCCGCGCCGCGAGTCCTGCCCGGCCAGCCGGACCGTCGTCCCCTCGGCCAGCAGCGTCCCGAACGCGAGGGCCTCGCCGAGCGCCCAGTCGACCTCGCCGGCCGCGAACCGCTCCTCGGCCCGCTTCAGGATCCGGTCCAGCTTCGGGTGGCGACGGAACCCGTCGGGGACGGCGAACTGGGCCGCGGCGACCGCCTCGAGCAGTTCGCGCGGCACGCCAGTCCCGACGGGCGGGAGCACCCCCCGCTCGACCGGCGGCCGGGCGATCGGTGCCTCGGGCGCCAGCGCGTCCTTCGCCGCGGCGAAGGCCCGCTCGAGCCGATCCTGGAAGTCGCGGAGCGCCTCCTCGGCGTCCTCGGCGGTGAGGTCGCGGCTCCGGACCAGCCGCTCGGTGTACAGGCGACGGACGGAGCGGCGCTCCTCGATCAGCGCGTACATCCCGGGCTGCGTGAACGACGGGTCGTCGGCCTCGTTGTGCCCGTGGCGGCGGTAGCAGACCAGGTCGATGACGATGTCGCGGTGGAACCGCTGGCGGTACTCGAACGCCAGCCGGGCGACGCGGACGACGGCCTCGGGGTCGTCGCCGTTCACGTGGAGGATGGGGGCCTGGACGGCCTTCGCGACGTCGGTCGCGTAGTGCGAGGACCGCGACGAGTCCGGCGACGTCGTGAACCCGACCTGGTTGTTCACGACGACGTGGACCGTGCCGCCGGTCCGGTACCCGCGCAGCTGCGAGAGGTGGAGCGTCTCGAACACGACGCCCTGCCCGGCGAACGCGGCGTCGCCGTGGATCAGCAGCGGCAGGACCGGGAACTCCCCGGTGTCGCCGAGGTCGTACCGGTCCTGCATCGCGCGCGCGATGCCCTCGACGACCGGGTCGACGGCCTCGAGGTGCGACGGGTTCGGCGGCAGGTGCAGGGCGACCCGGTTCCCGAGCCGCGAGCGGTACTCGCCGTGGGTGCCGAGGTGGTACTTGACGTCGCCGGAGCCCTGGACGGTGTCGGGCGCGACCTGCCCCTCGAACTCGCCGAAGATCTGGGTGTGCGACTTCCCGAGGATGTTCGAGAGCACGTTCAGGCGCCCGCGGTGGGCCATGCCGAGGACGACGTCACGCACGCCGTCGTCGGCGGCCCGCTCGCAGACCGCGTCGAGCAGCGGGATCAGCGACTCGGCGCCCTCGAGGCCGAACCGCTTCTGCCCGACGTACTTCGTGTGGAGGAACGTCTCGAACGCCTCGGCGGCGTTGAGGCGGCCGAGGATCCAGCGGTGCTCCTCGACGGTGAGGGTCCGGTCCTCGCCCTCGAGGTGCTCGCGGAGCCACCGCTTCTCCTCGGGGTCGAGGACGTGACCGAACTCGACGCCGACCGAGCGGCAGTAGGCGTCGCGGAGCACGGAGAGGATCTGCCCGAGCTGCATCCGGACCGGCGCCCGGCCGGCGAGGTCGACGAGGAACTCGCGCTCGAGGTCCCAGATGGAGAGGCCGTACGACGTCGGGTCGAGCTCGGGGTGCATCCGCGGCGGCTGCTGGCGCAGCGGATCGAGGTCCGCGATGAGATGACCCCGGACCCGGTAGGCGTTCACCAGCTGGCTGACGCGCAGCTGCTTCGCGAGCTGGCCCTCGGCGTCACCCGCGGCCGGCGACTCGTCGGTCCGCCACCGGGCCGGCTCGTACGGCAGGCCGAGCGCGGCGAAGACCTCGTCGTAGAACGCGTGCTCGCCGGTCAGCAGCTCGTGGACGCGCTGCAGGAACCGGCCGGACTCGGCGCCCTGGATGACGCGGTGGTCGTAGGTCGACGTCAGCGTCACCGAGCGGCCGATGCCGAGGTCCGCGACCATGCGCGGGTCCGCGGCCTGCAGCGACGCCGGGTACGCGATCGACCCCACGCCGAGGATCGCCGACTGCCCGGGCATCAGGCGGGGCACGGAGAGCACCGTCCCGATGGTGCCGGGGTTGGTCACCGTCATCGTCGCGCCCGAGAGCATGGCCGGGTCGAGGTCCTTCGCGCGGACGCGGCGGATCAGCTCCTCGTAGGCGGCGAGGAACGCCGCGAAGTCCATCGCGCCGACGTCGCGGAGCACCGGGACGAGCAGCGTCCGACCCCCGTCGCCGTCGGGCAGGTCGACCGCGATGCCGAGCCCGACCGGGCCGCCCTCGAGGACCGCCGGTCGACCGTCGACCTCCGTGTACCGCCGCGCCATCGCCGGGACGTCGTCGAGGGCGCGGACCATCGCGTACGCGATCAGGTGGGTGAACGAGACCTTCCCGCCGTCGATGCGGGCGAGGTAGTTGTTCACGATCCGGCGGTTGACCTCGAGCAGCTTCGCCGGGACCTCGCGGACCGACGTCGCCGTCGGGACCTCGAGCGACCGGGCCATGTTCTCGGCGATGCGGGCCGCGGTCCCGCGCAGGCGGCGCGGCGCCGGCCCATCGGGATCGACCTCGGCGACGGCCGCCGGCCGGCCGGCCGCGACGGCACCGACCGGGGCGTGGCCGTTCCCCGCGTGGCCGTTCCCGGCGCGGCCGTTCCCCGCGGCACGGCCCGCCAGCAGGACGCGCCACTCCTCGGGGACCGAGGCGGGGTCGGCCGCGAACCGCTCCTCCATCTCCGCGACCAGCCAGTCGTTGGCCGCGGAGGGGCGCGGTCCGGACGCGGGGGCAGCCATCTCGTCCTCGGGTGCGGTGGCGGAGGCGCTCGGCGGCGCGGCGGGGCGCGCGGTGGTCGGCAGGGTACTGCGGAGGGTCGCCGGGGGGCCGGCCGGCCCCGGTCGCGCGGCGGGCCCGGACCTACGCTCCGCCGCATGGAGACCCCGACCGCCCCCCGTCCTCGCCCCGCCCGTGCCACGGTCCGGCGCGGCGCCGCCGTCGCGGTCGCGCTGGCGCTCGGCCTCGCGGCCTGCGGGGGGGGTGACGACGCCGTCGAGGGGTCCTCCGGCATGGCCGTCGAGTCCATGCCGGCGCCCGCGGCGCCGTTCGTCGAGGACATGGCGGTCGAGCGCGACGCGGTCGGCGGCGACGCCGGCCTCCCCCCCGAGGCGATGGTCGACGGCCGCGCCGTCGTCCGGAACGCCAACCTGGACCTCGTCGTCGACGACGGGGCGGCCGCCGTCGAGGCCGTCGCGGACGTCGCCGTCCGGGCCGGCGGGTACGTCGCCGGCACCTATCTGTCCCGCGCCGACGACGGGACCGTCTCGGGCAGCCTGACCCTCCGCGTGCCGTCCGACGGGCTCGACGCGGTCGTCGACGAGCTCGACGCGCTCGCCCGGTCGGTCCCGACCCGCAGCGTCGACGAGGTCGACGTGACCGCGCAGCTGACCGATCTCGACGCCCGGCTCGAGAACCTGCGCGCCTTCGAGGCCGAGCTGCGCGCGCTGCTCACCGAGGTCCGCGAGCGCGGCGGCTCCGCGGAGGACCTCGTCGTGGTCGCGGACCGGCTGAACGGGGTCCGGACCGAGATCGACGCGACCGAGGGGTGGCGGCGTCAGCTGGCCGACCAGGTCGCCCTCTCGACGGTGACCGTGAACGTCGTCCAGGCCGGTGCGACCACCCCGGTCGCCGGCGGCTGGGACCTGCCGGGCGTGCTGCGCGACGCCGTCGCGGCGCTGGTCACCGTCGGCCGATGGCTCGTGGTGGCGGCCGTCTGGACGGTCGTCGTGGTGCTGCCCGTCGGCCTGGTGCTCTGGCTGCTGCGCCGCGCCTGGCGGGCCCGGCGGGAGCGGCGCGCCCGTCGGCGCGCGGCGGCGACCACCGGGACCTGACCCGCCCGGTCGCCGCGCGCGACTAGGCCGGCACGACCGTCAGCGAGAACAGCACCAGCCCGGCCAGCCCCATCCCGAGCATCCCGGCCGGCGCCCAGGTCCAGCCGCGGCTCCAGGGCCAGAGCGGCGCGACGAACAGCGTCAGCGCACCGAGGACGACGACCTGCCAGGTCGGGATCACGGGGACTCCTCGTCGGTCGGGACCAGCTCGGCGGTCGTGTCGCGCAGGTCGTCGTGCAGCCGCAGCCGCAGCAGCGCGTCCGGGTCGTCCGGTGCGGTCCACGTCAGGCGGACCGTCGTCCCGGCCGGGACGATCGTCCCGACCGCGTCGCGGCCGTGGTCCATCGTCGTGCCCGCGGCGGCCTCACGCATCAGCGCGAGATCCACGACGTCGACGAGGTGGAACGAGGTCGTCGCGTCGGCGTCGAGGACGAACGTGACCCGCTCACCGGGGGCGACCGCGATCGCCGCCGGCTCCAGACCACCGGCGGTCAGCGCGACCGGGACCGTCCGACCCGGGAGCAGGCTGCGCTGGAACGCCGCCGCCGTCCCGACGAGACCCGCAAGCGCCGCGGCGGTCACGAGCGCGACACCGGCCCGTTCGAGCCGCTCGCGCCGCGTCGGCGCGCGGTCGCGCGCACCGCGGAACCGCCGCAGCCGCAGCGAGTTCGTGACGACGAACACGCTGGACAGTCCCATCGCGGCGGCGGCGACCATCGGGTTCAGCAGCCCCGCCGCGGCCAGCGGGATGGCGAGGGCGTTGTAGCCGAACGCCCAGACGAGGTTCCCCCGGATCGTCCCGAGCGTCCGACGCGCCAGCGCCACCGCGTCGGCGACGGCCCGCGGGTCCCCGGTGACCAGGGTCACGTCCCCGGCCTCGATCGCGACGTCGGTCCCGCCGCCCATCGCGATCCCGAGGTCGGCCCGGGCGAGGGCCGGTGCGTCGTTGATGCCGTCGCCGACCATCGCGACCACGCGGCCCTCGTCCTGGAGCCCGCGGACCACGGCCTCCTTCCCGTCGGGCAGCACGCCGGCGACGACCCGCGGGATCCCGAGCTCGGCCGCGACGGCCCGGGCGGTGGCCTCCCGGTCCCCGGTCAGCAGGACCGTCGCGAGCCCCATCCCGTGCAGCGCCGCGACCGCCGCGGCCGCGCCCGGCTTCGGCGTGTCGGCGAGCGCCAGCACGAGCACCGCCCCCGCCGCCACGGCGCCACCGCGGACGGCGGCCGCGATCGCGGTCCTGCCCGCCGCGGCCTCCGCCTCGAGCGCGGCGGCGAGGTCGTCGGGCAGGGCGACGCCGTGCTCCGACAGCAGCTCGGGCCGGCCGACGACGACCTCGAGCTCGGCGCCGCCGACCGTCACGGTCGCCGCGACGCCGACGCCGGGCAGCGCCGTGAACGCGGCGACCTCCGCCGCGGGATCCCCCGGTGCGGCGAGGTCCCGGGCGACGGCGCGGGCGATGGGATGCTCGGACGCGTCCTCGGCGGCCGCGACGGCGGCGCGGACGACGGCCAGCGCTGCCGGGTCGGCGGCGAGGGACGACGAGGGCCGGACGTCGACGAGCGCCATCCGGCCCTCGGTCAGCGTCCCGGTCTTGTCGAGCACCACCGTGTCGACGCGGCCGCTGGCCTCGAGCGCCTCGACGCCGCGGACGACGACGCCGAGCGAGGCCCCGCGGCCGACCCCGACCATGACCGCCGTCGGCGTCGCCAGCCCGAGCGCGCAGGGGCAGGCGATGACGAGGACGGCGACCGCCCGCGTCAGCGCGCCCGACGGGTCCCCGGCCGCCGTCCCGGCGAGGAGCACCCCGAGCGCGACCGCCAGCACGACCGGGACGAACCAACGGGTCACCCGGTCGACGAGGGCCTGGACCGGGGCGCGCCCCCCCTGGGCCTGCGCGACGAGGTCGACGATCTGCGCCAGCACGGTGCCCGCGCCGACGGCCCTGGCCTCGACGACCAGGCGACCGGCGCCGTTCAGCGTCCCGCCGACGACCTCGTCACCGGGCCCGACCTCGACGGGGACCGGTTCGCCGGTCAGCATCGAGGTGTCGAGCGTCGAGCGGCCCTCGCGCACGACGGCGTCGACGGGGACCCGGGCGCCGGGGCGCAGCACGATCCGGTCCCCTGCGACGAGGTCCGCGACCGGGACCTCGCGGCCGTCGGCCAGTTCGGCGGTCCGCGGACCGAGCTCGAGCAGGCGGGCGATGGCGCGCGACGACCGTCCCTTCGCGCGGTGCTCGAACGACCGGCCCAGGAGGATCAGCGTCACGATGGCCGCCGCCGTCTCGAGGTAGACGTCGGGCAGGCCGGACACGGAGAGGCGCATGCCGCCGTGCAGCTCCGCCGCGTCCAGCGCGACCAGCGCCCAGACCGACCAGCCGTACGCGGTCAGGGTCCCGATCGAGACCAGCGTGTCCATCGTGACACCGCCGTGGCGGAGGTTCACCGCGGCGTTGCGGTGGAACTCCCAGCCGGCCCCGAGCACCACCGGCGTCGTCAGCACCAGCGCCAGCCACTGCCAGCCGTCGAACATCAGCGCCGGGACCATCGAGACCAGCAGCACCGGGACGGTCAGCGTCCCGGCCAGCGCGAGACGGCGGCCGAGCCGCCGTCCGCGCCGGGCATGCATCGCCGCGTCGTCGGGGACGTCGGGGACCGCGTACCCGACCCGCTCGATCGCGGCCCGCAGCGCGTCGCCGTCGGTCGTCGCCGGGTCGTAGGTCACGGCGGCGCGGTGCGTCGCGAAGTTCACCGTCGCGTCGGCGACACCCTCGACCTTCGCCAGCGCCCGCCCGACGCGGGCCGAGCAGGACGCGCAGGTCATCCCCTCGACGGGGAGGACCACGCGGACGGTCCCGGCCGGCGCGGCCGGCGCCGCACTCGGGGCCGTGCTCGGACCGGCCGACACCTCAGATCACCTCGCCCGTCCCGCCGTCCTCGTCGACCAGGTCGTGGCCGTCGGCGACCCAGGCCTGCAGCCCGCCGTCGAGGTTGTGCGCGTCGTACCCGGCGTCGCGGAGCGCTCGGACGACCATGCCGCTGCGGCTGCCCGAGCGGCAGACGCAGAGGACCGGTCGGTCCGTCGGGATCTCGGCCTGTCGGGCGCCGAGCTCGCGCAGGGGGATGTGGTGCGCACCGGTGACGCGGCCGGCCCGCCACTCGTCGTGCTCGCGCACGTCCAGCAGGAACAGGTCGTCGCGGCGGACCGCCTCGTTCGCGTCCATCTCGTCCTCCGTGGGGGCGCGCCGACGTCGGCGCGGTGGTCGTGCGGTCAGGCGGCCGGGACGGTCCGGCGCAGCACCGCCCGCAGGTGGTGCGTGTCCTCGTGGCCGGCCCAGGTCATCCAGAGGTCGTAGCGCAGCTCGTCGCCGTCCAGCACGAACCGGCGGCGGACGTCGACGACGGGACGCGCGCCGGGGCTGCGCAGCAGCGGCGTCCGGGCCCCGTCGAGCACCACCGCGCCGTCCCGGTCGCCGACGGTCAGCACCGACGCCTCGGCCAGCCCCGTCGGCTGCGCGACGACCAGCTCGGCCCGACCGTCGGCCGGTCCGCGGAGCCATCCCGTCTCGGCGTGGAGCGGCGCCTCGGTCCCGGCGCGCCACGTCCGCTGCGCGTACGCGAGGAACGGGCGACCGGAGGCGCCGAACACGACCATCTCGGTGTACGCGAACGACGCGATCGTCGGGTAGGCGCCCTCGCCCTCCCCGCGCCACGTCCCGACCAGCCCCGCGAGGGGGCCGAGCGCGGGGTGGACCTCGGTCACGGGGCGGCTCCGGGGCGCGTCGACGCGTCGTCCTCCGGCGCGTCCTCCCCCACAGGGTGCCGCGCCGGCGCGTCGACCGCCGACACGGCGGCCGCGAGACCCGCGGCCGGGTCCCCGATGGCGACCTGGAGACGCCAGGCGGCCGGCCCCGGCGTCGTGAACGCGACCAGCTCGAGGTCCTCGAGCCGGAACTCCAGCTCGTCGGGGTCGACCGGACCCGCCGCGTCGAGGCCGGCGGCGACGCGGGCGACCCACCACGCGGCGGCCCGACCGGCCGCGCCGCCCCGCCGGGGGCCGTGCGTCCCGCCCGACGCCCCGGCGAACGCCAACGTCGCGAGCAGACCCGGGACGTCGAGGGTCCGGACCGCGTCGAGGTCGGGTGCGGCGGCCAGCGCCGCGGCGACGGCCGAGCCCTCGGCGCGGGCGGCCGTCGCGACCCGCGCGTCGGAGGCGGCCTCCCAGACGGCGACGACGTCGCGGAGGGCCGCGGCCAGGGCGGTCGCGCGGGCCGGGGCGGGGCCCGCCGCCCCCGGCGCGGGACGGTCGCCGGTGGCGGGGAGCGGGAGCGGGTCGACGCCGGCGGGGGCCGGCGCGCCGTCGAGCCGCTCGGCCGGGCGGTAGGTCGGCAGCGCGTACACGGGCTCGAAGGGCTGGAGGCGCAGCGGCGGGGCCTCGGGATCCGGCTGCGCGGCGCGCGGGTCGGCCCGGAGGTCCTCGCCGCGCAGCACCCGTTCCTGAGCGACGACCGGCCGCACGGCGGCGTCGAGGTGGTCGGCCAGCGCGGTGAACGGGTGGTCCTGCGCGACGACCTCGGTCAGCGGGCCGAGCCCGTGGCGCGCGACGCCCGGCTCGGGCATCGCCGCCGCCAGCGCGGCCGGCCCCTCGAGCGCGATCCGGTACCCGGCGTACCGGGCCGGCCCCCACAGCTGCCGACCCGTCTCCTCGGTCGCGGCGAGGCAGGCGTCCCGCAGGGCGACGAGCCCGTCCCAGTCGCCGCGACCGGCGCGACGATCCACCTCGCGGACCAGCCCGTCCAGGTCGCCGAGGGCGAGGAGATCGCGGAGGTCCGCGTCCGGCGTCACCCGACCTCGACGAGGTCGACGGCGAACACGAGCGTCTCGCCCGGTCCGATGACGCTGCCCGCACCACGGTCGCCGTACGCCAGCTGCGGTGGGATGACGAGGACGCGGCGCCCGCCGACGCGCATGCCGGCGACGCCCTGCTCCCAGCCGGCGATGACCAGCCCGGCGCCGAGGTCGAACGCGAACGGCTCGCCGCGCGACCACGACGCGTCGAACACGCCGCCGTCGCTCCACCGCACGCCGAGGTACTGGACGACGACGCGGGTCCCGGCCGTCGCCTCCGCCCCCTCCCCGACCGTCAGGTCGAGGACCTCGAGCGCCGCCGGCGGGTCGGTCCGGTCCGCCCGCGCGAGGGTGAGGATCTCGGTGGCGTCGGGCGCGTCCACGGTGGCTCCGGTCTCGGGTCGGGCCGCGTCCTCCACGGCCGGCTCCGGTGTCGGTCGGGTGTCGTCCGCGCACCCGACGAGCACCGCGGCGGCGACGGCCAGGGCGAGGGCGGCGGCGCGGCGTCCGCGGCGCGCGACACGGGCGGGACGGTGGCCCCGGCGGGCGGGAACGGACATGGACGCCTCCGAGCCAGAGGCTAGCGTCCGGGCATGCTCCCCTCGGTCCTGCTCCTCGCGCTCGGTCTCGTCGTGCTCGTGCGCGCGTCGGACCAGTTCGTGCTCGGCTCGGCCCGGCTGGCCGTCGAGCTGCGCCTCGCCCCCGTCGTCGTCGGCGTCGTCATCGTCGGCTTCGGGACCAGCGCCCCCGAGCTGCTCGTCTCTGGCCTGGCGGCGGCTCAGGGTGCGATCGACCTCGGGACCGGCAACATCATCGGGTCGAACATCGCGAACCTGCTCCTGGTGCTCGGCGCCGCCGCGGTCGTCGCGCCGCTCGCCATCGAGCCGGACATCGTCCGGCGCGAGGTGCCGCTGTCGCTGGCCTCCGTCGCCGCGTTCGCGTGGGTGCTCCAGGGGCGGCTGCTCGCGGTGGAGGCGGTGCTCCTCGGCCTGCTCCTGGTCGCGGTGCTGACGCTCGTCATCGTGCTCTCGCGCTTCGGGACCGTCCGGATCGATCCGGCCATCGAGGAGCTGAGCAAGGAGCGCGTCAGGGGTGGCCGCGAGGCGGTGCGGACCCTGCTGGGACTGGCCGGGACGCTGGCCGCGGCGCAGGCGATGGTCCTGGGGGCGACCGATCTGGCGGCCCGGGCCGGGCTCGACGAGGGCATCGTCGGCCTGACGATCATCGCGATCGGGACGTCGCTGCCCGAGCTCGCGACCGCGGCGCAGTCGGCGCGTCGTGGTGAGGCCGGCCTGCTCGTCGGGAACCTGCTCGGGAGCAACGTGTTCAACGCGGCGGCCGTGGGCGGCGTCGTCGCGGCCGCCGGGGCCGCACAGGGCCTGGTGGTCGGACCGTCCCTGGCCGGCTCGACGCTGGTCATGCTCGGCGTCGCGGTCGCGGTCAGCCTGCTGCTGGTGCTCCGCCGCCGCGTCGGTCGGCTCGAGGGCGCCGTGCTGCTGATGGCGTACGCGGCGTTCACCGCGTCGCTGCCGTCGCTGGCCGGCTGAGGGTCAGCCCTTCACGACGACGTGGACCATGACCGCGTCGGAGAGCCGGTTCTCGGGCGTGACCGCCCGGACCTCGGTCGCACCGAGCGTCGCGGCGACCAGCCGACCCTCGGCCTCGAACCCCGGCGTGTAGAGGACGGTCGTCGCGGCGTACGCGTCGGCGCGGGACTCGGCGACGCGGTTGCGCGCGACGACGTCGAAGGCGTCGAGCGCGTCGGCGGCACGGCCGAGCGCGGCACCGCCGTCGTCGAGCTCGGCGTCGAGCAGCTGGACCGTCACGTCGGCCGGGTCCGGGCCGACCGGTTCCGGCTCGGGCTCGGGCTCGGGCTCGGGCTCCGGCTCGGGTACCGGCTCCGGTTCGGGGGCCTCGTCGGCGGCCGGCTCGGGCGCGGGGGCCGGCGCGACGTCCCCGTCGTCCGACGGCTCCTCGACCGGTGCGGGCTCGGCGGTGGCCGCGTCATCACCGCGCCACGCCCCGACGCCGGCGAACAGGCTGGCGGTCACGACGAGGAACGCCACCGCGATCCCGACGACGCGGAGCATCGCGGGACGGAACGGGGAGCGCACCGCCGCGTCGTCATCCGCGCGGCCGGCCATGGTCAGCCCGCCGCGGCGACCGTGCGGCGCTGGGCGCGCGAGCGCTGCCGCGCGGCCCGGAGACGGCGGAGCCGCCGGACCAGCATCGGGTCGTGGGCCAGCGCGGCCTCGTCGTCGAGGAGCGCGCCGAGCAGCTCGTAGTACCGCGACGGCGAGAGGTCGAGCCGCTCGCGGATCGCGTCCTCCTTCGCGCCGGCGACCCGCCACCACCCGCGCTCGAGGTCGAGGATCGCGCGGGAGCGTGCGTCGAGGTCGCCGGGCTCGGCGGTGGCGGCGGTCTCGGTCGGGACGGCCAGCGCGGTCACGGCGCCTCCGGGCGGTCGGGGCGGCCGGGGGCCGCCGACGGGCCCCCATCATGGCGCGCGAACGACACCCGTGCAACTCCATCCGTGGGACTCGCCCCGCGGGGCCTCCCGACGGGCCCCGGACGCCCCCGGATAGCGTGCCCGGACCCGCCGGGGTAGCTCAGTCGGCAGAGCGCCCGCCTTGTAAGCGGATGGTCGCGGGTTCGATTCCCGCCCCCGGCTCCGGGTGCGACGGCCGAGCTGCGGAGCCTCCGGCCGGGCCGGCCCCGCGGTCAGTCCTGCGCCCGGGCCCTGCCCCTGCCGTTCCCCGGTGCAGCATCGCCCTGCCCCGGAGGGGTCGTCGGCGGACCGCCACCCGCGTTCGCGCCGGGCTCGGGGTCCGGCTCGGGCTCGGGCTCGGGCTCCGGCTCCGGCTCGGGGTCCGGGTCCGGGTCCTGCGGCTCACCACGACCCCGACCCGGGGCCTCGCCGGAACGCCCGGGGGCCTCACCGGAGGCCGTCGCCACCTTCTGACCGCGGTGCCCCGCGGGACCGGATCAGCCGGCGGCGACCGGGTTGGTCAGATCGCCGACCCCGGCGATCCGGCAGGTCATGACGTCACCGGCCGAGACGACCGCGGCACCGGGCGTGCCCGTCAGGATCAGGTCCCCCGGCTCGAGCGGCATCACCCGGCTGTGGAACGCGACCAGCTCGGCCGGCCCCATCGCCAGGTCGGCCACGGGCGCCGCCCGGTGGACCTCGCCGTTCCGGACGGTCTCGACGACGAGGTGATCGAGCGCCCCGTCGGCGCCGAGGACCTCATCGAGGGTCACGAGCTCGGGTCCGAAGGAGAGGAACGTCGGGTGGTTCTTCGCGCGGGTGAGGAACCTCGGGTCGCACTGCAGCACGTCCTCGGCGGTCTGGTCGAGGACGCAGCAGACGGCCGCGACGTGCGCGAGCGCGTCGGCCTCGTCGACCCGCCACGCACGGCGGCCGATGACGAGGCCCAGCTCGGCCTCGGACGTGATCCGCGCCGCGACGGCGGGGTCGGGCAGCACGATGGCGTCGCCGTCCCCGACGATCGTGTGGTCCGCCTTCAGGAACGAGGCCGGCCCGTCGGTCTGGACCGTCCCGAGGTCCTCGGCGTGCGCCCGGTGGTTCAGCCCGATGCCGAGGACCATGCGCGGGTGGCGGAACGGCGGGGCGAACCGCGCCTCGCCGTCCGCCACGAAGGCGTCGTCCGGGGCCTGCCCCGCGTCCGTTCGGATGCGATCGCGCAGCGCGTCGTCCAGTCCGGCCCGCAGCACCGCGGCGAGGTCCCCGCCCGGCGGCATCCCGGCGACCGGCTCGGTCGGGAGCCAGCCCCGGTCGTGCCGGACGGCGGCGACCTCACGACCGTCCAGCCGGAGCATCGCGAGCCGCATCGGTCCCCCGCCCGCCGCACCGACGTCGGGGTGCGACCGCCGGACCCTACTCCGGACGGTCGTCCCCGACCGCGGCGGCGTCCCGCGCCGCGAGCAGCGCGTACAGCGCGACCCCGGCCGCGACCGACGCGTTCAGCGACCCGACCCGACCCCGCATCGGCAGCGCGACCAGCGCGTCGCACCGCTCCCGGACCAGCCGCGTCAGCCCGCGGCCCTCGGCGCCGACGACCAGCACGACCGGCCCGTCCGCCAGCGGGTGACCGGTCAGCGGCGTCGGCGACGTGCCGTCGAGCCCCAGCGACCAGACCCCGGCCCGGCCCAGCGCCTCGAGCGTCCGGACGAGATTCGTGACGCGGGCGACCGGGAGGTGCGCCAGCGCGCCCGCGGCGGCCTTCTCGACGGCCGGCGTGACGGCGGCGCTGCGGTGCTCGGGGACGATCAGCCCGTGGGCGCCGACGGCCTCGGCCGTCCGGGCGATCGAGCCGACGTTGCGGGGGTCGGTCACCCCGTCGAGCGCGACCAGCAGCGCCGGACGGCCGGACCGCGTGGCGGCGGCGAGCAGGTCCTCGGGGGTCGCGTACGGGAACGGGGGCGCGGTCGCGACGACGCCCTGGTGGACCGCGCCGGGCGCCGCCTCGTCCAGCTCCTCGCCCTCGACGCGGTCGACCGGGACGCCGGCCTCCACCGCGAGGGCGACGAGCTCCTCGAGCTCGGGGGTGCTGCGGCGGCCCGTCGCGACGCGGAGCCCGGTGACCCGCCGGCCGGCCCGGAGCAGCTCGCGGACCGGGTGGAGGCCGTGGACCAGCCGCTCGCCGCCCCGCGCGGGGCCGCTCACCGCGGGGCGGCCACCGGCCGGGCCGGGACGTGCCAGACCGCGCCGGCCGGCCCGTCCTCGACGACGACGCCGGCCGCGGCGAGGCGGTCGCGGATCGCATCGGCGGTCGCGAAGTCCTTCGCGGCGCGGGCCTCGGTCCGGCGGGCCAGCGCGTCCTCGACGAGCGGCGCGACGCGGGCGCCGAGCGCCGCCTCCTCGGCCAGGACGTCCGCGACGCCGAGTCCGAGCACGTCGTCGGCCAGCTCGACCAGCGTCGCGGCGAGGTCGGCCAGCGCGCCCGCCTCGGCGTCCGGACGACGGAGCCGCTCGCCGCCGTCGGCGACCAGCTCGTGGAGCGCCGCGACCGCGACGGGGGCGTTCAGGTCGTCGTCGAGCGCCGCGACGAACGCGTCACGATGACGCCGTCCGGTCGCGCCGTCCGGCGCCGCGTCACCGGCGGCGCGACGGGCGGCCCGGGCGAAGGTCAGGAAGCGCGCGAACACGGTGCCGGCGTCGGCCAGCCGGTCGTCGTCGAAGGTCAGCGGCGTGCGGTGCTGGGCCGAGAGGTACCAGAGGCGGAGCGGCCCACGGCCGACCGCGGCGACGGCGTCGCCGAGCCCGACGACGTTCCCGACGGACTTCGACATCTTCGCCTCGCCCATCGTGACCATGCCGTTGTGCACCCAGTGGCGGGCGAACGTCGTGCCGTGCGCGGCCTCGTGCTGGGCGATCTCGTTCTCGTGGTGGGGGAAGACGAGGTCCAGCCCACCGCCGTGGATGTCGAACCCGGCCCCGAGGTGCGCCACCGACATCGCCGAGCACTCGAGGTGCCAGCCGGGACGTCCGCGCCCCCAGGGCGACGGCCAGGACGGCTCGCCGGGCTTCGCGGCCTTCCAGAGCGCGAAGTCGAGCGGGTCCTCCTTGCGGTCGGCGTCGACGACGTCCTCGCCCTCGACCAGCTCGTCGACGCGGCGGTTCGAGAGGCGTCCGTAGGCGGGGAAGGACCGCACGCGGAAGAACACGTCGCCGTCGACGACGTACGCCCGGTCGGCCGCGATCAGCGCGGTGACCAGCTCCTGCATCTCGAGCAGGTGGCCCGTCGCGAGCGGCCGGACGTCGGGCGGCAGCACCCCGAGCGCGTCCATCGTCCGCTCGAACACCCGTCCGTACCGCGTCGCGACGGCGGCGGCGTCGGTGCCCTCGCGCCGGGCACGGAGGATGATCTTGTCGTCGATGTCGGTCACGTTCTGCACGTACCGGACGGACAGCCCCGAGTGCTGCAGGTGACGGCGGAGCAGGTCGAACACGACCGCCGCCCGCCCGTGCCCGACGTGCGGCTCGGCCTGGACCGTCGGGCCGCAGACGTACATCCCGACCCGGCCCTCGACGGCCGGGACGAACTCGACCTCGGCGCGGCGGAGGGTGTCGAACAGGAAGAGGGACATGCGGACCACCGGGTCGGGACGGGCCGGACGCGCCGCGGGCGGCGCGCGGCGAGGCTACTCCCGGGGGGACGCGTCCCCTCGGGCGACGAGCAGGCAGACCGCCTGGGCGGCGACGCCCTCGCCGCGGCCGACGGCGCCGAGACCGTCGGTCGTCGTCGCCTTGACCGAGACGGCGTCGACGTCCACACCGAGGACGACCGCGAGCCGGTCCCGCATGGCCGCGCGGTGCGGCGCGATCCGCGGGCGGAGCGCCACGACCGTCACGTCGACGTTCCCCACGTCCCACCCGGCCTCCCGGGCGTCGGCGACGACCCGGGCGAGGAGTCCGAGCGAGTCCGCTCCGGCCAGCGCCGGGTCGTCGACGCCGAACCGCGCCCCGAGATCGCCGAGGGCCGCGGCCCCGAGCACCGCATCGGCGATCGCGTGCGCGACGACGTCGGCGTCCGAGTGCCCGACCAGCGGGGCGTCGCAGGGGATCGTCACACCCCCGAGCACGACGGTGGCGTCGGGGACGGGCGCACCGTGGGCGTGGACGTCGGTCCCGATACCGACGCGGACGGTCGGCCCCACCCGGGTCAGGCCGCGGCCGTCAGGGTGAACGGCGGCCCGGCGTCGCGCACGACGCGGATCGCGTGCCCGGCCGCGACGAGCAGGCCCGCCGGATCCCCGGCGACCCGGGCGAGGTCCGTCGCGCCGAGCGCGGCCTCCAGCTCCCGGCGGCGGATGATGTGCGGCGGCTGCGGGACGTACAGCCCGGCCCGCTCGACCCCGCCGACGACCGCGTCGCCCTCGACCCGCTTCAGCGCGTCGGTGACGGGAGCGGCCCGGACGACGGCGGCGTGGTCGTCGTCCAGCCAGGACAGCATCTCGAGGACCGGCTCGACGCCGAGGGAGTCGAGGGCGCGGTCGTCGAGCAGCGCGATCCGGTCGACGTCGCGCGGGACCGACGAGAGCCCGTCCACGAGGGCGCCCAGGATGCCGCCGAGCCGCGCTCGGGCCGGCGCCGCGGCGGCGGAGGGCACGGCGACCAGCCCGTCGAGGAAGCCGGACAGCGCGCGCCGGTGCTGGGCGAGACGCGCGGTGCCCAGCGGCGTCAGCGTCAGGACGCCCCACGTGCTCATCGGACGGACCCCTGGCCGCTCCCCCGCGGGAGCACGTCGGACGGACAGGACCTCGGTCCCGAGCCTACTGGCGGGTCGGGTCGAGGGACCGGGCCGGCGCACCGCCGTCGCGGTCCACCGCTGGTCCGAGAGGGGTTCGTGGCCGACCCCCGGGGCGGACGCCCCCTCGGACCCCGGGTCTACGCTGACCGCGTGGGGACGGAGCTGCAGGCGCGGGCCGCGTCCGAGGGCCTCGCCCTCGGACCGGCCGTCCGCGTCGAGCCGCTGGACGTCCCCGACGACCTCCCGACCGACCGGACCTTCACCGAGGTCGCCCGCGGCACCGCGGACCGCCTGGAGGGCCTCGCGGCCCGGGTCCGGGACGAGGGCCGGGTCGAGGAGGCCGACGTCCTCGACGCCTACGCCCTCATCGCGACCGACCCGGCGCTGGCGAAGGACGTGGCCGCGGGGACCGGGACCGGGGACCCGCTGGTCGCGGCGATCCGGGCCGCGGTCGAGCGGATGGCCGCCACGTTCGCCGCGATGGAGGACGAGTACTTCGCCCAGCGGGCCGACGACGTCCGCGGGGTCGGCCGCGAGCTGGTCGCGACGGCGGCCGGCCGTGAGGGCGCCGACCCCGACGTGCCGGACGACGCCGTGGTCTGCGCCGACGACCTGACCCCCGCCGACACGGTCCGCCTCGACCTCGGACGCGTCGCCGCGTTCGCGACCGAGCGCGGCGGCCCGACGTCGCACACCGCCATCGTGGCCCGGGCCGCCGGCATCCCCGCCGTCGTCGGCGCCGCGGGGCTGATGGCCGCGGTGACCGACGGGACCACGGTGCTCGTCGACGGCGACGCCGGCCGCGTGATCGTCGACCCGGACGACACCGAACGGGACCGTGCAGCCACCGCCATCGAGGGTCAGCACCGCCGGGCCGAGGAGCACCGCCGACACCGCGGGACGCGGACCGAGTTCGACGGGCACCGCGTGCTCGTCGCCGCGAACGTCGGGACGCTCGACGGCGTCGCCGACGCCGCCGAGGCCGCGGCCGACGGCATCGGGCTGTTCCGCTCCGAGTTCCTCTTCCTCGAGCGCGACGACGCCCCGGACCGGGAGGAGCAGCTGACGGCGTACCGGGCCGCGGTCGAGGCGTTCGCCGACCCGACCGTGGTCCGGACCCTCGACATCGGCGGGGACAAGGAGGTCGGGTACCTCGCGCTCCCGGCCGAGCAGAACCCGTTCCTCGGGCTGCGCGGGCTGCGGCTGACGCTGGCGCACCCCGACCTGTTCGACGTGCAGCTGGATGCGCTGCTCGGGGTCGACGCACCGGAACGGCTCCGGGTCATGTTCCCGATGGTCTCGTCGCCCGCCGATCTCGCGGCCGGCGTCGCGCGGCTCGAGGCGCGCGCGGTCGCGACCGGCCGGACCCCTCCCCCGGCCGGCGTCATGGTCGAGACCCCGTCCGCGGCCCTGCTCGCTCCCCACCTCGCCGAGCGGGCCGCCTTCCTCTCGATCGGGACGAACGACCTCACGCAGTACGTGACCGCGTCCGACCGCACGCACGGTGCCCTCGGGGCGCACCAGGACGCGGCGAACCCGGCGGTGCTCCAGCTGGTCGCCCGGACCGCGGCGGCCGGTGCGGCCGCCGGCGTCCCGACCGCCGTCTGCGGCGAGGCCGCCGGGGACCCGGCGACGCTGGCGCTGTTCCTCGCCTACGGCGTCGAGGAGCTCTCGGTGACCGCGTCCCGGGTCGACCTCGTCCGGTGGACCGTCGCGCAGCTGGACCCGGTCGCGGTCCGGGCCGCGGCCGAGCGGGCGCTGACGCTGCCCGACGCGGACGCCGTGCGGGAGCTCGTCGCCCCGCTGCTGCCGTGACCCCCGTCCGGCTGATCGCCGTCGACGTCGACGGCACCCTGATCGAGCACGACGGGACCCTCCCCCCGGCCCGCCGGGACGCCGTCCGGGCGGTGACGGCGGCCGGGGTCCCGCTGGTGATGGCGACGGGCAAGCTGTGGTCGTCGATCCGCGGCCTCTGGGAGCTGCTCGACCTGCCCGGCCCGCACGTGACCTGCAACGGCGGGGCGGTCGTCGCCTCCGACGGCACGTTCCACCATCTGGAGCCCCTCGACGAGGTGGTGGCGGAGGAGGTCGTCGAGGTCCTCCGGGCCCGCGACGTGCCCCACGCGATCTACCTCGCCGACGGCCGGCTGGTCACCGACCGCGTCCGGCCCGAGCACGACGTCCTCGAGGTCCTCGGCGAGCCGATGCCGACGACGGCCGACCGCGACGGCCGGGCCGTGATCAAGGTCCTGAGCATCGTCGAGGCCGCGGAGGAGGGCGACCTCAGGACCCTGGCCGCGGACCGGGCCCGGGTCCAGCGGACCGGCCACCGCTTCCTCGAGTGGAACGCTCCGGCGGCGGACAAGGCCGCGGGCCTGCGCCACGTGGTCGCCGCGCTGGGCCTCTCGCTGTCGGAGGTCGTCGCCGTCGGGGACGCGGAGAACGACGTCCCGATGCTGCGCGCGGCCGGGACCGGCGTCGCGGTCACGGGCGCGAGCGACGCCGCCGTCGCGGCCGCGGACCTGCACCTCGCCACCGACCTGGCCGGCTTCCTCCACGAGGTCGCGGCGGCGGCCGCGTGACCACCACCGCGATCCTGCTGGCCGGCGGCTCGGCCGCCCGGCTCGGCGTCGGCGACAACAAGGTCTACCTCCGTCTGCGCGACGTCCCGATGGTGGGCTGGTCCCTCGCCGCGTTCCAGCGCTGCCCCCTCGTCGACGACGTCGTGCTGGTCGTCCGGCCCGAGGACCGCGACCGCGCGACCGCGATCGCGTCCGGCCTCGACGTGACCAAGCTGCGGACGGTCGTCGACGGCGGGGACACGCGGCACGACAGCGAACGGGCCGGCCTCGAGGCGATCGCTCCGGACATCGAGGACGGCACGGTGACGCTCGTCGCGATCCACGACGCCGCGCGCCCGTTCGTCCGTCAGGCGCTCCTCGACCGGATCCTCCGGGCGGCGGCCGTGACCGGTGGTGCGCTCCCGGCGCTCCCGCTCGAGAGCGAGTTCCTGCTCCGCGTCGACCCGTCGGGCCGCTCCGCCCCGGTCGGGGCGGCCGATCTCCGCGGCGTCCAGACCCCGCAGGCGTTCCGGGCCCGCGAGCTGCTCGACGCCTACCGACGGGCCGACGCCGCGGGCTTCCACGGCGTGGACACGGCCGAGTCCGTCGCGCGGTTCTCGGACCTCCGCGTCACCACCGTCGAGGGGGACCCCGACAACACGAAGGTGACGTTCATCGAGGACCTCATCGGGGCCGAGCAGCGCGCCGGGACGTGGGACGAGACCCCCGGCGGGACGGACTGAGTGGGGACCGCGACGCCGCGGGGCCCCTTCGGCCGGACGTGGACGGTCGGACTGGTCGTCATCGACCCCGTCGGGGTGCTGCTGGACGCGGCCGCGGCCGAGCGGGCACGGTGGCGATGGTGGGCCGGACGGGTGGGTGCCGACCCGGACGCGGTCCTCGCGGACGCGGCGGCGCGCCCCTCCGCGGCGGTGGTCGCACGGCACGCGCCGGACGCGGATCCGGCGGCGGAGGTGACGGCGCTCGCCGCACGGCAGGAGCTGCTGCTCCGGACGGTGCGGCGGACGCGCGGGGCGGCCTCGCTGCTCCGCGCGCTGCCGCGGGGGCGGGCGGCCCTCTGGACGCGGGCGGATGAGGACGAACTGGCACGGCTGCTGCGGCGGGCCCGGATCGCCGCGCCGGGACCCACCCTGACGGGTCTCGGCGGTCCCGACGCCGCCGCGCGGGCGGCGGCGTTCCTCGCCGACCTGGGGCAGGTCCCGCACCGGGTCGCGGCCCTCGAGGGCGGGCCGGCCGGCGCCGCGCGGTCCGCGGCGCTCGGGTGCCGGACGGCGATGATCGGCCGCGCGGCCGCGGGCGCGGCAGAGGGCGCGGCGACGGCGGGGGACGGCGGGATCGTGCGGCTGCACGACATCGCGCTCGTCGGCGTCCGTCCCGACGCCGACGGGGTGACCGTCAGCCTGCGCCGCGAGTCGCGCCTGCGCTGACGGGGGCCACGCGGGCAGCCCGGCGACGACCGGTCAGCCGGCGGTCAGGACCTCGCGGAGCGCGGCCAGCGCCTCGTCGGCGTCGGGTCCCTCGGCCGTCACCGTGACGACCGCGCCCCTCCCCGCCTCGAGCTGCAGGACCTCGAGCAGCGACTTCGCGTCCGCCGTCCGGTCATCACGGGCCACCGTGATGTCGGCGGTGAACCCGCCGGCGGCCCGGACGAACATGGCGGCCGGCCGCGCGTGCAGCCCGACCTCGTCCTCGATGGTGTGCGTGAACGACGGCATCACTCCCCCAGTCCCTCGAAGCGCCGCACGAAGGTCTCGAGGAAGCGCGCGCCGTCGGCGCCGTCGGCGACGCGGTGGTCCACCGTCAGCCCGACCTCCATCATCGGACGGACCCGGACGACGCCGTCGACGACGACGGGCGTGTCGACGATCCGTCCGACCGAGAGGATCGTCGGCTGCGGCGGGACGAGGAGGGCGTTGAAGCGGTCGACCCCGAGGGCCCCGAGGCTCGAGATCGTGGTCGAGACGTCCTTGAGGTCGGCGGGGAGGACGTTGCCGGCCCGCCCTCGTGCGATCGCGGCCCGGACCGCGGCGTCCGCCGCCTCCGGTGCCGGGGCGTCGGGGTCGTCGACGGCCACGACGACCAGTCCGACCGGGCCGTCGACCGCGACGCCGACGCGGACGCCGGGCAGGGGTCGGGACTCGCCGGCCTCGTCGTCCCAGACGGCGTTGCACTCGGGGTGCCGCCACAGCGCGGCGGCGAGCGCCCGGCCGATCTCGGTGACCCAGCTGCGGCCGGCGCGGCGCTCGGCGGCGGCCCCGACGTCGAGCCGTCGGTACAGGGTGAACTGCGGGATCGCGGCCGAGCGGATCGTCGTCCGGGCCGTGGCGGCGCGGACGGCGCGGCGGCGCGCGTCGTCGGACCGGCCCGACGCACGGGGTGCGGCGGCCGGCGTCGCGGCGGACGCGGGGCCGGCGGCGACGTGGCGGTCGAGGT
>JAFMLG010000064.1 GCA_017852335.1 Actinomycetota bacterium | reverse complement strand
CCCGGCGCGGCGGTGACCGCCCAGACGACCCCGTGCAGCCGGGCCGGGTCGGCCGTCCCCGCCGGGGCGGTCAGCGCCGGGTGGCAGGCCGCCGTCCAGGCGCCGGCCAGCGCGGCCCGCCGCAGCGGCGCGGTCCCGAGGGCGCCGGAGAGGTGGACGACCCCCTGCCCCTCGCGGATGGCGTCGGCCCGGGCGAGCTCGTCGGCCACGCCGGCGACCGCGCGGTCGGGGACGGCGAGGACGACGACGTCGACCCCGTCGGCGACCTCCTGCAGCGGGACCTCGCGCAGCCCGGCGATCGCCCCGCTGAGCGCCGCCCGCGCGGCGTCGGAGCCGCCCGCGACGCGCGTGACCGCGACGCCGGCCGCGGCGAGCCCGAGGGCGACGAGGGTCCCGAGCCGACCGGGGCCGACCACGGCGGCGCGGCGCAGGTCGCTCATGCGGGCCCGCCGTCGTGCGGACGGCCGTCGGCGCCGTGCTCGCGGGCGACGCGCTCGAGGCCGGGCCGGACGAACCCGGCCGGGGGCGCGGCCGGTCCGTCCGGGCGCGGGATGCGCGTGGTCGGGACCTCCGTCAGGCGCCCGACCAGGTCGATGCCCTCGACGGGCGAGAGCGCGGCCAGCAGGTCGGCGAACCGCCGGCCGTCCGGCAGCGATCCGCCCGGCCAGACCTCGAGCGCCGGGACCAGCACGAAGGCGCGCTCGGCGATGCGGGGATGCGGCAGGGTCAGGCGCGGCGTGTCGCGGACCTCGTCGCCGTGGAGCAGCAGGTCGACGTCGATCGGGCGGGGCCCCCACCGGACCTCGTGGGCGCGGTCGCGGCCGAGCAGCGCCTCCAGCTCGAGCGCCGCGTCGAGCACCGCCTCGGGGCCGGGCCCGCCCGAGGCCCTGACGACCAGGTTGAGGTAGTCGTCCTGGGGGACGTGCCGCGGATCCCCCGGCCCGGGCCAGGGCGGCGTCGCGTACACGGACGAGACGTCCTCGACGCTGACCACGTCGCCGAGCAGGTCCACGGCCGCGGCCAGGGTCGCCTCGGCGTCGCCGACGTTCGCGCCGAGCCCGAGCAGGATCGGACGGGCCACGACCTACGCGCCGCGCTCGCGCCGCAGCGTCACCGCGACGTCGGCCAGCGGGACCGGGACCGGCGCGTGGGGCTTGTGCACGGTCACCGTCGCGGCCACGACGCGGTCGTCGGCGAGGCAGACCTCGCAGAGCCGCGTCGCGAGCCGCTCGATGAGGTCGTACCGCTCGTCGCGGACGACGGTGGCCAGGGCGGCCGACAGCGCGCCGTAGTCGACCGTCTCCGCGAGCGCGTCGCTCGTGCCGGCCGCGGCGAGGTCGAGCTCGAGCTCGGCGTCGACGAGGAACGTCTGGCCGAGCTCGCGCTCGTGCGGGAGCACGCCGTGGTGCCCGAACGCGGTCAGCCCGCGCAGCGCGATCCGGTCGCTCATGCCGGTCCCTCCCCCACCGCGTCGATGGCGTCCCGCACGCGCAGGGCCGCGACCGTCTCGGCGACGTCGTGGACCCGGACGATCCGGGCCCCGTCCCGCACGGCCAGGACCGCGCTGGACAGCGAGCCTGCCAGACGGCCGTCGGGCGCGTCGACCCCGGTCAGCCGGCCGAGGAACGACTTCCGGGACGTCCCCACGAGGACCGGCGGCCCGTGCGCCGCCAGTCGCGGCAGGGCGGCCAGCAGCGCGAGGTTCTGGGGCAGCGTCTTCCCGAACCCGATCCCCGGGTCGATCGCGATGCGGTCCGGCGCGATCCCGGCCGCGACCGCACCGGTGACGGCCGCGAGCAGCGCGGCCTCGACCTCCGCGACGACGTCGAGGTAGACGGGATCGGCCTGCATGGTCCGCGGCTCGCCCCGCATGTGCATCGCGACGTACGCGGCGTCGGCCGCGGCGACGGCCGCGAGCATCCCGTCGTCCGGGGCCGTCGCCCCGACGTCGTTGACGACGGCGGCTCCGACGTCCAGCGCCGCCCGGGCGACCGCCGTGTGCCGCGTGTCGACCGAGACGACGGCGCCGGTGGAGGCCAGCGCGGCGACGACGGGGACGACGCGGGCGGCCTCCTCGTCGGGGTCGACGGGGTCGGCGCCGGGCCGGGTCGACTCGCCGCCGACGTCGACGAGGTCCGCGCCGGCCGCGAGGAGCGCCCGACCGGCCGCGACCGCGCGCCCCGGATGATCGGCCGGGTCGTAGGCGCGGCCACCGTCGCTGAAGGAGTCCGGCGTGACGTTCAGCACCCCCATCACGACGGCCCGCCGCGACGTCGGGAGGTCGCCGGCCGGCGTCCGCAGGTCGCCCGGCACGGACGTCAGTGGTGCAGCAGCGCCATCGCCTCGGCGCGGGTCTTCTCGTTCTCGCGGAAGATCCCGCGCACGGTCGAGGTCACGGTCAGCGCCCCGGGCTTGCGGATCCCACGCATCTCCATGCAGAGGTGTCGGGCCTCGAGGACGACCAGCGCCCCGCGCGGGTCGAGGGCCCGCTCGAGGGCGTCGGCGATCATCGTCGTCATCCGCTCCTGGACGCCGGGCCGCTTGGCGCAGACGTCGACGAGCCGGGCGAGCTTCGAGAGCCCGGTGATGCGGCCGTCCCGTCCCGGGACGTACGCGACGTGGGCCTGGCCCATGAACGGGACGAGATGGTGCTCGCACATCGCGTGGAACGGGATGTCCCGGACCATCACCATCTCGTCGTGCGACTCGTCGAACGTCGCAGAGAGCACGTCCGCCGGGTCGACGAGCAGGCCCGCGAAGATCTCGTCGTAGGCGCGGGCCACTCGGGCCGGCGTGTCGGCCAGTCCCGGCCGGTCCGGGTCCTCCCCGATCGCCTCGAGCAGCATCCGGACGGCCCGCTCGATCTTCTCGTGGTCGAACACCGCGCCCGGCGTGACGCCCGTCACGTGGCGGACCCGGTCGGCGGCGGTGCTGTCGTCGTCCGCGGCGAGCGGCCCGGTCGGGGCCTCGCCGGTCGTCAGCGCGTCGGCCGGACGGTCCTCGTCGGTCACGCCCGCTCCTGGCCGCCCGGGGCCCCGGCGCCCTCGGCCACGTGGTGGCCGTTCCCGGCGTGCCCGTTCGCCCCGCCCGGCCCACGGCGGCGCAGCGCGGCGAGGACGCCGGCCGGGTCCTCGGCCGGCGGGACCGGGACCGCGCGGCTGCGCCGCTGCCGCACCGGCGCGAACACCTCGGCCAGCAGGTCGCCCTCCAGCGTCTCGACGTCCAGCAGGCGGGTCGCCATGTCATCGAGGACGTCGGCGTTCTCGACGAGGATCTCGAGGGCCTCGTCGTGGGCCTCGTCGATCAGCGCCCGGATCTCGTCGTCGATGCGGCGGGCGACGTCGTCGGAGTAGTCGGCCTGGTGACCGAGGTCGCGGCCGAGGAACGGCTGCGACTCGCGCTGACCCAGGACGACCGGACCGAGCGCGTCGCTCATGCCGAACTGGGTCACCATCTCGCGTGCGGTCTCGGTCGCGCGCTTGATGTCGTCGCCGGCGCCGGTCGTGATGTCCCCGACGCGGAGCTCCTCCGCGACGCGGCCGCCGAGCATCACGGCGAGGCGGTCGATCAGCTCGGCGCGCCGGACGAGGTGCCGGTCCTGGAGCGGCAGCTGCATCGTGAACCCGAGCGCCCGGCCCCGCGGGATGATCGTGATGCGGTGGACCGGGTCGGCGTTCGGGAGCGCGTGGCCGACGATGGCGTGGCCGGCCTCGTGGAACGCGACCGTGCGGCGCTCCTGCTCGTCCATCAGCCGCGTCGGTCGCTCGGGACCGGCGACGACGCGGACGATGGCGGCCTCGAGGTGGTGCATCGAGATCGTCTCGGTCTGCTCGCGGGCGGCGAGGAGCGCACCCTCGTTCATCAGGTTCGCGAGGTCCGCGCCCGTGAACCCGGGCGTGCCGCGCGCGAGGACGGCGAGGTCGACGTCCTCGGCCAGCGGCTTCCCCTTGGCGTGGACGCCGAGGATGGCCTCACGGCCGCGGAGGTCCGGCCGGTCGACGACGATCTGCCGGTCGAACCGGCCGGGCCGGAGCAGCGCCGGGTCGAGGATGTCGGGACGGTTCGTCGCGGCGATGAGGATGACGGAGGACCGCGCGTCGAAGCCGTCCATCTCGACGAGCAGCTGGTTCAGGGTCTGCTCGCGCTCGTCGTGCCCGCCCCCGAGCCCGGCCCCGCGATGACGGCCGACCGCGTCGATCTCGTCCATGAAGATGATCGCCGGGGCGCTCTCCTTCGCCTGGGCGAAGAGGTCGCGGACGCGGGACGCGCCGACACCGACGAACATCTCGACGAAGTCCGAGCCCGAGATGGTGAAGAACGGTACGCCGGCCTCGCCGGCGACCGCCCGGGCGATCAGCGTCTTCCCCGTCCCCGGGGGACCGAAGAGCAGCACGCCGCGCGGGATCTTCGCGCCCATGCGCAGGAACCGCTGCGGCTCGGAGAGGAAGTCGACGATCTCGCGCAGCTCGGTGACGGCCGACTCCACGCCGGCGACGTCCTCGAACGTCACCTTCGGCGTGTCCTTCGAGACCTTCTTCGCCTTCGACCGTCCGAACTGCATGACGCGGCCGCCGCCGCCCTGCATGTTCTGGATCAGCAGGAAGAACACGACGAGCACGATCATGAACGGCACGACGGTGACGAGCAGCGTCCCGAGCAGGCCCGTCTGCTCGGGGTCGAACTGGACGGCGGCGATGCGGTCCGCCGCGATCCAGGCCCGCAGCTGGTCGCCGCTGATCTCGGGGCTGTACCGGACGGTGAACGGGACGTCCTCGCCGTCGACCCGGCGGACGCCCTCGATGGTGTCCGAGGAGTTCCCGACGGTGGTGACGTCGAGTTCGCTGCCCTGGAGCTGCCCGGCCTCGACGGCGGCCTGGAACCGGCTCCAGGTCAGCTCCTCGGGCGCGGTCGCGGCCCGGAACAGCCCGGTCCCGATCCAGAGCGCCAGCAGGACGCCGAGCACCCAGGGGAGGGGGCCCTTCAGGAGCTTCGCACCGGGCTTCACGGCGCCTCCCCGTGGTGGTGGGCCGCCGGACGGGCGCCGACGGCGGGACCCGACGGGGTTCGCGGCCGGACGCGGCGCGGATGCGGGGCGGACCCGCCGGACGGCGAGGCTACCAACGGGCGTCACGGCCGGTCCGGCCGCGCGCCGTCGCGACGCGCGACCCTGCGCCGCTGCGGCGCAGCGCGCGGGCGCGCGGCCGCGTCAGACGCCGGTGCCGGGCCGGAGGCTGACGATGTGCGGGATGCCGCGGTACCGCTCGGCGTAGTCGAGGCCGTACCCGACGACGAAGACGTCGGGGACCTCGAACCCGACGTACCGCACCGGCAGGTCGACCTCGCGGCGGCTGGGCTTCGTCAGCAGCGCCAGCACCTCGACGCTGGCGGGCTTCCGCGACCGCAGGTTCTTGATCAGGTAGTCGAGGGTCAGGCCGGTGTCGACGATGTCCTCGACGAGCAGCACGTCACGGCCCTCGATGTCGGTGTCGAGGTCCTTCAGGATGCGCACCACGCCCGACGACGTGGTCCCCGACCCGTACGACGAGCAGGCCATGAAGTCGATCGCGCAGGGCAGCGTCAGCCGTCGCGCCAGGTCCGACAGCGTGAAGATCGCGCCCCGGAGCACGCCGACCAGGAGCAGGTCGCCGTTCCGGTCGGCGTAGTCCCGGTCGACCTCGACCGCGAGCTCGTCCAGCCGCGCCCCGATCCGCGACGCCGGGATCAGGACCTCCTCGACGTCGTCCTTCAGCTGCTCGGGGATCCAGTCGTCGTCGCCGGGACGGGACACGGGCGGCTCCTCGGACGCGGGCGGGTTCCGGGTGACGGGCGCCGGACCCTAGCGGTCGGGGACCGCGCGGAGGCCGACGACGCCCGGGCCGCGGGCGCCGTCGCCGACCGCCGCGCGCGCGTCCTCCGCGACGACGACACCCGGCACCCAGAGCGGCGCCGCCGGCGCGTCGGCCGCCGTGACCACCGGCAGGAGGTCGCGAAGCGCCGGCGGCACGCCGGCGTCGGCGAGGACGTCCCCGAGCCGCCGGGTCCCGCCGGGCGTGCGGAGCCGGTCCCCCGGCCGACGCGCGCGGACGACGAGTGGCCCGGACGCCCGCAGCACCACCGCCATGCGTCCGGGGACCGCTCCCGGGAGGAGCGCGGCGGGGTCGATCGCGGACGCGCCACCGACCTCCCCCGCCTCGACGCGGAGTCCCGCGGCCGGCCACACGACCGCCCCCGGCACCATCAGCGCCGCGTCCCGCGGGGGTGCGAGGTCCCGCGGGACGAGCACGTGCCACCCCCCGCCGACCTCCAGCGTCACCGGACCCGGCAGCGTGACCCGCGTCCCGTCGGTCGCACCGAGCACGCGGGCGACGGTCCGGGCGTCGGCCGCTCCCGCGCCGGTCCGGACGCCGGTCGTCGCGGCGACGCGGGCCAGCGCGGCGCGGACGACCCGCCGCCCGAGCGCCGGCGGCAGCCCGCGGAGGCCGACCGAGGGCAGCGCGACCACGGGACCGGCCCGGTGCTCGGGCAGGGCGGCGGCGGCTGCCGCGGCGGCCTGCGCCAGTGCGGCCGCGTCCTCGCCGGCCAGCGCGGCCAGTCGGCCGAGCGCCCCGGTCGGATCGGGCCCGACGCGACCGAGCGCGGGGAGCACCTCCTGCTCCACCCTCACGCGGCGCAGCTCCCGGTCCCGGTTCGCCGGGTCGGCCGCGACGGCCAGCCCCTCCTCGGCGCAGTGGCGGGCGAGGTCATCCCGGCGCAGCCGCAGCAGCGGCCGGACCCGCGGCGGACCGTCCCCGC
>JAFMLG010000063.1 GCA_017852335.1 Actinomycetota bacterium | reverse complement strand
GTCGTGGCCGTCGGGGTCGCGGCCCTCGGCACGGTCACGACCCGCCGCGGTCGCGACCGCGAGGTCCAGCGCGGCGTGCCCGTCGGCGGCCGCCGCGACGGCCCGGGCCAGCAGCCGCAGCACGTCGGGGTCGGTCACGCCGTACCGGCGTCGGAGCACCGCGTCGAGGTGGGGCCGCAGGGCGCTCATCGGTCCGCCCCCGCGAGGATGCGGTCGGCGAGCGCGACGACCTCGTCACCGGGCCGCCAGGCGAACACGCCGGGGGTCGCGCCGTCGCGGACGACGGCGTCGGGGCCACCCAGGCCGCGCAGGAACAGCAGCCCCGCGCCGTCGAGGGTCCAGCCGTCGTCCCCGCCGTGCCGCCGGCGCAGGTGTCGCCGGGCGGCGACGAGGTAGAGGAGCAGCTGCACCGCGTGGTCGCCGGCGATCACGGCCCGCTGCAGGTCCGCGGCGCCGTAGGCCGGCGCGCGCGCGGCGTCGCGGAGCACGGTGGTCTTGTGGTCGACGACCGTGTAGCGGGGCCGGCCGGCGGGGTCCCACGTCCGGACGAGGAGGTCGATCGAGCCGGTCAACCATCCCGCGATCCGGGGCCGGCCGGCGCGCTCCCCGAGGTCGGCCAGGCCCGGCGCGAGCGGGTCGTCCCCCAGCGCCTCGGCGACGGCCCGGCCGAGCCGACCGAGGTCGACGCGGTGCGCGGTGTCCGCGAGCGGCAGGTCGAAGCGCAGCTCGGTGACGCGGTCGCGGGCCGGGACGTCGACGAGCGCCCGGCCGGGCAGCAGCGGGTCGAGCGGCGTCGCGAGCGCCGTGGCCAGCGCGGCCGCCAGCGCCGCCGGGTCTCCGGCGACGGCCGCCGCGGGGTCGCCGGCGAGGTGGGCGCGCAGGCGACCCTCGAGGTCCGGCCCCGCGGAGTCGACGACCTCGAGGGCCCGGTGGACGACGACGCCGAACGCGGTGCCGCCGGCCTCGACGTCGTGCAGCGCGGTCGCCTCGTCGTGCCCGCCGCCGGCGTCCTCGGGCGCGGGGCCGGACGGACCGGACGGCGCCGTCGCGTGGGCCGCGTCGAGGAGCCGCGTGTAGGACCACCGGCCGACGTCGCCCTCCGCGACGTTGCGACCGAGCCGCGCCACGGCGGGCGCGACGGACGCGACCGGCTCCGGGGGGACGTGCTGCGGGACGACGCCCTCCGGCGCGACGTCGACCACGGCCGCCGTCCCCCCGTCCGCGCGGACCCGGTCGACGAGGCCTTCGAGGGCCGCGGCGGTCGCCGGCGGCGTCAGCTCCGCGAACTTCGGCGGCGGGCCGGTGCGCAGCGTCCCGTCCGGGTCGCGGGCGCCGAACAGCACCCGGTGCAGCTCGGAGCCGCGGGACACCTGGGTCGGGACCCACCACACGACGAGCCGCTCGCGGGCCCGTGTCAGCGCGACGTACAGCAGGCGGGCCGCGTCCCCGACGACCTCCGCCTTCGCGAGGTCCTTCCGACGGCTCTGGGTCGCGTGCGGACGATCGGGGTGCGCGGGGTCGTCACCGCGCGGCGACCACTCCACCGAGGAGGCGGCGTCGACGATGCGACCGGCGTCGGAGGTGAACGCGTACGGCGGGTTCGACGTGGTGCTGAAGCCACCGAACGGCACGAGGACGACCGGCCACTCCAGTCCCTTGGCGCGGTGGACGGTCATCACCTGGACGGCGTCCCCGTCGCTGGCGAGCCGCCGGACCGACGGGTCCTCGGCGGCCTCGTCGTCGACGGGGCGGGTCAGCCGGAGCTCGTCGAGGGTGCGCAGCGCCACGGCGGCCGGCACGCCCCGCGCTCCGACGGCGACGTGGAGCAGCTCGGCGAGGTGCTCGAGGTCGGTCAGCCCCCGCTCCCCCGCGGCGGCCAGCGCCGTCCCGACCTCGGGGTCGCTGCGGAGCCGGGCCCAGAGCGCGAGCACCCCCCACGCGGCGAGCTCGTCGGCCCAGCCGGCCAGCCGGACCTGCGTCGCCGCGACGCCGTCGGGGTCGCCGACCCCGGCCGGGTCGGCCGCGACGAACCACGAGCCCCGGACGGCCCGGACGGCCCGCTCGTCGGTCGGGTCGGCCAGGGCGGCCAGCAGCACCCGCAGCTCGTCGACCGCGTCCGCGTCGTACACGCTGCCGCCCCGGGGGCGGGCCGCCGGCACGCCGGCGGCGGCGAGGGCGACGACGACCTCCTCGGCCTGCGCGTTCCCGCGGGTCAGGACCGCGACCTCGGACGGGCGTGGGGGCCGCGGGGCGCCGTCGGCGTCGGGGACGGTCGGCTCGCCGAGCACCGCCACCACCCGGGCGGCGAGGTCGTCGAGGACGCGGACCGTGGTCGGCGGCCCCAGGAGTTCGTTGGTGTTCCGAGCGCGCCAGGCCGCCGGGTAGCCGTCCGGGCCCGGAGCGAGCCACCGCAGCTCGAGGGCCGGACCGCGCTCACCCACGACCGGGGGCCGGGCGGCGGCGACGGGACGGAACGCGATGCCCTCGCCGAGGTCGGCCCCGGCGAGCAGCACGTTCAGCGCGGCGACGAGGTCCGGGGCGGCCCGATGGCTGCGGTCGAGCCACCGCTCGGCGTCGACCTCGCGCCGGGCGGCGAGGTAGGCGGTGACGTCCGCGCCGCGGAAGCGGTAGATCGACTGCTTCGGGTCCCCGACGAAGACCAGGTCGGACGGCGGGGCGGCCGGTCCGAGGTCATCGCGGAACGCCCGGCGCAGCACCGCCCACTGGACCGCGTCGGTGTCCTGGTGCTCGTCGACGAGGACCAGGCGGTGCCGGGCCCGGAGCGTCGCCGCGATCGCGTCGCCGCCCTCGCCGTGCAGGCGCGCGTGCAGGTCCCCGACGAGGTCGTCGAACCCGGCCTCCCCCTGTGCGCGCAGGCGACGGGCGGACTCGGCCGCGGCGGTCCGGACGACGTCGGCCGCCGCGTCGGCCGCCGGCGCGTCGGTGGGACCGAGCGGCGCGGCCCGGCCGTCGGCCGACCCGCGCAGCACCCGCAGCGCGGCGTGCAGCTGCGTCTCGAGCGTGTCCGGCGTCCGGTCGCCGCGCAGGACGTCGCCGCGCGGGGTGAGCAGCTCGCCGAGCAGGACGTCGCGCAGGGCCGAGCGCGCGAGCGCCCGGGTGTCCGCGACGAGCCGCGCGGGCGGCGCACCCGCGGCGACGCCGACCGCGGTCAGCGCGGTGCGGCAGAAGCCGTGCAGCGTCGTGACGGTCGCGCCGTCGAAGCCGGTGACGGCGGCCCGCAGCCGGGCGGTGCGGGGGGCGCGCTCCTCCGGCGACCCGTCGTGCAGGGCCACGAGCCACTCGGACGCCCCGGTCCGGTCGTCGGCGGCCAGCACCGCGGCGGCTTCCACCAGGCCGGCGCGGAGCCGCTCGCGCAGCTCGGCCGCGGCCGCCCGGGTGAACGTCACGAGGAGCAGCCCGTCGATCCCGACCTCCCCGACCGCGACGGCCCGGACCGCCATGGCGACGAGCGCGTACGTCTTCCCGGTCCCGGCCGAGGCGTCGACGGCGAGCAGTCCCCGCGGCCGCGGCGCGGCGAGGTCGAGGACGGCGGGCCCGGACACGTCGGTCATGGCGGCGGGGCTCATGCGGCCTCCGTCCGCTCGGTCCGCACCGAGGCGGCGACCGCGTCGACGAGCGCGCGCGCGACGCGGGGCACGGCGGGGTCGTCCTCCTCGCCGGGCAGCCCGGCCTCGGCCGGCCCGGACGCCAGCGTCGTCAGCGCGGCGACGTCGAGGGCGCCGTGGACCCACCGGGCCTCGACGGCGCCCAGGTCCCGGTCGAGGTCCTTCGCCACGTCGTCGTGGCGCGCCCCGGCCGCGGCGACGCGCCACGCGGTCCGCGGCAGCAGCGCCAGCGGGCCGCTGCGTGCGCGCAGCGCGAGGTCGACGGCGGTGCCGAGCGCGGCCTCGACGGCCGCGTCGTCGGGGACGAGGCGGCGGACGTCGATCCCGTCCTTCCCGCGCCGCCGGACGACGACGGCCCCGTGGACCTCGTCGGGCGCGGCGCCGGCCAGCACGGCGGCCCGGGCCAGCACCAGGTCGAGCCAGGCCGCGACCACGTGCGACGGATGCGTCGACGAGCCGGAGACGTCGGCGACGACGCCGCCCCGGTGCCGCACGACGCCCTCGATGCGGACGTCGCCGACCGTCACGTCGATCGGCAGGAGCCGCTCCGGCCCCTCCGCGCCGGCCTCCACCGCGGCCTCGCGGTACGCGGTCGCCTCGGCGACGACCTCCTCGAGCAGCGCGTCGGCCACGGCTCCGGGCGGCAGCCCGCCGCGGACCGCGCGCGCGGCCCGCCACCGGTCCGGGTCCGCCCCCGCGCCCAGGCGGCTCAGCGCCTCGGTGACGAGCTGCCACCGCTCGAGGCCGTGCTCCTGCCGGCCGAGCCAGACGGGCAGGTCCCGCTGCGGCAGCGAGGGGTCCCGCGGCAGCGTCACCCCCAGGCCGTGCCGCAGCCAGGCCCGGGCCGGACGCAGCAGCGCGTCGCGGAGGTCCGCCGGCGTCAGCACGACCGCGACGTCCTCCGGGGCCGAGCCGTCCGGACGCCACCGGGCCCGCAGCGGCGTCGGCCCGGCGGCGGGGCCGCGGGCGACCGGGCGCAGCGCGGCCGGCAGGAACGTCCAGGGCCGCCCGCCGGTCAGCCGCGCCAGCCCGGGGTCCCCGCCGACGCTCCGCGGATCGGCGAGGTGGCGGGGGTGACGAACGACCAGCGGAGCCGTCCCGTCGACGTCGGGCAGGGCGTCGAGCAGCTCCTCGACGACGGTCGGCAGCGGCAGCTCGGCCCCGGTCCCGACGTCCTGGCCGTCGAGGAGGAGGAGCAGCCGGTCCCGCGCGGCCAGCACCGTGTCGAGGAGGGTGGCCCGCGCCTCGGCCCGGTCGTCCGGCTCGCCGACGCGGGGGGCGGCGGCGAGCGGGTCGTCGGCCGCGACGACGTCGCCGGTCACGATCCGGTCCGCGTCGACGATCGCCACGACCCGGGCGGGCACGCCGCGGAGCGGCACGGTCGAGGCGACGCGGACGTCGCCCCCGCGGGGCGCGACCGCGCCGCCGCCACCGCCGAGGCGGTCGGCCACCGCGGCCCGGACCTCGAGGAGGTCGAGCGGTGCGACCGCCCCCGCCGCGGCCGCGTCGGCGACGATCGCCCGGACCGCGCCGTGGAGCTCGGCGACGGCGACGGCCTGCCCGTCCGCCTCGCGGCCCCCGCCGCGCGGCGGCGTGAGCCAGCGATCGACGACGTCGTGCAGCACGGGTCCCCAGGCCTCCATCGGGCGCGGCTCGGAGGTGGCGGCGACGAGGTCGGCGAGCGCGGCGACGGCGGCCGCGACGCGGCCGACGGCGGCCGCGTCCTGGGACCGCACGTCGACGACCGGCGCGATCCCGGCGACCACCGCGTCCTCCTCGGGGTGCAGCAGCAGTCCGAGGACCAGCCGGTCGGCCGCCTCCCGCCAGGTCCCGGTCGCGACGTCCCCGGCGTACCCCCACCGCGTCCGGTGCGCGCCGTCCACCCCCCACCGCACGTCGCAGGCGTCGGCGACGCGCACGAGGAGCGCGAGGCCCTCGTCGTCGAGGCCGAGCGCGACCGCGACGGCCGGCAGGGCCAGCAGCGCCAGCACCTCGTCGCGCTCGGCCCGACCCCCGGCGACGGCGAGGACCGCGTCGAGGGCGGCGGGGACCGGCGGCGGCGCCACGGCGGACCGGTCGGTCACGGCGACGGGGATGCGGTGCCCGGCGACCTCGGCGCCGAGGACCGGCCCGATCAGCGGTGCGGCGCGGCGCAGGTCACCGCAGACCACGACGACCTCCTCGGGTCGGAGCGTCGGGTCGTCCTCGAACGCGTGCAGCAGCGCGTCGCGGAGGACCTCGAGCTGACGCAGCAGCCCGTGGCAGGCGTGGACCTGGACGCTCCCGTCACCCCCGCGTCCCTCGGCGCGGACGGCGGGCGGCACCGGCGTCGGGACCCGGTCGACCGCGACGTCGGCCCGGAGCCGGGCCAGCTGCGTCGCCCCAGCACCCGTGGTGTCGACGTCGCCGGCGTCGGCGTCCGTCCCGACGACGACGGCGTCGAGCCCGGCCAGCACGGCGGCGTCCTCGACGACCGCCGCACCCCAGGTCGCGAGCAGCGGATGCGCCGGCCCGCCGGCCCGCGGAGCGGCCGCCGGACCCTCGGCGTCGGTGACGTGCCCTCCGACGCGCGGTGGCGCGACGCCGTCGTCGGCCCGGACCGCCGCGGGGGTCCCGACGCGCCGCGCGACGAGCGCCGGCGCGGGGACCGGCGTCAGCAGGGTGACGTCGCGGTCCGCGGCGGCCCGTCGCAGCAGCGTCGCGTCGGGGACCGAGAGACCCGAGAGACCGAGGACCGCGATCCGGTCCGGCAGGTCGACGTCGCCCTCCGGTGGATCACCGCGGAGCGCGGCGGCGACGACCTCGCCCGGAGCCGGCGTCCCGATGCGGCGCCGGAGGTCGCGCCAGAGGTCGGCCTGCCAGCCGCCGGGGGCCCCGGCCGCCCAGGCGGCGACGAGGTCCGGCCGCCGGGCGCCGGCGGCGTCGAGCACGTCCGCGACCCGTCGGGCCAGCGACCACGGCCGGTCCGCACGGTCGCCCCACGGCGCCGGCGGGCCGTCGGGATCCGCGACGGCGGCCAGCACCGTCCACGCCAGCCGCTCGGGCCGCCACGGGTCCTCGCCGGGACCCGGCAGCCCGAGGAGCCGCCGCCGCAGATCGGCGGGGAACAGGAACTCGACCCCGGCGACGACGCCGTCGCGCAGCGCGACGGCGGTCCCGAACCAGGCCCGGACGCCGGCGTTCGGGACGACGACGACCTGGGGTGCGAGGGGATCGCCGTCGTCGGCGGCCAGCCAGGCGAGCAGCGCGTCGCGCAGGTGCTCGGGACGCGCCGAGACCCGGACCTCGAGCCCCACACGCACCCCCGTCGGGCCGCGCGCTCGACCCGCGCCCCGGTCGGCGGACGCTACTCCCGGCCCGCGACACCCCCGTCGGCGCCACCGGCGGCGACCCGCGC
>JAFMLG010000062.1 GCA_017852335.1 Actinomycetota bacterium | reverse complement strand
TAGCCCGTCCGCGACGAGGCCCCCGGCGACCCGCTCGGCCCGTGCCGCGTCCTCCGGCCACCCGGCCGCGGCGGCCAGCCGCGTGCGGGCAACCGGCCCGGCCCGCAGCGCCGCGAGCAGCCGCCCCCGGCCCTGTCGGTCCGACCCCTCGAACCGCGGCTGCGGACGCGACGTCCCGGCCGTCGTCGCGGCGGGATCGGGCGCGTCCGCCCCGTCCGCCCGCCACGCGCAGCCGGCGGCGATCGGACAGACGTCGCACCGCGGGGCGCGGGCGGTGCAGACCGTCGCCCCGAGGTCGAGCATCGCCTCGGTGTGGGCGCGGCCGGTCCCGGCCGGGACGAGGTCGTCGGCGAGGCGCTGGGCCGCCGTCGCGGTCAGCGGCGCCCCCGCGAACGCGCGGGCGAGCACCCGGGCCGCGTTCGTGTCGACGACGCCGACGTCGCGGCCGAACGCCAGCGCCAGGACCGCCCTCGCGGTGTACGGCCCGACCCCGGGCAGGGCCCGCAGCGCGTCGAGGTCGTCGGGGACGCGCCCGCCGTGCCGCGCGACGATCGCGCCGGCCGCGGCGTGGAGGTCGCGGGCCCGGCGGTAGTACCCGAGCCCGGCCCAGGCCTCGAGGACGGCGGCGAGCGGCGCGGCCGCGAGATCGGCCGGCGTCGGCCACGTCGCGAGGAACGCCGTGAACCGCGGGGCGACGCGGGCGACCTGCGTCTGCTGCAGCATCGCCTCGCTGACCAGCACCGCCCACGGGCGGCGGTCGTGCCGCCACGGGAGGTCGGCCCGGACGCCGCGTCCCCAGGCGTGGAGCGCCGCGACGTCGGCCGGCACCTCAGGACGGGTGGACGAAGACGAGCCGCGCCTGCTCGGCGCTGAGCGGGACGGCGCCGTCGACCCCGTGGAGCACGACCCCGTCCGCGCCGGCCTCGGCCCGGGCCGCGGCGCCGGCGATCAGCCCCGCGCGGTGCAGCGCGCCGATCACGTCCTCGTCCGGCTGCAGCGACTCGGAGAGCGAGTGCAGGACGACCTCCCCGCTGCCGGCGTCGGCCAGCGGGACCGGTCGTGGCCCGGCCACGGCCGAGCCGGGGATCGGGTTGCCGTACGGGCTGGTCGTCGGGTCGCCGAGCAGCTCGGCGATGCGGGCCTCGACCCGGTCCGAGATGACGTGCTCCCACCGGCAGGCCTCCTGATGGAGGTGCTCGGGGGGCAGCCCGATGACGTCGGCGAGGAGCCGCTCGGCCAGGCGGTGCTTGCGCATCACGCTCTCGGCCCAGGTCCGGCCCCGGTCGGTCAGCTCGACCGTCCGTTCCTCGGTCAGGAGGAGCAGGCCCTGCTCCTCGAGGCGCGACACGCCCTCGCTGACCGACGGGGCCGAGAGGTGGAGCCGCTCGGCCAGCCGGGCCCGCAGCGCCGGGACGCCCTCCTCCTCGAGCTCGAGGACGATGCGGAGGTACATCTCCGTCGAGTCGATGAGGTCGTGCGCCATGGCCTCCCCCGACCCGGCGGGTGCGTCAGGCGTTCTCCCCGTCGGCCTGCCCGCCGCCGGCGAGCTCGACCGGCGGGGAGTCCGGGGCGGAGGGGGCGTCGACGGCGCGGAACGTCACGCCCTCGCCGTCCTCGGCGACGTCGGCCACGACCAGCTGGCCCGGGTGGAACTCGCCGGTGAGCAGCCGCTCGCTGAGCACGTCCTCCAGCTCGCGCTGGATGGTCCGACGCAGCGGCCGGGCTCCGAGCTGCGGGTCGTACCCCTTCCCGGCCAGCCACTGCTTCAGGGCGTCGGTCAGCTCGAGGTCCAGCCCCTTCGCGACCAGCTGGCGCTGGACCCGCGAGATCATCAGGTCGACGATGCGGACGACCTCGTCCACCGTCAGCGGGTGGAACACGATCGTGTCGTCGATGCGGTTCAGGAACTCGGGGCGGAAGTGCTTCTTCAGCTCGTCGTCGACCTGGCGCTTCATCTTGTCGTAGATCGACTGCTCGTTCGCGTCGACGAACCCGACCGCGGGCGACGTCAGGTTCTTCGTCCCGAGGTTCGACGTCATGATGAGGATGGTGTTCTTGAAGTCGACGGTCCGACCCTGCGCGTCGGTGAGTCGCCCGTCCTCCAGGATCTGGAGCAGGGCGTTGAAGACGTCCGGGTGGGCCTTCTCGACCTCGTCGAACAGCACGACCGAGAACGGCTTGCGGCGGACCTGCTCGGTCAGCTGTCCGCCCTCGTCGTACCCGACGTACCCCGGGGGCGACCCGATCAGCCGGGACACGGTGTGCTTCTCCATGTACTCCGACATGTCCAGGTGGATGAGCGCGTCCTCCTTGCCGAACAGGTACTCGGCGAGGGTCTTCGCGAGCTCGGTCTTCCCGACGCCGGAGGGGCCGAGGAAGATGAACGAGCCGGACGGGCGCTTCGGGTCCTTCAGGCCGGCTCGCGTGCGGCGGATCGCCTTCGAGACCGCGGCGATCGCCTGGTCCTGACCGATGACCCGCTTGTGGAGCTCCTCCTCCATGTGGAGGAGCTTCTCGGACTCCTCCTCGGTGAGGCGGACGACCGGGATGCCGGTCCAGGAGGCGAGGACGTCGGCGATGACGTCCTCGTCGACGGTGAGGACGGTGTCCATGCCCTCCGACCGCCACTCCTGCTCGCGGCGCTCGCGGCGCTCGGTGAGCTTCCGCTCGTCGTCGCGGAGCCCGGCGGCGCGCTCGAAGTCCTGCGCGTCGATCGCGGCCTCCTTCGCCGCACGGGCCTCGGCGATCTCGGCGTCGATCTCCTGGAGGTCCGGCGGGGTGGTCATCGATCGGATGCGGAGCCGCGACCCGGCCTCGTCGATGAGGTCGATCGCCTTGTCCGGGAGGAACCGGTCCGCGATGTAGCGGTCGGCGTACTCGACGGCCGCGACCAGCGCGTCGTCGGTGATCGTGACGCGGTGGTGGGCCTCGTACCGGTCGCGGAGCCCCTTCAGGATCTCGACGGCGTGCTCGGCCGAGGGCTGCTCGACCTTCACCGGCTGGAACCGCCGCTCGAGCGCCGCGTCCTTCTCGAGGTGCTTGCGGTACTCGTCGATGGTGGTGGCGCCGATGGTCTGCAGCTCACCGCGGGCCAGCATCGGCTTCAGGATGCTGGCGGCGTCGATCGCGCCCTCGGCGGCACCCGCGCCCACGAGGGTGTGGATCTCGTCGATGAACAGGATGATGTCGCCGCGGGTCGTGATCTCCTTCAGCACCTTCTTCAGGCGCTCCTCGAAGTCACCGCGGTACCGCGACCCGGCGACCAGCGCGCCGAGGTCCAGCGTGTAGAGGTGCTTGTCGGCCAGCGTCTCGGGGACCTCGCCGGCGACGATGCGCTGGGCCAGCCCCTCGACGATGGCGGTCTTCCCGACGCCGGGCTCGCCGATCAGGACCGGGTTGTTCTTGGTCCGGCGGGAGAGGACCTGCATCACGCGCTCGATCTCGCGCGTGCGACCGACGACCGGGTCGAGGTCGCCGTCGCGGGCGGCCTGCGTCAGGTTCCGACCGAACTGGTCGAGGATCGCCGAGCCGTCGCGCGGCCCGCCGGACGAGCCCTCGCCGACGCCGGCGCCGGCCTTGGCGCCCTCGGAGCCGGCGTACCCGGCGAGGAGCTGGATGACCTGCTGGCGGACGCGGTTCAGGTCGGCGCCGAGCTTCTGCAGGACCTGCGCGGCGACGCCGTCGCCCTCGCGGATCAGGCCGAGGAGGATGTGCTCGGTCCCGATGTAGTTGTGGCCGAGCTGCAGCGCCTCGCGGAGGCTGAGCTCGAGGACCTTCTTCGCCCGCGGGGTGAACGGGATGTGCCCGGCCGGGGCGGCCTGCCCGCGGCCGATGATCTCGGTGACCTGCTCGCGGACGCCCTCGAGCGAGACGTTCATCGCCTCGAGCGCCTTCGCCGCGACGCCCTCGCCCTCGTGGATCAGGCCGAGGAGGATGTGCTCGGTCCCGATGTAGTTGTGGTTCAGCATCCTCGCCTCCTCCTGGGCGAGGACGACCACGCGACGGGCCCGGTCGGTGAAGCGCTCGAACATGCGGTGTCCCTCGGCGCCGAGCGGTCGACGAGGTCTCGCCGGCGGCCGCGACCGAGCGTACCGACGGGGTCCTCGGGGGCTCCCGGCGGTCGGGGTCCTGCGGCCGTCGTGACCGTCGCCCGACGTCCGGAGGGGGTTCGGGGCCGCGCGGGCCGTGGTTCACGCGCGTTCCGGGCCGTCGCGGCGGGCCCCCGCGACCTGCGCCGCCGCGGGTCAGACCCCCGTCGGGTCCTCGGCCGCGTCGCCGTCGGGACGCTCGGGCCGGAGGGTCGGGAACAGGATCACGTCGCGGATCGTCGTGACGTCCGCCAGGAGCATCACCAGCCGGTCGATGCCCACGCCCAGTCCCCCGGTCGGCGGCAGCCCGAGCTCCAGCGCCCGCAGGTACGCCTCGTCGACGTGCATCGCCTCGTCGTCACCGGCGTGGCGGGCCGCGACCTGGGCCTCGAACCGACGGCGCTGCTCGTCGGGGTCGACCAGCTCGCTGAACGCGTTCGCGAGCTCACGGCCCGCGACGATCAGCTCGAACCGCTCGGTCACCGCCGGGTCGTCGCGGTGGGCCCGCGCCAGCGGCGAGACCTCGAGCGGGTGGTCGAGCACGAACGTCGGCTCCCACAGCACCGGCTCGACGAGCTCCTCGTACAGCGCGACGACCAGCCTGCCGACGCCCCAGGCGTCGTCGGGCTCGACACCGTGCGCGCGGCAGAGCGCCGCGACCTCGTCGCGCGGCGCGTCCCACCCGAGGTCGGTCGCACCGGTCGCCTCGCGGACGAGGTCGAGCAGCGTGGCCCGTCGGAACGGCGGCGTGAGGTCGACCTCACGGTCGGCGTGCGTGACGATCGTGCCACCGGTCGCCGCCGTCGCGGCCGCGGCCAGCAGCGCCTCGGTCAGGTCCATGACGTCGCGGTAGTCGTCGTAGGCCGCGTACGACTCGAGCATCGTGAACTCGGGGTTGTGCCGCGGGCTCATCCCCTCGTTGCGGAAGCTGCGGTTGATCTCGAACACCCGCCGCATGCCGCCGGCGATCAGGCGCTTCAGGTACAGCTCGGGCGCGACGCGCAGGTAGAGGTCGACGCCGAGCGCGTTGTGGTGCGTGACGAACGGTCGGGCCGTCGCGCCGCCCGGGATGGGGTGGAGCATCGGCGTCTCCACCTCGACGAAGCCATGGGCCTCCATCGTCCGCCGGAGCGCGGCGACGACCCGGCTGCGCACGTCGAAGACGCGGCGCGCGTCGGGGTTGACGACGAGGTCGAGCTCGCGCTGGCGGTACCGCTGCTCGACGTCGCCGAGGCCGTGCCACTTGTCCGGGAGCGGCCGCAGGCCCTTCCCGAGCAGCGTCAGCACGACCGGGGCGACCGAGAGCTCGCCGGTCCGGGTCGTCAGGACCTCTCCGGTCGCGCCGACCCAGTCGCCGACGTCGAGGAGGTCGAGGAGCTCCGTCGAGGCCGCGTCCAGCGCGGCCCGCCGGCAGAACAGCTGGAGGTCGACGCCGTCCTCGCGGAGCACGAGGAACGCGATGCGGCCGAGGTCCCGGCGGGCGACGATCCGCCCCGCGACGGTCTCGTCGGCGCCGGTCGACGTCTCGGGCGGCAGGTCCGGATGGGCGGCGTGGACCTCGGCGAGGGTCGCCGTCGGCCGGAACCGCGGGGGATGCGGGTCGACGCCGGCGGCCCGGATCCCGTCGAGCTTCGCCCGACGGGCGGCGAGCAGGTCCTCGAGCCGCGACGCCGGCGCGTCCGTGCCGTCGTCCGGCGCGTCCGGACCCGCGGTCGTGCCGTCCTGGTCCACCGTCGCCACCCCGCGCCGTCCGCGGACCCGCGTCCGCCGCCGTCGCGACGGACCCTACTCGTCGGCCCCCGCCGGACCGGCCGCGGCGACCGCGGCGAGCAGCCGGTCCTCGTCCGCGACGTCGCCGAGGACGACGTTGTCGATGAGCCGCACCCGCAGCCCGCGGCCCGGCACGGTGACCGCGACCGCGGCCAGGACCGGGACGTCCGGCGCGACCGGCGCGTCGAGCGGGACGACGGCGTCCGGGTCCGCCGCCTCGGCGTACACGACCTCGAGGTCGGACGCGCGTCCCGGCGGGGCCAGTCCGGCCCGGAGCGCGGCGCGGACCGTCCCGGGATCGAGGGCGGCGCCGCGGTCCCGGGCGGCCCGGGCGATCGCGACCGCGGCGGCCAGCGCCCGCGGCACGCGCCGCGCGAGGCGGCGGCCGTCGGCGTCGAGGAGGAGGTTGCGGCTGGACCGGGCGACGCCGTCCGGCTCGCGGACCGTCGGCGCCGCCTCGACGCGCACGGCGTGCCCGGCCTCGGCGACCAGCCGGCGCACGACCGCGACCTGCTGGAAGTCCTTGCGACCGAACACGGCCACGTCCGGGCGGACCAGCGCGAGGAGCCGGTCGACGACGGTCGCGACGCCGTCGAAGTGCCCGGGCCGCGTCGCCCCGCAGAGGTGCGTCCCGACGTCGCCGGCCCGCCGCGTCACGCCCGGTCCGTCGGGGTAGACGTCGGCGACGGTCGGGGCATGGACGACCAGCCGCGCGGGTGCGTCGGGTCCGGCGGCCAGCGCGGCCAGCGCCGCGAGGTCCCCGTCGAGGTCCCGGGGGTAGGCGTCGAGGTCGGCCGCGACGTCGAACTGGGTCGGGTTCACGAACACGGTCACGACGACGACCGGCGCCAGCTCGGCCGCCCGGCGCACGAGGGCGAGATGGCCGTCGTGCAGCGCTCCCATCGTCGGGACGAGCGCGACGGACGTGCCGGCCGCGCGCGCGGGGGCCAGCGCCGCGTCGAGCGCCGCCGTGTCCCGGGTCACCTCGAGCGGCACCTCACGCCCCCCGGTCGGCGTCGGCGGCGAGCACGTCCGCGACCGCGACCGCGACGTCGGGATCCAGCCCGGCCCGGACCGCGCCGAGCACCGCGCGCTGCAGGTCCCGGTAGGCGTCGGCCAGCTCGGGCGCGTCCGGTCCGATCGCGTCGAGATGGGCGCGGAGGGTCGCGACGTCGCCGCGGACGACCGGTCCGGTCAGCGCCGGCGCACCGCCGGCCAGCGCCGCGTCCACGCTGGCCCGGGCCAGCGGCCCGAGGACGCGGTCGGGGTCCAGCGGACCGGCCAGCGCCAGCAGCCGCCGGGCGGCGACGACCGCGGCGCCGACGGCGTTCGACGCCAGGGCCAGCGCCGCGTGGTACCGCGCCCGGTCGGCCTCGGCGACGGCGACGGCGTCACCGCCGAGGCGCTCCACCAGCTCCCGGGCCCGGTCCAGCGCGCCC
>JAFMLG010000013.1 GCA_017852335.1 Actinomycetota bacterium | reverse complement strand
CGACGCCGCCCGAGCTGCCGTCGGCCCTGGCGGAGGTCCTCCCGGTCCGGGACCCCAGGCGCCCCGGCGGCGGGGACGCCGGCTCCTAGGCTGGCGGCACCGCCGGGGCGTCCCGGCGCCGACCGGCGAGGGGGTCCCGCATGAGCGACGCCGCCCGTCCGGTCGCGCTCGTCGCCCGCGAGCACGCCGACGAGCGCCGCGTCGCCGCGACGCCGGACTCGGTCGGGGCGCTGCAGCGGCTCGGGCTCGAGGTCCGGGTCCAGCGGGGCGCGGGCGCCGCCGCCGGGTACGCCGACGACGCCTACGCCGCGGCCGGGGCCGTCCTGGTCGACGGGGCCGACGACCTCGGTCCGGACCCGTCCGCCGCGCTGGTCCTCCGGGTCGGTCCGCCGACGCCGGACGAGGCCGCCGCCCTCCCGCGCGGCGCGACGCTGGTCGGGCTGCTCGCCCCCCACCGCAACGCCGACGCGGTCCGCGCGCTCGCTGCGGCGGGGGTGACCGCGCTGGCGATGGAGCTGGTCCCGCGCATCTCCCGCGCCCAGGCGATGGACGCGCTCTCGAGCCAGGCGAACCTCGCCGGGTACCGGTCGGTCCTCGTCGCCGCCGCCCGCGTCGACAAGTACTTCCCCCTCCTGATGAGCGCGGCCGGCACGCTGCGTCCGGCCGAGGTCGTCGTGCTCGGCGCCGGGGTCGCCGGGCTCCAGGCAATCGCGACCGCCCGCCGCCTCGGCGCCGTCGTGCACGTCTCGGACGTCCGCGAGGCGGCGCGGGAGGAGGTCGCGTCGCTCGGCGGACGCTTCATCGACCTCCCGCAGGCCGTCGACCAGGCCGACGCCGGTGGGTACGCGAAGGAGCAGGGCGAGGAGCTCCTCGTCCGGCAGCGCGAGGTCCTGACCGAGCGGCTGGCCCGGGCCCACGTCGCCATCACCACCGCCCAGATCCCGCTCCGGCCGGCCCCGCTCCTGATCACCCGCCCGATGGTCGAGGCGATGCCGCACGGCGCGGTCGTGGTCGACCTGGCCAGCGCCGACGGCGGGAACTGCGAGCTGACGGAGCCCGACCGCGAGGTCGTGCACGCCGGCGTCACCGTCATCCCCGGGCAGGGACTGGTGCAGTCGATGGCCGGCGAGGCGAGCACGCTGTACGCCCGCAACGTCGCGGCCCTCGTCGGGCTGCTGGTCGCCGACGGGGCGGTCCGCGTCGACGACGGGGACGAGGTCGTGGCCGGGGCCCTGCTGACCCGGGACGGCGAGGTCGTCAGCCCGCGGGCGCGCGGGGCGCTCGGGCTGCCGGAGGTGGCGTCGTGATGGGTCCGCTGCTCGTGAGCCTGTACGTCTTCGTGCTCGCGGGGTTCCTCGGCTTCGAGCTGATCAACAAGGTGCCGCCGACGCTGCACACGCCGCTGATGTCGGGGGCGAACGCGATGTCCGGCATCACGGTCATCGGTGCGCTGACGCTGGCCACCGTGGCCGAGCCGAGGGTCAGCACGATCCTCGGCTTCCTCGCGATCGCGCTCGCGACGATCAACGTCGTCGGCGGGTTCCTCGTGACCGACCGGATGCTCGCGACGTTCCGGAGGCGCCGGTGAGGACCGCCGACGTCACCGCCCTCGCCGCGCTCGGCTCGATCGCACTGTTCGTCGTCGGTCTGAAGCGCCTTTCCCGCGTCCGGTCGGCCCGCAGCGGCAACCAGCTGATGGCGGCCGGGATGCTCGTCGCCGTCGTCCTGACCCTGTTCGAGCTGGGCCGCGTCGACTGGCGGTGGATCCTCGGCGGGGTCGCGGTCGGGGCCGGCGTCGGCGTCGCGACCGTGCTGCGGGCGAAGGCCACGGCGATGCCCGAGATCGTCGCCCGGTTCAACGGCTTCGGCGGGGCGGCCTCGGCCCTCGTGGCCGTCTCGCTGTTCTGGGCCGCCGTCGTCGAGGACCCCACGGCCACCAGCGCCGTCGAGGCCCTCGGCGTCACCGCGGCCGCGACGGCGGTCCTGACGGTCCTGATCGGCGGCGTGACGCTGAGCGGCAGCGTCCTCGCCGAGCTGAAGCTGCGCGGCACCGTCGAGGGGCCGGCCCGGCTGCCGGGTCGGTCGCTCGCGATGGCGGTGCTGCTCGGCCTCGGCGTCGCCGCCGGGTGGGAGGCCGTCGTCGCGCACGACGCGACCCTGCCGGTGGTCGGGATGCTCGTGCTGGTCGCGGCCAGCCTGCTGATCGGGGTCGTGCTGGTCCTGCCGATCGGCGGGGCCGACATGCCCGTCGTCATCAGCCTGCTGAACTCGCTCTCGGGCCTCGCGGCCGCGGCGGCGGGGTTCGCGCTGGACGACCCGCTGCTGATCATCGCCGGCACCGTCGTCGGGGCGGCCGGGCTGATCCTGACGCAGATCATGTGCGTCGCGATGAACCGCTCGCTCCTGAACGTGATGGTCGGCGGGTTCGGCGGCGACGTCGAGGCCGACACCAGCGAGTACGTCAACGTCCGCAGCTCGGACGCCGAGGAGGCCGCGATGGTCCTCGAGGCGGCGGAGCGGGTCATCATCGTCCCCGGGTACGGGCTGGCCGCCGGCCGGGCCCAGAACGCGGCGCACGAGGTCGCGAAGGCGCTCATCGCCCTCGGCGTCGAGGTCCGGTTCGCGATCCACCCGGTCGCGGGGCGGATGCCGGGGCACATGAACGTCGTGCTCGCCGAGGCCGAGGTCCCCTACGAGCTGCTCGTCGAGATGGACCGCATCAACCAGGACTTCCCGCAGACCGACGTCGTCATCGTCGTCGGCGCGAACGACGTCGTGAACCCGGCCGCGAACACGCAGCCGAGCTCGCCGATCGCCGGCATGCCGATCCTCGACGTCGCGTCGGCGCGCCGCGTCTTCGTCATCAAGCGCAGCCTCTCGCCGGGGTACGCGGGCATCAAGAACGAGCTGTTCGAGCGGGACAACACCGTGATGCTGTTCGGGGACGCGAAGCAGGTCCTCGACGACCTCGCCGCGCACCTGCACCTCGCACGTCGCTGACCGGTCCGACGTCGGACGGGAGGCGTCCGGTCACCGTCCGGCCGAGCGGTCAGCCGCGCCGCTCCGCCGTGGCGTCGTCGTGCTCGAGGATGAGCAGGGCGACCTCGACGTCGAGGCGCAGCCGCGCATCCTCGGTGAACGGTCCCAGCAGCGCCCGCAGCTTCTCGATGCGGTAGCGCAGCGTGTTGTAGTGGAAGTGGAGCCGGCGGGCCGCCTCGGCGACGTTCCCGCCGGTCTGCAGCAGCTCGCGCAGCGTCCTGCGGAGGTCGAGCATCCCGGCGTCGGGAGCGGCCAGCGGGCCGAGGACCTCCTGCGCGAAGGACCGGAGCTCCGGCTCGGGCACCGAGGCCAGGACCCGGTGGACGCCGAGCTCGTCGAAGTGGGCGACGGCCATCGGCCCGTGCACCCGACGTCCGATCGCGACCGCACGGCGGGCCTGCTCGTACGCCTCCGGGAGACGGGACGCGTCCGGCACCGGTCGCGCCAGCCCGATCGAGACCGGACCGCCGACCGCGCGGGCGAGGGCGGCGGACACGCGACCCGCGAAGGCGACGGCGTCGGCGCGGCCCGTCGGACCCCGGAACGGCGCGGTGAGGGCCACGACCTCGCGCCCGAACGCGACCACGGCCGCGCCCGGGTCACGCTCGGTGAACAGCCGCCGGGCGCCGACGTCGAGGTCGCGGACCTCCTCGGTCCCGTCGGGCGATCCCTCCGCCTCCCGGCGCGCGACGAGCACGATCAGCTCGCGGTCGACGTCCCAGCCGAAGTCGGTCGCCCGTCGGCGCAGCTCGGACGGGTCGTCGCCGCCGGCGAGCAGGTCGTGCATCAGCCCGGTCCGGTAGCGGTCCTCTACCGCGCGCAGCTCCTCGGCCTGCGTCAGCGTCAGCGCGACCATCGTCGCCGCGTGCTCGAGCGCCGCCCCGTCCTCCTCGGCGATCGGCCCGCGTCCGATCGCGACGACCCAGCCGTGCCACCGCCGTCCCGCGACGACCGACGCGGCGGAGAGGTGCAGCCCACCGACGAGGACGCCGTGACCGCCCGGCGGCACCGGCAGCCGTTCCGCGGGGTCGAGGCCGAGCGACTGCAGGTCGATCCCGGCGAGGACCGTTCCCACGAGGTCGACGACGGCGACCGGGGTTCCGAGGTGCGCGGCGAGCGCTCCGGCGATGTCGGGCAGCCCGCCCCCCGCGAGGACGACGTCGAGGAACGAGCGGTGCAGCTGCTCACCGCTGCGCTGGTCCGACCGTGCGCGGTCGAGCATCCGCCCGAGCACGTCGTGCAGCACGTCGTCGATCCGGAGCTCGGTCGGCAGCTCGATCAGGGGGAAGCCGAGCGTCTCGGCGCGCGCCACGGCGGCGGCGGGGACCTCGGCCAGGAACCGGCCGACCTTCACCCCGAGCCCGGCCAGGCCCACGCGGTCGAGCTCGGCGATCAGCGGGACGAGCTGGTCGGGGTCGTCCCGGAGCGGGTAGCCGGTGGTGAGCAGCAGCTCGTTCGGCGCGGTCCACGGGACGACGTCCGGCACCTCCATGACGTTGAGGCGCTCGACGACGCGGGTCAGTCCGGCCGCACCGGCGAGGATCCGGGCCCCCGAGAGCGACGGTGCGCCGAGGACGTCCTCGACCGTCCAGGAACGGTCGCCGCCCCCGCTCCGCCCTCGGCCGCGACCGCGGCCGCTCCGACCGGTTCGGCTCCCGCTCGCGCCCATCCCGTGCACCCCCCGAGTCCCCGGCGCGGTCCGCCTCCCGCGGGACTGGCAACTCACGCTACTCGCGCGCCGGTGCCGTCGTGCAGGGTCGCCATACGTCGGGGGCGGGGTGGGCGGTAGCGTCGACGCGACAGCCCAGGGAGGTCGGCGATGCCGTTCGAGGTCCGCAAGGTCGAGATCACCAGCGTCACGGACGCGTCCGGTCTCGAGCGACTGATCCGCGACGGCGTGTTCACCGCGGACGAGGTCGTCGCGGTCATCGGCAAGACCGAGGGCAACGGCGGGGTCAACGACTACACCCGCATCCTCGCCGACCAGGCCTTCCGCGGGGTGCTCATGGAGCACGGCTCGCGATCCGAGGCCGACGTGAAGGCGATCCCGATGGCCTGGTCCGGCGGCTGCGACGGGGTCATCACCCCCCACGCGACGATCTTCGCCCGCGTCCCCGACACGAAGGGCGCGGACACGGACGAGAAGCGACTCAGCGTCGGCATCGCGATGTCCGACGTGCTCCTCCCCGAGGACATCGGCCGACCCGCGATGGTCGAGAAGGTCGCCGAGGGCGTGCGGCGCGCGATGGCCGCCGCCGGCATCACCGACGTGGCCGACGTCCACTACGTGCAGACGAAGACCCCGCTCCTGGTGCAGGACACGATCGCCGACGCGCACCGCCGGGGGATGACGGTGTACACCGAGGACACGCTGTACTCGATGGACATCTCGAACGGGACGACGGCGCTGGGCATCGCCCTCGCGCTCGGCGAGATCCCCGGCGTCCCGGCCGCCGAGGCGATCGGTCGCGACCACTCGCTGTTCTCGACCGTCGCCTCCTGCTCGTCGGGGGTCGAGCTCGACCGGGCGCAGATCGTTCTGGTCGGCAACGCCGCCGGCAGCCGCAGCCACTACCGCGTCGGACACGCCGCCATGCGCGACGCCATCGACCAGGACGGCATCTGGGATGCGATCCGCTCGGCGGGGCTCGACCTGCCGGAGCGGCCGCACCACACCGACCTCGGCGGGCGGCTCGTGAACGTCTTCCTCAAGTGCGAGGCCGACCCGCGCGGGAAGCTGCGCGGACGCCGGCAGCTCCCGCTCGACGACTCCGACGTCCACCACCACCGGCAGATCAAGGGCGCGGTCGGCGGGGTCACGGCGGCGACGGTCGGCGACAGCGCCGTGTTCGTCTCGGTCGCCGCGCTGCACCAGGGACCGCTCGGCGGCGGACCCGTCGCGGCGATCGTCCGGGTCGACTGAGCCGGGGCCGAGCCGGGACCGCACAGGGACCGTGCCGGCTTCGACCGGCACGGCGACGGGACGGGTCACGAGCGGGGGACCTGGGCCGTTCCTCCCCCCTCCCTCGGAACTACTCCGGTCGTAGCTCTCCTCCTCCGGCGCTCCGGCACGTACGCTGCCCTCCGCCGGTCGCCCCCAGCGGTCGGCGACCGTCCGGGCCCGACCCGGACGGTGGGAGAGGGGATCCACCCCCCGCCGGCGCGCGTCGTCGGCGGACTGCATCCGGAGAGGGGAAGCATGAGCTCCACCACCGCGGGCGGTCTCGGTCTGAACTACGGGATCGATGACGTCCCGAAGCCGTTCCCGAAGGCCCTCGGCCTCGGGGCCCAGCACGTGCTGACGATGTTCGGCGCGACGATCCTCGTGCCGTTCCTGGTCGGCCCGGCGCTCGGGTTCCAGGGCCCCGACATCGCGATCCTCATCAGCTCGGTCTTCATCGCCTCCGGCATCGCGACGGCGATCCAGGTCACGTTCGGCTCGCGCCTGCCCATCGTGCAGGGCGTCTCGTTCGCGTTCCTGGGTGCGTTCTTCGCGATCGCTGGGCAGTACCAGGGCGCCGAGGCCATGCGCTACATCGCCGGGATGATCATCGCCGGCGCCGTCATCGAGGTCATCATCGGCTTCGGCGGCCTGATGGGCCTGATCCGTCGCTTCATCTCCCCGATCACGATCGGGCCGGTCATCGCGATGATCGGTCTCTCGCTGTTCGGTGCGGCGGCGGACACAGCCTCGTTCCACTGGCCGCTGGCGCTGCTCACGCTCGCGCTGATCTTCGTGTACTCGCTGATCCTGGCGCCGAAGGTCCGGATGTTCTCGCTCTTCCCGGTCCTGCTCGCCGTGATCACCGCGTACGCGTTCGCGTGGATCATGACCGTGGCCGGCGTCTTCACCGGTGCCGCCGCCGTCAGCTTCGACGGCGCCGCGGCGACGCCGTGGGTCCGGGGTGTCGAGGTCGGGGGCGGCGGGATCGTCTTCCCGTGGGGTACCCCCCTGTTCGACTTCACCTTCATCATCGCGTTCGTGGCCGCCTACCTGGCCTCGATCATCGAGTCCTTCGGTGACTACCACGCGGTCTCCCGCATGGCCCGGGGTCACGACCCCTCGGCCGAGGAGATCAACCGCGGGATCGGTGCCGAGGGCCTCGGCTGCGCGGCCACGGCGGTCGTGGGCGGGTTCGCCTCGACCTCCTACTCCGAGAACATCGGACTCGTCGGTCTGACGAAGGTCGCGAGCCGCCGCGTCGTCCTGCTCGGCGCCGGTCTGCTCGTCGTCCTCGGCATCATCACGAAGGTCGGCGGGGTCATCACCACGATCCCGACGCCCATCGTGGGCGGCGTGTACCTGTCCCTGTTCGGGCTCATCGCCGCGGTCGGGCTCTCGAACCTCCGCCGGGCCGACATGGACTCGCAGCGCAACCTGATGATCGCCGGGTTCGTGCTCTTCAGCGGGTTCGTGTTCCCGCAGTACTTCGGGAGCAACCCGGACTTCTCGTTCTTCGGGATCGACTGGGCGACGACCGTCGTCCGCTCGATCTTCTCCTCCGGCATCGCGACCGCCGCGGTGCTCGGCATCCTGCTCGACAACCTGATCCCCGGCACCGACGAGGAGCGCGGCATCGGCTCCGTCGAGAAGGGCGTCGTGCCGCCCTTCGCCGCCGGCCAGTGACGGTCGGGCCCGGCCGCATCGGCCGGGCCACGGACTCCGCACGCGGCGGGGCCACCCCTCGGGGTGGCCCCGCTCGCGTCCGGGGCCGGTCGCGACCGACGCCTCGGCGGATGGGCAGGACCTGACGAGCGGCCGGACCGGGGCTCGTCGCACCCTGCCGAGGAGCCGGCCCCGACGCGCCCGTACCGTGCGGTGGCCGCCGGACGCAGCGCCGTCGGTCGGGAGGTGCCGCACGTGGCGGCGAGGACACGTCGCTCCGGGGGGTCCGGGGGGTCCCTCGGGTCCGAGCGCGTGGTCGTCGCGCTCGGCGGGAACGCCATCGTCCCCGCCGGGCGGACCGGGACCGCCGACGAGCAGACCGCGTCGATCGCGGCGGCGATGGCAGGGCTGGCCGGGGTCATCGCCGGCGGCGTTCGCCAGGTCGTCCTGACCCACGGGAACGGCCCGCAGGTCGGGAACCTGCTGCTGAAGAACGAGCTCGCCCGCGACGTCGTCCCGCCGGTCCCGCTCGACTGGTGCGTGGCGCAGACCCAGGCCACGATCGGCTTCACGCTCGCCAACGCGCTCGGCGACGAGCTCGCGGGCCACGGAGCGCCCCGGACCGTCGTCCCGCTGGTCAGCCGCGTCCTCGTCGCGGCCGACGACCCGGCCTTCTCGGCCCCGACCAAGCCGGTCGGCCCGAGGATCACCGACGAGGCCGAGGTCGAGCGTCGCCGGAGGACCGGGCAGACCTTCGCAGCGACCGCGGCGGGGTGGCGGCGGACCGTGCCCTCGCCGACACCGCTGGCGTCGCTCGAGCTCGAGGTCATCCGGGACCTCCTCGACGGCGGCGCGGTCGTGGTCGCGAACGGCGGTGGTGGCGTCCCCACCGTGCGCGGGGATGACGGCCGCCTCCGCGGCGTCGAGGCGGTCATCGACAAGGACCTCGCCGGTGCCCTGCTCGCCACCGAGCTCGGTGCCGACCGCTTCGTGATCCTCACCGACGTCCGCGGGGTCGCCGTCGGGTACGGCACCCCCGAGGAGCGGTGGCTCGGCGAGGTCCCGGTCGCCGAGCTCCGCGCGCTCGCCGCGTCGGGCGCCTTCGGTGTCGGCTCGATGGGACCCAAGGTCGAGGCCGCCTGCCGGTTCGTGGAGGCCGGAGGGGACTCGGCCGTGATCGCCTCGCTCGACGAGGTCGGTCCCGCGCTCGAGGGCCGGGTCGGCACGCGGGTCGTCGGGGACCGGCCGTGAGCGTCGCGCCCGGCGCCGCGACGCGCGTCCCCGTCGCGGTCAGCGTCCTGCTCGCCGACCACGTCGACGGCCCCGACCGGACGCTCGAGGTCCTCGCCGCCTTCCCCGCCGCCCTGTACCTCGCCGACCCGCAGGATCCGAGCCGGACGATCGCCGTCGTGACACGCGACGCCGCGGTACCCCCGGCCGCGCTCGTGCTCCCCGTCGAGCGGGACCGGGCCGGCCTCGTGGGGCTCGCGCGGGACGCGTCCGCGGGCGTCGGCGGGGGCGTCGTCCGCATCGGTCCGCTCCGGCTCGTCCCGTCGCGATGGTTCGACCCGCGGCCGAGGCCCCCGGCGGGCGCGGACCCCTCCGCTGCCGCCCGGCGGCTCGAGGGACTCCTCGTGACCGACGCGGTCGCGCGTCGCGTCGCCGACGCCGTCGCCGACGCGGTCGACGCGCGCGTCGGGGCGCTCCGCGACGCCCTCGACCGGCGGGACCCCGTGGCCGCCGCGGGCGCGGGCCGGGAGCTCGTCGGGATCGGACCGGGCCTGACCCCGTCCGGGGACGACGTCCTCGCCGGCCTCCTCGCGACGGCCGCGGTGCTCGGGCGCGCGGGCGTCGACACGCGGTCGGGCCCGGTGCTGGGCGCGGTCCGGTCCGCCGTGCTCGACATCGCGGCCGACCGGACGACGCTGCTCTCGGCCTCGCTCCTGCGCGACGCGGTCGGGGGCGCGATGGTCTCGCCGGCCGCGCGCCTGCTGCTCGCCCTGCTGGCCCCGGCGGACCGCCGGGACCCGAGCGGGACCCGGGCCGCGCTCGCCGATCTGCTCGCCCTCGGTGCCAGCAGCGGGCGCGACCTCGCCGAGGGCATGCTCCTCGCCCTCCGCCTCGCGGCCGGCGCGGGGACGGACGCCGCGGTCACGCTCGAGCCCGCCGTCCCCCCGCCCGCCGCCCTCCGGTCCTCCATCCTCCGACCGTCCGACGCACCGGCGCTCGTCGCCACCGACCCATGGAGCCCGCGATGACCGACCACGTCGAGGTCCGCCGCGGCCACTACGCCGACTCCGTCGCGCTCATGCAGGTCAGCGCAGCCGTGACGGCGGTCGAGGGCGTCGAGGCCGGCCTCGTGGCGATGGCGACCGAGCTGAACGTCGCGCTGCTCGGCGACCTGGGCTTCGCCGTCCCGTCCGCCGGTCCCGACGACCTGGTCGTGGCCGTCCGGGCCCACGACGCGGCCGCGCTCGACGCCGCGCTGGCGGCGCTCGCCGCGGCGCTGGCCGCGCGCCCGGCGGCGTCCTCGGCCGACGCCGGCGAGGCCGCACCGCGGACCGTCGGCGACGCCGTCGCCCGCGGAGCCGACCTCGCGCTGATCTCGACCCCCGGTGACCACGCCTTCGTCGAGGCGCTCGACGCCGTCGAGGCGGGCGTCCACGTCATGGTGTTCAGCGACAACGTGACGGTCGCGCAGGAGGTCGCGCTGAAGCGCCGCGCCGACGAGCGCGGGGTGCTCGTGATGGGTCCCGACGCCGGCACCGCGATCGTCGGCGGGGTCGGGCTCGGGTTCGCGAACGTCGTCCGCCCCGGACCGGTCGGCGTCGTCGCCGCCAGCGGCACCGGCGCGCAGCAGCTGGCCTGCCTCCTCGACCTCGCCGGCGTCGGCGTCTCGCACGTGCTCGGCGTCGGCGGGCGCGACCTCTCGGCCGCGGTCGGCGGCCGCTCGACGCTTCGGGCCCTGCGGATGCTCGACGAGGACCCCGCGACCGAGCGCATCGTGCTGCTCTCGAAGCCGCCCGACCCGGAGGTAGCCCGCCGCGTCGAGGAGGTGGTGGCCACGCTGCGGACCCCGCTCGTGACCGCGCTGCTCGGCGAGGGCCGGCCGGACCTCACGGCCGTCGCCGCGGACGTCGGCGCCGCCGCCGGCGGGAGCGTGCCCGACCCGTGGCCGTCCTGGGGTGAGCGCCCCGTCCCCTCCGCCCCCGGTCGCCTCGTCGGCCTGTTCGCCGGCGGGACGCTCTGCGCCGAGGCCGTGCTGATCGCCCGCGCCGCGCTCGGAGACGTGCACGCCAACGTCGTCGTCCCCGCCCCGCTGCGGGTCGGCGGCGCCACGCCCGTCGCGGGACACCTCCTCCTCGACCTCGGGGAGGACGAGTTCACCCGCGGTCGCCCGCACCCGATGATCGACGGGCGGCTCCGCGCCGACCGCATCCTCGCCGAGGCTCCGACCGCGCGGGTCCTGCTCCTCGACGTCGTGCTCGGGCACGCCGCGCACCCCGACCCCGCCGCCGAGCTCGCCCCCCTCGTCGCGAGGGTCCGGGACGACGCCGCGACCGCCGGCCGCGAGCTCGACGTCGTCGTCTCGCTCTGCGGCGGCCGCGGGGACCCGCAGGGACTCGAGCGGCAGGCCACCGCCCTCGCGGCCGCGGGCGCCCACGTCACCGTCTCGAACGCGGAGGCGGCCCGCCTCGCCGTCGCACTCGCAGGAGGTGCCCGATGACCGCATCCCCGACGCCGTCGCACGGCGCGGCGGACGCGCTGCTCGCCGGACGGCCCCGCGTCGCGGCCGCCGGCATCGACCTGCTCTCGACGAGCCTCCGCGACCAGGGCGTCGACGTCCTCGACGTCGAGTGGCGCCCGCCCGTCGAGGGGACCGGTCCGGCGCTGGCGCGCATCGCCGCCGACCCCCGGCGCGCCGAGGCGAACCGGACGGCGGTCGAGCGGATCGTCGCGGCCGAGCCGCACTGGGTCGGGGTCTCGACCGCGGCCGAGGCGCTCGGCCTCGAGCGCGGCCAGTTCCTCCACGCCGGCCCTCCCATCGCCTGGGAGGCGGCCTCGGGACCCCTCCGCGGCGCGCTGATCGGCGCGATGCTCCTCGAGGGCCTGGCGAGCACGCCGGAGGAGGCGGAGGCGCTCGCGGAGCGCGGCGCCATCGAGCTCGACTCCTGCCACCACCACCGGACGGTCGGCCCGATGGCCGGGGTCGTGAGCCCGTCGATGCCGGTGCTCGTGGTCGAGAACGCGGCGTTCGGCAACCGCGCGCACGCGACCCTGAACGAGGGCCTCGGCAAGGTGCTGCGCTACGGGGCGTTCGGACCCGAGGTGCTCGAGCGGCTGCGGTGGATGGCCGCGGTCCTCGCGCCCGCGATGGCCGCCGCCGTCGGACGGCTCGGCTCGCTCGACCTCCGCGCCATCGAGGTGCAGGCGCTGCAGATGGGCGACGAGCTGCACAACCGCAACCGCGCCGGCTCGGCGCTCGTCGTGCGGGCGCTCGTCCCGCCGCTCCTGGAGGCCGGGCTCGACGGCTCGACCGTCGCCGACGTCGTGCGGTTCATCAACGGCAACGAGCACTTCTTCCTCAACCTCGGCATGCCGGCCGCCAAGTCGGCGACCGACCCCGCCCGCGACCTCCCGGGGTCGAGCGTCGTCGTCGCGATGGCGCGCAACGGCACCGAGTTCGGCATCCAGCTGTCCGGGACCGGCGACCGCTGGTTCACCGGTCCGGCGCAGGTGCCGCAGGGGCTGCTGTTCAGCGGGTACGGGCCGGAGGACGCGAACCCCGACATCGGCGACTCGACCATCATGGAGACCGCGGGGCTCGGGGGGTTCGCGATGGCCGCGGCGCCGGCGATCGTCGGGTTCATCGGCGGCCGCGCCGCGGACGCGCTGGCCGCGACCCGCAGCATGTACGGCATCACGCTGGCCGAGCACCCGCACCTGCGCATCCCGGTCCTCGAGTCGCGCGGCACGCCCGTCGGCATCGACGCGACGCTCGTGGCCCGGACCGGGACCGTGCCCGTCGTCAACACCGGCATCGCCGGCCGCGTCGCCGGGACCGGGCAGGTCGGCGCCGGGCTCGTGACCCCGCCGATCTCGGCGTTCCGGGACGCGGTGCTCGCGCTCGCCGAGCTCGCACCGGAGCCGGACGGCGCGGTGGCGTGACGGTCCCCGCCCGCGTCCGCGTCGTCGTCACCGGTGCCGGCGGCAAGACCGGCCGCGCCGTCCTCGCCGCGGTGCGCGCGCGCGGCGCCGCCGCGACGGGCGTGGTGCGCACGCCCGACCACGCGGCGCGGCTGCCGGAGGGGGTCGACGCGGTCGTCGGCGACCAGCGCGACGCGGCGCTGCTCGCGCGGGCGCTCGAGGGCGCCGACGCCGTCCACCTGATCGCGCCGAACATGTCCCCCGACGACGTCGCGATGGCCGAGGCCGCGGTCGCGGCCTGCGCGGTCGCCGGGGTCCGGCGTGCGGTGCTGCACTCGGTCGTCCACCCGCAGCTGACCGCGATGCCCCACCACGCGGACAAGGCCCGGGCCGAGGAGGTCCTGCTCGCCTCCGCCGTCGCGTGGACGCTGCTGCAGCCCAACGCCTACGTGCAGAACCTGCTCGGCGACCCGGGCTCCCTGCGGGCCGGACGGCTGGCCGTGCCCTACGACGTCGACGCCCGGAGCGCCCTCGTCGACCTCGCCGACGTCGCGGAGGTCGCGTCCCGCTGCCTCCTCGACGGGCTCGGCGTCCACGCGACCTTCGAGCTGAGCGGCCCCGCCGAGGTCTCGGCCCGCGACGTGGCCGCCGCCGCCGCGACCGCGCTCGGTCGCGGCGTGACGGCCGAGCGCCTGGACCCCGAGGAATGGGTCGCGGGTGCCGCTCCCGCCGGGCCGGCGGGGGAGGAGCGGCGCCGCCGTCTCCTCGCGATGGTCCGGCACTACGACCGGCACGGCTCGCCCGGGGACGCGACCGTGCTGCGCGCGCTCCTCGGACGCGAGCCGACGGCGATGCCGGCGGTCGTCGCGCGCGTCCTCGCCGGTCCGGAGGGGGGCCGGGAGGGGCGCTCGGGTAGCGTCGAGGGTCAGCGTCCCGAGGGTGCTGGGGGGGTCGACCCGACATGAAGCCACCGCCGTTCGCCTACCACGCGCCACGCTCCGTCGAGGAGGCGCTGACGCTGCTGGCCGCGCTGGACGGTGCCAAGGTCCTGGCGGGCGGGCAGAGCCTGGTGCCGCTGCTCAACATGCGGCTGGCGGAGCCGGCGGCGCTGATCGACATCGGCCGCATCCCCGGGCTCGACGTGCTCGAGGTCGCCGACGGACACGTCCGCATCGGTGCCGGCGTGACGCACGAGCGGCTGCGTCGCGACGACGCGGTCGCGGCGGTCCAGCCGCTGCTGCGCCGCGCGCTCGACCTCGTCGCGCACCCGGTGATCCGCAACCGCGGGACCACGGTCGGGTCCGTCGTCCACGCCGACCCCGCGGCCGAGATGCCCGCGGTCGTCGCGCTGCTCGGCGGGACGCTCGAGGTCGCGAGCGTCCGCGGTCGTCGCTCCATCGAGGCCGCCGACCTGGTCCGCGGTCCGCTCGAGTCCGACGTCGCCCCCGACGAGCTCGCGCTCGAGCTGCGCGTCCCGGTCGCCGCGCCGGGGACGGGCTCGGCGTTCGTCGAGCTCTCGCGCCGGCACGGCGACTACGCCCTCGCCGGGGTCGCGACGGAGGTCGCGGTCGACGGTGGGCGCATCGTCGGGGCGCGGGCGACCTTCATCGGGGTCGGGACCGGTACCGCCGTGCTCGACCTCTCGCCGGCGGTCGCGGGGCGCGACGCCGCGGATCTCGATGTCGTGGACGTCGCTGCCGCGGTCGCGGGTTTCGTCGAGCCGCAGGACGACGTGCACGCCGACGCCGCCTACCGCCGCCATCTCGCGGGGGTGCTCGCGGGACGCGCGGTGCGCGCCGCGGCCGCGGACGCGCTGGCGCGCGCCGGCGCCGGCGTCCGCTGACGTGACGGCAGGAGGGGCCATGGACCGCACGACGCCGGCACCCGAGGCGCTCCACGACGTCGAGCTCACGGTCAACGGGCAGGTCCGGCGCGCCCGGGTCCCCGCGCGCAGGCTCCTGAGCGACCTGCTGCGCCACGACCTCGAGCTGACCGGGACCCACGTCGGGTGCGAGCACGGGGTCTGCGGCGCCTGCACCGTCCTGCTCGACGGCATGCCGGTCCGCTCCTGCCTCACGCTCGCGGTCAGCGTCAGCGGCCGCGCCGTCACGACGGTCGAGGGGCTCGCCGCCGAGGACGGGACGCTCCACCCGGTCCAGCGCGCCTTCCAGGAGCACCACGGGCTGCAGTGCGGGTTCTGCACGCCCGGCTTCATCATGACCGCCTGCGCGTTCCTCGCAGAGGAGCCCGCGCCCGACGCGGCGACGATCCGCGACGCGATGAGCGGGAACCTCTGCCGCTGCACCGGCTACGCCGGGATCCTCGCGGCGGTCGCCGGCGCGGCCGAGGAGCTCGCGGGGACCGGCGTCGACCCGCGCGAGCGCCACCGACCGGAGGGCGCAGCATGACGACCCGGATGCTCGGCGCGCCGGTCCTGCGGACCGAGGACCCGCGGCTGCTCCGCGGGGAGGGCCGGTACCTCGACGATCTGGGGCAGGGCGCGTACGAGGTCGCGATCGTCCGCAGTCCCCACGCGCACGCCCGCGTCCTCGACATCGACGTCACGGGCGCCCTCGACGTCGACGGGGTCGTCGCCGTCTACACCTACGAGGACCTCCCGCCGCGCCTGCGCGAGCGGCTGCCGGTGCTCATCCCCCACCCTGCCCTGACCGCGGCCCGCACGCAGCACGTGCTCGCGGCGGGCGAGGTCAACCACGTCGGCGAGGCGGTCGCGATGGTGGTCGCGCGGGACCGCTACCTCGCCGAGGACGCGGCGAACCGCATCCACGTCGCGTACGAGCCGCTGCCGGCGGTCGTCGGCCACGAGCGCGCCGCGTCCGGGCAGCTCCTCGTCCACGACGACATCCCCGGCAACCTCGCCGCCACCCTGACCCAGGAGATCGGCGACGCGCCGGGCCGGATCGCGGCGGCGCCGAACCGCCTGACGTTCCGCCTCGACATCGACCGCTCGGCCTCGACGCCGATGGAGACCCGCGGCGTGCACGCCCGCTGGGACGCCGACGACCAGCGCCTGCGGGTGCACTCCTCGACGCAGACGCCGACCAGCGTGCGCGCGGTCGTGGCCTCGTACCTCGAGCTGCCCCTGGCTCAGGTCGAGTGCGTCGCGCCCGACATCGGGGGCGGCTTCGGGGTCAAGATCGTGCACCCGTGGCCGGAGGAGCTGCTGGTCCCCTGGGCCGCGCGGCTCCTCGGCCACGAGGTCAAGTTCACCGAGGACCGCCGGGAGCACTTCATCTCCGCGAACCACGAGCGGGGGCAGGTCCAGTTCATCGACGTCGGGTTCGACGACGATGGCCGCATCCTCGGGCTCGACGTCCGCCTGCTGCACGACCACGGGGCCTACATCCCCTACGGGCTGATCGTCCCGATCATCACGTCGACCCAGCTGCTGGGGCCCTACCGGATCACCGACTACCGGGTCCGGTTCGACAGCCTCTACACCAACACCGTCCCGGTCAGCCCCTACCGCGGCGCCGGGCGTCCGCAGGGCTGCTTCGCGATGGAGCGGACGATGGACCGCATCGCCCGCCACCTCGGGCTCGACCGCACCCTCGTCCGCGAGCGCAACCTGATCCGGCCCGACGAGATGCCGTACGACTTCGGGCTGACCTTCCAGGACGGCCGGCCCTACGCCTACGACTCCGGTGACTTCCCGGCCTCGCTCGCGAAGCTGCGCGAGCTGGCCGACTGGGACGGCTTCCCCGCGCGCCGCGCCGCGGCCGAGGCAGCGGGGCGGCTCCTCGGGATCGGGATGGCGGCGTACGTCGAGGGGACCGGCGTCGGTCCCTACGAGGGCGGCCACGTGCAGGTCGAGACGACCGGGAAGGTGAAGGTCGCGACCGGCCTCTCGACCCAGGGGCAGGGTCACCGGACGGCGTTCGCGCAGGTCGTCGCCGACGCGCTCGGCGTCCCGTTCGAGGACGTCGAGGTCGTCACCGGCGACACGCGCCGCTTCGCCTACGCCGTCGGGACGTTCGCCTCGCGGGCGGCCGTCATGAGCGGGAACGCGATCCACCTCGCCGCCCTGAAGGTCCGGGAGAAGGCGCTGCGCATCGCGTCCGAGGCGCTCGAGGTCGACGTCGAGGACCTCGAGCTGGTGGACGGCCACGTCCGGGTCGTCGGCAGCCCGGCCACGTCGATCCCGCTCGGCGTCCTCGCAACCATGTCGAACCCGCTCCGCTACGCGTTCGACGCGTCCGCGCGGATCGCGACGCAGTTCGCCTCGCCGGGGACGACGGACCGACCGCCGGTCGCGGCGGGGGAGTCGCCCGGGCTCGAGGGGACCGACTTCTACTCGCCGCTGCGCTCGACGTTCGCGAACGGCATGCACGCGGTCGAGGTCGAGGTCGACCCCGAGACGTCGGACGTGAGGATCCTGCGCTACTCCGTCGTGCACGACTGCGGCACGCTCATCAACCCGATGATCGTGGAGGGGCAGATCATGGGCGGGGTCGCCCAGGGCGTCGGCGGTGCCCTGTACGAGGAGATGGCGTACGACGAGCACGGCCAGCTGCTCAACGCGTCGTTCATGGACTTCCTGATGCCGTACGCCTCGGAGGTCCCGGCCGTCGCCGTCGACCACCTCGAGACCCCATCACCGCTGAACCCGCTCGGGATCAAGGGTGCGGGCGAGGCGGGCGTCATCCCCGGCTCGGCCGCGCTCGCGTCCGCCATCGAGGACGCCGTCGGCGTCGGCATCGACGCGATGCCGCTGTCCCCGTCCCGGCTGCACGCCCTGCGCGTCGCGGCCGACCACCGCTGAGGAGCCGAGCATGAGGATCGAGGGCAGCGTCACCGTCGGCGTCCCGCGTCGGCGGCTCTGGGAGGCGCTCATGGACCCGGCCGTCCTGGCCCGGACCCTGCCGGGCTGCGAGCGCCTCGAGGCGACGGGACCGGACTCGTACCGGGCGACCATCACGGCGGGCGTCGCGAGCATCAAGGGCACCTACCTCGGGACCGTCGAGCTCTCGGACCGCGTCGAGCCCGAGCGCTACCGCCTCCGCGCCGGAGGCTCCGGGACCGCCGGGACCGTCAGCGCGGACGCCGTCGTCCAACTCGACGAGGTCGAGGGCGGGACGCGGGTCCGCTACGAGGCCGAGGCGGTCGTCGGCGGGATGATCGGCGGGGTCGGGCAGCGCATGATCGCCGGCGTCGCGAAGCGGATGGCCGGCCAGTTCTTCGCCGCCGTCGAGGCGGACGTCCGCGGCGAGCGGACGCCCGCAGCGGCCGCGGCGACGGGTCCGGCCACCGCCCCCGTCGCCGCCTCCGCCCCCGCCTCCGGGGTCACGCCCGGCACGGCCGGACCGGGTCCGGGCATCCCGACGTCCGGTGTCGCCCGGCGTCCCTCCGACCTCGCGCTGGCCGCCGTGCTCGGCGGCGCGCTCGTCGTCGTCGGCGTCGTCCTCGGGTCGCTGCTCACGTGAGCGACCCGGATCCGTCGGGACCCGTCCGGGCCCGCGAGCTCGTCGCGGCGCACCGCGGGGGGCGCGGGAGCGTCCTCGCGACCGCGCAGACCACGCTCGCGCGCATCGCGGACGTCGAGCCGGACCTGCGGGCCTTCGCCCACCTCGATCCCGCGGCGGTCCTCGAGCGGGCGCGCGAGCTCGACGCGGTCCCGCCCTCCGCGCGGGGCCCCCTCCACGGTCTCCCCGTCGGGCTGAAGGACATCATCGACACCGCGGACGCGCCGACGGCGTACGGCTCGCCGATCCACGCCGGCCACCGCCCGGAGCGCGACGCGATCGTCGTGGACCGGCTGCGGGTCGCCGGCGCGCTGATCGTCGGGAAGACGGTCACCACCGAGTTCGCGCTGTTCACCCCCGGTCCGACCCGCAACCCGCACGACCCGACCCGCACCCCCGGCGGCTCCTCGAGCGGCTCCGCCGCCGCGGTCGCGGCCGGGCTGCTCCCGATCGCGCTCGGCACCCAGACCGCCGGCTCCGTGGTCCGGCCGGCCTCGTTCTGCGGCATCGTCGGGGCGAAGCCGACGTTCGGCCGCGTCCCGTTCGACGGGGTGAAGCTCTGCTCCGAGCACCTCGACACGCTCGGCGTGATGGCGCAGGACGCGGAGGACGCCGCCCTCGTCCTGGCCGTCATGGCCGACGAGCCGATGCCGTCGCCCGCCGAGCGCCCTCAGGGGCGTCCGCGGATCGGGTGGTGGCCCGGCGCGTCACCGGCCCGGATGGACGACGACGCCCGCGCGGTCGTCGACGCGGCGGTCGCTGCGCTCTCGGACGGCGGCGACGTCGAGATCGCCGAGGTCGAGCTCCCGACGTGGTTCGGTGACCTGATCGCGGCCCAGCAGGTCCTCATGCGCCACGAGGCCTGGGGGAACCTCGCCCTCGAGCGGACCCGGCACGCGGACCTCCTGAGCCCGGGGCTGCGCGCGTACCTCGCCGAGGGTCCGGACGCCGAGGGTGCGGCCGAAGCGCTGGCGCTGGCCGAGCGGGGGAGGGAGGCCGTCGCCGCCGCCCTGGCGGGGTACGACGCGCTGCTCACGCCCTCCGTCGTCGGCGAGGCACCCGAGCGGACGGTCACCGGGGACCCGGTGTTCTGCCGGACGTGGACGCTGCTCGGCGGTCCCGCCGTGGCCGTCCCCGGGCTCCGGGGCCCCGCGGGCCTCCCGCTCGGCGTCCAGCTCGTCGGTCCGGTCGGGTCCGACGCGCGGGTGCTGGCCGCGGCCGCCCGGCTCGCGCCGCTGCTCCGGGCGCTGGCAGGGGACTGAAGCGACCGCACCTCCCCACCGCACCACCGACGACGAAGGAGTCCGACATGCCACGACTGCCCGCACTCGACCGCTCCGCCCTTCCTGCGCTCGAGCCGCTGTTCCAGCGCGTCGAGGAGCACCTCGGCGTCCTCCCGAACTCCACCCTCACGATGGCGCATCGGCCCGACATCGCCGAGGCCTTCGCCGCCCTCAACGCGACCGTCATGGGACCGGGGCGGGTCGACGCCGGCCTCAAGCAGCTCGTCGTGCTGATGGCGAGCAACGCCGCGGCCTGCGCCTACTGCCAGGCGCACACCTCGCACGTCGCCGAGCGCCGCGGCGTCCCGATCGAGAAGATCGAGGCCCTCTGGGGCTTCGAGACGAGCGACCTCTTCGATGCGGCGGAGCGAGCCGCGCTGGTCGTCGCGAGGGGCGCAGGACGCAGCCCCAACGAGGTGACCGACGCCGAGTTCGCCGAGCTCCGGCGTCACTTCGACGACGCGCAGGTGGTCGAGATCGTCGCGGCGATCTGCGTGTTCGGCTACCTCAACCGGTGGAACGACACGATGGCCACGACGCTCGAGTCGTCGCCGCTGGCCTTCGCCCGCCAGCACCTCGAGGGCTGGGAGGTCGGCAAGCACGAGTCCTGAGCCGGTCCCGGCCAGGCTCGGGAGTTGGCGGAACCTGACAAACCGGGGCCGGATTCGTCGTGATCTCACAGTTCCCCGCCCGCGCTCGCCGACGTAGGGTGATCGTGGGAGGGCCCCGGACGGTCGGGGCCGGCCGGGACACCGGTCGACGTGGGAGGGGCATGGACGGCGTCGGGAACGTCGCAGCGCCGGCGGCGGATGCCGTCGAGGTGGTCCTGCCCTGACGGATCCCCGCGGTGGGCGGTCGGGTCATCCCCGATCGCCCACCGCGGGCCGTCGGAGGAGCACGGAGGGAGTCGCAATGCGACGGCTGCGGATCGGCATCGACACGGGCGGGACGTTCACCGACGTCGTCGCCTTCGACGAGGTCGACGGGACGCTCGCGACGACGAAGACACCGTCGACGCCGTCCGACCCCTCGGTGGGGTTCCTCGACGGGATCGCGAAGGTGCTCGGGATGCTCGGGCGCGGCGGCGACGAGGTCGCGGCCGTCTGCCACGGCACGACCGTCGCCACCAACGCGCTGCTCGAGGACCGGATCGAGCGGCTCGGGCTGATCACGACCGAGGGTTACCGCTTCATCCTCGAGATCGCGCGGCAGTCGGTCCCGGACGGGTACGGCAACAGCTACTTCTGGATCAAGCCGGACCGCATCGTCCCGGTCGACCTGGTCCGCGAGGTCGGCGGCCGCCTCGCCGTCGACGGCAGCGAGGTCCGGCCGTTCGACGAGGAGGGCGCGGTCGCCGTCGCCCGCTGGTTCCGCGACCGTGGCATCGACACGATCGGCGTCTGCCTCCTGCACAGCTACGCGGACGACGCGCACGAGCGCCGGATGCTCGAGATCCTCCGCCGCGAGCACCCGACGGCCGAGGTCAGCATCTCGAGCGAGGTGCTGCGCGAGTACCGCGAGTACGAGCGGACGATGACCACGCTGGTCGACGCGGCGGTGAAGCCGCGGATGCGTCGCTACATCACGGGCATCGCCGACCGCCTCGAGCGCGCGACCGAGGGCAGCGGCATCCCGTTCTACGTCATGAAGTCGAACGGCGGCGTCCTCTCCGCCGGCGAGGTCGTGAACCAGCCCATCACGACCGTGCTCTCGGGACCCGCCGCCGGCGCGCTCGGTGCCGCGATGGTCGCCGGGGCGGCCGGCTACGACCGCATCCTCACGCTCGACGGCGGGGGGACGTCCACCGACGTGTCGGTCGTGATCGGTGGTCGTCCGACGCTGACCACCGAGGGGACCGTCGGACGGTTCCCGTCCCGCATCCCCATGATCGACGTCGTGACCGTGGGTGCCGGCGGCGGCTCGATCGCCTGGGTCAGCCCCGAGGGGACGCTCAAGGTCGGCCCGCGCTCCGCCGGAGCCGACCCGGGCCCCCTCTGCTACGGCAGGGGCGGGACCGACGTGACGGTCACCGACGCGCACCTCCACCTCGGCCGGATCCCTCCCCATCTCCTCGGCGGCGAGATCGCGCTCGACGTCGAGGCGGCGCGGGCCGGCGTCCGCGGGCTCGCGGCCCGGCTCGGCCTCGGCGACGACGAGACGGCCCGGGGGATCCTCGAGGTCAGCGCCTGGAACCAGGCGAACGCGATCCGCCAGGTCACCGTCAAGCGGGGGCTCGACGTCCGCGGCTTCGTGATGGCGGCCTTCGGTGGCTCTGGCCCCCTGCTGGTCTGCCGGCTCATCGACATCCTCGGGCTCGAGGCCGTGCTGATCGCGCCGAACCCCGGCAACCTCTCCGCCCTCGGGCTGCTCAGCGTCGACGTCCGCAACGACGACGTCCAGACCATGGTCGCCCGCGACGACCGCCTCGACCTCGACCGCGTCGCCGGCGTGTACGCCGACCTCGAGCGGCGGGCCCACGCGACGCTCGACGCCGAGGGCTTCGCCGCCGCCGACCACCGGCTCCTGCGCTCGGCCGACCTCCGGTACGACGGGCAGGCCTTCGAGGTCCGGGTCGACGCCCCCGAGGGACCGGTCGACGAGCGCTTCCGCGCCGCCGTGGTCGCGGCGTTCCATGACGAGCACGAGCGCCTGTACGGCTACTGCTACCGCGACGCCGCCTCCCGAGGCGGGCACCAGCACCCCGTCGAGTGGGTCAACCTCCGGGTCACGGGCATCGGACCGATCCGCCGACCGAGCATCGCGCAGCTGCCACCCGGCGACACCGACCCGGTGGCGTCGCGGACGGGGACGCGGCCGGTCGTGTTCGACGGCGGCCCCGTCGACGCCGCCATCCACGCGCGCGAGCGCCTCGCCCCCGGCGCGGTCGTCGTCGGTCCGGCGGTCGTCCAGGAGTTCGGCTCGACCGTGCCCGTCCACCCCGGCTTCGCAGCCACCGTCGACCCCTACGGCAACCTGCTCGTCCGGAGGGTCGACGCGTGACCCACGACCTCGACCTGCGCGCGGCCCGGCTGCTCGACGGGCGCGTCGTCGACGTCGAGGTCAGGGACGGCACGATCGCCCGGATCGCTCCGGCGGGGACGACGCCGATCGGTCGGGGTGACGGCACGGCGAGCGCGGCGGCCGGGATCCGGACCGTCGAGGCCGACGGTCGGCTCCTGACGCCGGCGTTCGTCGACGGCCACCTCCACCTCGACAAGGTCCACTCGCTGCCCCGGCTCGGGCCCGAGGCGCTCGAGCTGTACACGGCCGACGCGATGGGCGGTGCCGCGGCGGCGATCGACGTCGCGCGCGCCGTCAAGCGCGACTACCACCGCTCCTGGATCGCCCCCAACGTCCGGCGCGTCCTCGAGTCGAGCGTCGCCCACGGCGTGCTGCGCTTCCAGGCCTTCGTCGACGTCGACACCACGGGCGGGCTCGAGGGGCTCCACGGCGTCCTCGACGCCCTGCGTGGCTTCGGGGACGTCCTCGACGTCCGGATCGTCGCCTTCCCGCAGGACGGGGTCGTGCGCGACCCCGGCGCGGCGGAGCTCGTCGAGGAGGCGCTGCGGCTCGGGGCGGACGTCGTCGGAGGGATCCCCTGGATCGAGCACTCCGACCGGGACGCGCAGCGCCACGTCGACTGGGCCTGCGGCCTGGCGGCCGCGACCGGACGGAGGGTCGCGATGCTGGTCGACGACGCGGGGGACCCGGCCCTGCGGACCGTCGAGATGCTGGCGCTCGCCATGCTCGACCACGGACTCGTCGGCCGTGGCGTCGCCTGCCACGCGCGGGCCGTCGGCACGTGGGCGGAGCCGTCCCAGCGCCGCCTCGCCGCGCTCGCGCGCGACGCGGGCCTCGGCTTCGTCGCCGACCCCCAGACCGGCCCGCTGCGGCTGCCGGTCGAGCTGTTCGACCGGCTCGGGGTCCCGGTCGCGCTCGGCCAGGACGACGTCGAGGACGCGTACTACCCGTTCGGTCGCCACTCGATGCTCGAGGTGGCGTTCCTCGCCGCGCACGCCCTCGGATGGCTCTCGGACGCCCGGCAGCTCCGCCTCTTCGACCTCATCTCGACCCGGGCGGCCGACGTGCTCGGGATGGACCCCGGGGCGATCGTCGAGGGCGGCCGGGCCGACCTGCTCCTCCACCCCTTCGAGCGTCCCGTCGACGTCCTCGCCCACCACGCGGCGCCTGGCCTCGTCGTCTCCCGCGGCCGCGTCGTCGCGACGACCACCACCACGACCGTCCTCGACGTGCCACCGCGCCCGGAGGAGTCCGCATGACCACGCTCACCGGCGGTGCCGCCGTCGACCCCATCGTCGTCGAGATCGTGCAGGGGACGCTGGCCTCGATCGAGAAGGAGGTCGAGGACGCCATCGCGCGCACGTCGCGCTCCCCGATGATCCGCGACGCGCACGACTACCGGGCGGGCCTGCACGACCGGGCGCTGCGCAAGCTGACCGGGCGGTCCTACTCGGCGCTGGTGCACCCGATCGTCCGGGACTTCCCGCCCGCGACGATGAACCCCGGCGACGTCTACTTCCACAACGACGTCTACCTGTCGGAGGGCGGGATCGGTCACCTCCCGGACCTCTGCGTCACCGTCCCCGTCCACCACGAGGGCGAGGTCGTCGCGTACGTCCAGGCCTTCGGGCACCACGACGACATCGGCGGCGCCGTGCCGGGATCGATGCCGTCCGGCGCGCGCAGCGTGTTCGAGGAGGGCCTGATGGTCCCTCCGATCAAGCTCTGGGACCGCGGCGAGCCCAACCGCGCGGCACTGACCATCATGACGCGCAACTCCCGGATGCCCGACTCGCTGGCGGGGGACCTCGACGCCGAGGCCTCGGCCTGCCGGATGGGTGCGGCCCGGCTCGCGGACCTCTTCGCGCGGTACGGGCGGGCCACGGTCGAGGCGGCGTTCGACGCGATCATCGCGAGCACGGCCGAGACGTTCCGCCGCGAGGTCCTCTCCCGCATCCCCGAGGGCACCTGGGTCTGGGAGGACTACGCGGAGCACGACGGCGTGGACGAGCCGATGCTCCACCGCCAGAGGATCACGCTGACGCGCGAGCCGGACCGGCTCGTCCTCGACTTCACGGGGACCGGCCCCCAGGCGAAGGGCCCGATCAACCACGTCGGCGACGCGGCCGGCGGGAACTTCCTGAAGAAGTGGCTCGGCCCGATCCTGCGCAACCTCGCCGGGTCACCCGAGCGCATGGCCGAGCTCGACGTCAACGAGGGCATCGTCGACCTGATCGAGATGCGGTTCCCGCCGAAGGGCACGCTGCTGACCCCGGAGTTCCCGGCCCCGACGAACGCTCGGACCTTCGTCATCCTCCGCCTGCTCGGCGTCTTCGCCGGGGTCCTCGCCAAGGCGGTCGGCGGGGACATGCCCGCCGACCAGGAGACGATCCGCTACACCGGCGTGTACGGGAGGCGCGCGGACGGCTCGAGCTACCTCATGCGCGAGGTGCTCGGCGGTGGCTCCGGCGGTCGGCCCTGGGGCGACGGGGAGGACACCATCCACGTCGTCCCGGACTCCCGCAACCTGCCGACCGAGTTCACCGAGTCGCGGTTCCCGTTCCTCGTCGAACGCCTCGCGCTGGCGCGGGACTCGGGCGGTCCCGGCACGTTCCGCGGCGGCCTCGGGTACGAGAAGCACATCCGGATGCTCGAGGACGCCTCGTTCATGTCCATCGCCGACCGCTCGATCCTCGCCTGCTGGGGGGTCAAGGGCGGGCGGGCCGGGCGACCGTTCCGGGTCACCGTCGACCCGGGTGGTCCGGAGGAGCGCGACCTCGAGGGCCTCGTCGACGACGAGCCGATCCGCGCCGGGCAGGTCGTGCGCATCCGCACGACGGGCGGCGGCGGGTGGGGCGACCCGCTGGACCGCGACCCGGACCTCGTCGCGCGGGACGTGCGGTGGGGGAAGGTGTCGCGGGACGGCGCGCTCTCCGACTACGGCGTGGTCCTGACCGGCGGCGACGAGGACGCGGTCGCGGACGCCGACGCGACGCGGGCGGAGCGGACTCGCCTGCGTGCGGAGCGCGGCCCCCTCGCGTTCTTCGATCGCGGCCCCGGCTACGCGACGCTCGACCCCGAGGGCCGCGACCGGCCGGACGTCGACGAGGTCCCCGGGTGGCCGGCGTCGGCGGCATGAGCGCCGCTCCGGGCGGCGGTCCACTCGCAGGGGTCCGGGTCGTCGACCTCTCCCGCGCGCTGGCGGGTCCCTACGCGACCCTGATGCTGGCGGACGCCGGTGCGGACGTGGTCAAGGTCGAGCATCCGCAGGGCGGTGACGACTCGCGCGGATGGGGTCCGCCGTTCCTCGAGGCCGACGGTGCGTCGGTCTCCACATACTTCCTCTCGGTCAACCGGAACAAGCGGTCGGTGACGCTCGACCTGAAGGACGAGGGTGACGTCGCCCGCCTGCACGACCTCGTGGCCGACGCCGACGTCCTCGTCGAGAACTTCCGGCCCGGCGTCATGGACCGGCTCGGGCTCGGCGAGGATGCGCTCGCGCAGCGCTACCCGCGGCTGGTGGTGCTCTCGATCACCGGCTTCGGCGAGGGCGGACCCGACGGCGAGCGGTCCGGCTTCGACCAGATCCTGCAGGGCGAGGCGGGCCTGATGTCGCTGACCGGTCCCGTCGGTGGCCCGCCGACGCGGATGGGGGTGCCGATCACCGACATCCTCTCGGGGATGTTCGGCGCCTACGGCGTCGTCGCCGCGCTGCGCGAGCGTGAGACCTCCGGCCGCGGCCAGCGCGTGACGACCTCGCTGCTCGCCGCCGCGGTCGCGGTGCACACCTTCCAGGGCACCCGGTGGACGATGGCCGGCGAGGTCCCCGAGCCGTCGGGGAACCGCCATCCCACCATCACCCCCTACGGCAGCTTCCGGTGCCGCGACGGCTGGATCACGATCGCGGTCGGATCCGAGGGGCTGTGGCGCCGCTTCGCCCCGCTGGTCGGGATCGACCCCGAGGAGCCCGGCCTCGCGACGAACCGCGACCGCCGCGAACGCGTCGACGCGCTCGAGGCCCGCATCACCGCCGCCCTCGCCGCGGACGACGTCGGGACGTGGATGGAGCGCCTCGAGGCCGCCGGGGTGCCGGCCGGTCGCATCCGGACCCTCGACCAGGTCTACGGCTGGGAGCAGGTGCACCACCTGGGCCTCGTCGACGAGGTGGTGCACCCGCGGCTGGGCGCGATGCGGCTGCCCGGCCCGCCCGTCGTGTGGGGCCGCTCGGGGCGGCCTACCGTGACGCCCCCGCCGCTGCTCGGTGAGCACCAGGACCTCCTCGGTGCCGGTGGGGGACCGGAGGCGGGGTGAGCGGAGCCGGGGCGGGCGCGACCGGCTCCGGCGCGAACGGAGCGGGCGGCGCGCCGCGGGACCCCGCGGCCCTCGCGGCCGCGCTCGCCGACCGCGCCTACCTCGCCGACGACGGCCTCGCGACGGCGCTGCACCTCGCGCTGCACCTCGGACGGCCGCTCCTGCTCGAGGGGGACGCCGGGGTCGGGAAGACGGAGGCGGCGAAGGCGCTCGCGTCGGTCCTCGGCGCGGAGCTCGTGCGGCTGCAGTGCCACGAGGGCATCGACCGCTCGCAGGCCCTCTACGCCTGGGACCACGCGCGGCAGCTGCTGCACCTCCGGGTCACCGAGGCGTCGGGCGACGACCCCGACGAGGCGTCGCTGTACGCCGAGCGGTTCCTCCTCGAGCGTCCGCTGCTGCGCGCGCTGCGCGGCGGGCGCGCGGTGGTCCTGCTGATCGACGAGGTCGACCGCGCCGACGAGGAGTTCGAGGCGTTCCTGCTCGAGGTCCTCTCCGACTTCCAGGTCAGCATCCCCGAGCTCGGCACCGTCCGCGCCGACGAGCCGCCGGTGGTGGTGCTGACCTCGAACCGCAGCCGCGAGCTCTCCGACGCGCTCAAGCGCCGATGCCTCTACCACTGGATCGACCTGCCCGACGCGGAGCGCGAGGCCCGCATCGTCGCGCTGCGCGCCCCCGACGTCCCGGCGGACGTGGTCGGGCTCGTCACCGAGGTCGTCGCCCGCCTGCGCGCCCTCGACCTCTACAAGCCACCGGGACCGGCGGAGACGGTCGACTGGGCGCGCGTGCTCGCCTCGCTCGACGGCGGCGCGAGCACCGGCGCGAGCGCCGGCGCGGGCGCGGGCGCCGGCACCGGCACCGGCACCGGCGCGAACACCGACCCCGGAGCGCGCGACCGGCGGCTCGGGCTGCTCGCCGAGGCGCTGGGCGTGGTCGTCAAGGACCACGAGGACCTCGAGCGGGTCCGCGCGGCGCTGGGACCCCACCTCGGTGGCTGAGCCGACCGATCCCGCGACCGCCTGGACGCTGGCGGTGGCGCGCCGGCTCCGCGCCGACGGCGTGGTCGTGACCGCGGGCCAGGTCCTGGCCTGCGTGCGCGGGCTCCGCCTGCTCGACGCCGCCACCGACGCCCCCCTCCGCCGCCGCGTCGGACGCGTCACCCTCGTGAGCGACCCGGCCGGGCTGGCCGCGTTCGACCGCCTCGGCGATCTCGCCGGCCCGCCACCGCGGCCGCTGCCCCCGGTCGCGGTCCCGTCCCGGCCGGACGCCGGTGGTCTCGACGCCGCGGTCGACCGCCCGGGCGCGCCCGCGGCGCCGGACGCGAGTCTCGTCGCCGGGCGGCACGCCTCCGCGCGGGAGCGGCTGCGGACCCGGCGCTTCGACGCGCTCGGACCGGGGGAGCGCGCGGCCGTCCAGCGGGCGCTCGCGGAGCTCCGCGTCACCACCCCCCGGCGTCGGTCGCGCCGCCGCCGGCCCTCGCGGCGGGGGGAGCTCGACCTCGGTCGCAGCCTCGACCGCGCCGTCGCCGGGCTCGGGGAGGTCATCGACCCCGTGCTGCGCGCACCCGACCTACGGCGGCGTCCGCTGGTGGTGGTCCTCGACGTCTCCGGCTCGATGGCCCCCGCAGCCCGCGCGCTCCTCGGCTTCGCCCTGGCCGCCCGGCGGACCGCCGGCGGACGCGACCGAGCCGCGGTCGAGGTCTTCGCGTTCGGCTCGCGGCTGACGCGGCTGACGCGGCTGCTCGACCGCCGCGACCCGGACGCGGCGCTGGTCGCGGCCGCGTCGGCGGTCGTCGACTGGGACGGCGGGACCCGGATCGGGGCCAGCCTCGACGCGCTCGTCCGCGAGCACGGACCCCGCGGCGTGCTGCGCGGCGCGGTCGTCGTCGTCTGCTCCGACGGGCTCGAGCGCGGCGACCCGGCGCTGCTGGGTCGCGCGGCCGGGGCGCTGCGCCGACGCTGCCACCGGCTGATCTGGGTCACGCCGCTCGCGGGCGACGACGCGTTCGCACCCACGCAGCGCGGGCTCGCCGCAGCGCTCGCGCACGTGGACGTGCTGCTCCCCGGCCACGACCTCGCGAGCGTCGAGGAGCTGGCACGCGCCGTCGGCAGGGCCGTCGCGCCGGCTCCGCGTCGGGCCTACGCGCCGTAGCGGCGGCGCCGGCGGGCGGGGCGGTCCGGGTCCACGTCGAGCGCGCGCAGCTCGAGGGCGAGCCGCTCGCGCAGGGCCCGCGCCGCCCGCTCCGGTCCGGCGGTGGTCGGACCGGGCAGGATCCCGTCGACGACCCCCTGCGCCGTCAGCTCGGTCGCCGTCGGCCGCAGGTGACCGATCACCTCGGACGCGCGGGCCGGGTCCCGATGCAGGATCGTCGCCGCCCCCTCGGGGGAGATCACGGTCAGGAACGTGTCCTCCTGCATGAGCAGACGGTCGGAGCTGGCCAGCGCCAGCGCGCCCCCGGAGCCGCCCTCGCCGACGATCACGCCGATCGTCGGCGTCGGCACGGCGAGCAGGGCCACGAACGTCTCGGCGATCGCCTGCGCGACGCCGCCGCGCTCGGACGCCGGGCTCGGATCGGCGCCGCGCGTGTCGACCAGCGAGACGACCGGCAGCCCCCACCGGCGCGCGAGCTCGAGCCCGCGGCGGACCACGCGGAACCCGGCCGGGCCCGGCATGCCGCGCCGGCCGTGGATGCCGACCGCGGAGCGGTCGAAGCCGACGACCATGACGCTGCGGCCACCGAGCCGGGCGACCGCGGCGACCGCCACGGCGTCGACGCCGCCGGCCCGGTCGCCGGACAGCTCCTCGTGCGCGTCGAACGCGTCGCGCAGCAGGTCCCGGGCGGTCGGCCGGTCCTCGGCGCGGGTGCGCTCGACGGCCTCCCTCGCCGACATCGCGACCGGCGCGTGGTCGGTCGGCGACGCGTCGGGTAGCGCGCCGTTCCGCACGGCCGGGTGGACGAGGGCGACCCAGGCCGCGAGGCGTGCGCGCGCCTCGTGCGGCGCGGCGAGGCCGTCCACGAGGCCGGCCGCATGGGCGGCCGCGCCGGTGTGGCTGTCGGTCCCGACGACCTCGCCCGTGGCCGCCTCGACGACGCGCGGTCCGGCGAACCCGACCGTCGCCGACGGGTCGGCGAGCAGCACGTCGGCGAGCGAGCCGTAGGAGGCGAACACGCCGCCGGTGGTCGGATCGCCGAGATGGGTGAGCGCCGGGACGCCGGCCTCCCGGAGGGCACGGATCCCCTCCGCGGCCCGGCTCATCTGCACCAGGGAGAGCATCCCCTCCTGCATCCGCGCGCCGCCGGACGAGGTCAGCGCGACGAACGGCAGCCGCAGCTCGCGGGCGCGCGCGAGCGCGGTCGCGATGTAGGTGCCGTGCGTCCGGCCCATCGACCCGGCGAGGACGTCGAAGCGTCCGCGGGCCACGACGACGTCGAGGCCGCCGAGGTCGAGCAGCCCCACGTCGACCGCGTGGACGTCGCCGTTGGCGCGGACGGCCGCGAGCTTCTCGGGGTAGCCGGGGAAGCGGAGCGGGTCGTCGTCGAGCCGCGGCAGCGCGACGTCGAGCGGTCGCAGGTCCGTCTGGGGGATCCCGCTGGCGCCGCCGCCGCGGGCGGGCGTGGCGGGGGCCTCGTCGGTGTGGGGGGACATCGTCGCTCCGGAGGTCAGGCGCCGGGGTAGGAGGCGATGCTCGAGACGAGCAGGTCGAGGAACCGCTCGCGGTCGACGTCGACGCCGACGTGCACGTTGGGCTCGCGGCCGGTGACGGACCACAGGTCGACGACGGTCCGTCCGTCGCAGTGGCGGCTCGACGTCTCGACGTCGACGCGGAGGTGGCGCGTCTCGACGAGCGTCGGGTCGAGCAGCGCCGCGACCGCGCAGGCGTCGTGGATCGGGACGCCGTCGAAGCCGTAGGTGCGCGAGTGGAACCGGAGGAAGAAGTCGCAGAGCTCGGCGGCCAGCGTGCCGACCGGCGTCCCGAGGTCGCGCAGCTCCTCGAAGCGCGCGGTGGGGAGGATCGCGCGGTGCGTCACGTCGAGCCCGACCATCGTCACGTCGAGGTCCGCGTCGAACACCTCGGCCGCGGCCTCCGGGTCGACCCAGATGTTGAACTCGGCCGCCGGGGTGACGTTGCCCTCGGTGATCGCCCCGCCCATCACGACCAGCCGCGACACGCCGCGGGCGATCGTCGGGTCGCGGCGGAGCGCCGCCCCGAGGTTGGTCAGCGGTCCGGTCGCGGCGACCTCGATCGGACGGCCCTCGTCGCGCGCGCGACCGAGGCGGCGGACCAGCAGGTCGACGGCGTGCTCCGGACGCGGCGCCACCGCCGGTTCGGGCAGCACCGGGCCCTCGAGGCCGGACTCGCCGTGGACGTGGGCCGCGGTCCGCAGCGCCCGTTCGAGCGGACGGTCCCGGCCGGCGTGGACCGGGACCTCCGTCCGGTCGGCGACGGTCAGGACCTGGAGCGCCGCCCGGACGGCGTTCGGCAGCGTCGTGTTCCCCGCCACGATCGAGACCGTCTCGACGTGCCACTCGGGCCGGGCCAGGGCGAGGAGCAGCGCGATGGCGTCGTCGTGCCCGGGGTCGCAGTCGATCAGCACCGTGCGGCGCCCGTCGGGCCCGGCCGTCGGGGTCGTGCCGGTCGCGTCCATCGCCGCTCCGTCCGGGCGGTCCGACCGCCGCGCCGCGCCGCACCGTAGCCCCGGCGGTCGCCCGGTCCCGGCGGCGTTAGCCTCGCCGGACCGCCGCGGGGCCGCCGGCGTCCGGACCCCCGCCGAGGAGCCGCCGTGGACGACCGCGTCCGCCTCGAGGTCGACGCCGCGACCCGCGTCGGGACCCTCGTCCTCGACCGGCCGCCCCTGAACGCGATCGACCTCGCGATGTGGGACCGCATCGGGGCGCTGGTCGCCGACGCGGCGGACGACCGGCGCGTCCGGGCCCTCGTGGTCCGGGGGGCGCCCCGTGCGCTGGCCGCCGGGGCCGACGTCGCCGAGATGCCGGCCTGGGACGCGGCCGCCGCCCGGGCCGCCGCCGACCGCATCCACGCCGCGCTCGACGCGCTGGCCGCCCTGCCGGTCGTGACGATCGCGGCGGTCTCCGGGTACGCGCTCGGCGGCGGATGCGAGCTGGCGCTGGCCTGCGACCTCCGGTACGCGGGGGACAACGCGAAGATGGGGTTCCCGGAGGTGCTGCTCGGCGTGCTGCCCGGCGGCGGGGGGACGCAGCGGCTGCCGCGCCTGGTCGGCCCGTCCCGCGCGAAGGACCTCGTGCTGTCGGGCCGCATGGTCGACATGGTCGAGGCCGAGCGCATCGGGCTGGTCGACGCCGTCCACCCGGCCGACGACCTCGTGGCCGAGGCCACGGCCGCCGCCGCCCGGTTCGCGACCGGACCGGCGTCGCAGGCGCTCGCGAAGCGGGCGATCGACGAGGGGCTCGCCCTGCCGCTGGCCGAGGGGCTCCGCCGCGAGCGCGAGCTGTTCCGCGCCGCGTTCGCGACGGCCGACGCCGCGACCGGGATCGCGTCCTTCCTCTCCGACGGGCCCGGCGTCGCGACGTTCGAGGGGCGCTGAGATGGCGACGGACGGCGCCGTCGGCGGCGCGGGCACGGTCGACCCGGGCGACCTCGACATGAAGGACAAGCAGCGCGTCTACCACGACTGGGAGGCCGCGACCTACGAGGGCAAGTTCAACATCTCGTACGACCAGCGCTGCATCGACTACGCCCGCGACCGGCTGCGGAAGGTCGTCGGTCCGGACGAGCGGTTCGCCCGCGTCCTCGAGCTCGGCGCCGGCACCGGCTTCCTCACGATCAACCTCGCGCTGGCCGGCTGCCTAGAGGGCGCGGAGCTCCACGTCACGGACATCAGCCCCGGCATGCTCGACGTCTGCCGGGCGAACGCCGCGACCAACGGCGTGACGCTGACGGCGACCGCCGGGGACGTCGAGGACCTGCCGTACGAGGACGGCGCCTTCGACCTCGTCCTCGGTCACGCCTTCCTGCACCACCTCCCGGACCCGGGCGCGGCGCTCCGCGAGGCGTACCGGGTCCTCGCACCGGGTGGGACGCTCGTGATCGCCGGCGAGCCGACGCGGCGGGGCGACCGCATCGCCGGCGTCGTGAAGCGGGCCACCGCCCGCGGCTTCCGGGCCCTGACCGCCATCCCGGCGCTGTCCCACCTCCGCCGTCCCGGCGTCGAGGCGGCCGGGGGCAGCGCGGCGGACGCCGCGGTCGCCGCGCTCGAGCACGAGGTCGACCTGCACACCTTCGACCCCGAGGGCGTCGCGCACCTCGCGCGGGTGGCGGGGTTCACGCCGGTCCGGGTCGTGACCGAGGAGCTGCTCGCGAACTGGGTCGGGTGGGCGGTCCGGACCGTCGAGGGCTCGGTCCGGCCGGGGGTCCTCGGACCGCGCTGGGCGTACGCGGCGTACGGCGCGTGGCGGGGCCTCAGCCGTCTCGACGAGCTGCTCGAGGGCGTCGTGCCCGACGACCTGTTCTACAACCTGATCCTCCACGCCCGCCGCCCGCTCGAGGGCTGAGTGGACGCGGGGACGCTGCGGCGGCTCGCGGCCGACCCCGACGAGATCGAGGCCGGGCTGGCCGTCTGGGCCGCGGCCCGGCGCGACGCGGTCCTGCGGTCCGAGCGGGCCCGGCGGGCCGTGCTCCGGGCGGCGCTGCTCGCCCGCGAGCTCGACGGCGGTCGGGCGCTGGCCGGGGTCGTCCGCCGGCCGCCGCCCCCGACGCGGTTCCCGCGGCGCGGGCCCGCCGCGGCCCTGGCGACGGTCCGGACGCACCGGCTGCTGACGGCCGCCCACACCCGGCACGCCGTCCGGCTGGTCGCCGCGCGGGCCGGTGCGGCCCGCCGGCGGCAGGACGTCCGGTTCCTCGGAGCGGCGTTCCTCGGTCGGCGCGTCGAGCTGGTCGCGCCGCGGGGCCGTGGGCGGCTGGTCGTCGGCCCGTGGACGTGGCTCGGCGACGACGTCGCGCTCCGGGCGCACGGGGGCCGGCTGACGCTCGGACCGAAGGTCGTGCTCGGGACCCGGGTCACCGTGAACGCGCACCTCGACGTGGCGATCGGGGAGGGGGCGCTGTTCGCCGACGACGTCCACGTCGTCGACATGGACCACCGGACCGACCGGCTGGACGTCCCGATCCGCGCGCAGGGGATCGTGACGGCCCCGGTCCGGGTCGGGGCCGACGTCTGGGTGGGCCGCGGCGCGACGCTGCTGCGCGGCGTCGACGTCGGTCGGGGCAGCGTCATCGGAGCGGGGGCCGTCGTGACCACCGACCTGCCGCCGTTCAGCGTCGCGGTCGGCGCCCCGGCACGGCCCGTGCGGTCGCGGCTCCCGGCCGGGATGGACGCCGACGAGGCGGCCGACCGGCTCGCGCGGGGGCTGCCGCTCCCGGGGGACCCGGTCGGCTGAGCGGTCCCCGGGTCAGGCCGGCGGGGCGCCGTGCCCGAGCCGGTCGCGCCGTGCGGCCGCGTCGGCCCGCTCCTGCGCGCCCGCCCAGCGCAGGAACCCGATCGCGATGGTGACCCAGAGCGCGAGCCCGCCGACGACGTTCATCAGGATGCCGCCGAGCTGCTGGTCCCACTGCGCGTCGAACCCCAGCCAGAGGGGCGGCGCCAGCTCGAACAGGCCGTACAGCGGCAGCGACGAGAACACGAGGAACGACGACGGCACGAACATCAGCACGCTCGACGCGAAGAGGTAGAACGCCCGGGCCGGCTCCTGCAGCGCCCCGCGGTCCGGCTCGCGCCGCATCGCGGGCCACCACCACAGCAGCGCCGCCCCGAGGTGGGCGAGGTCGCTCGCGAACGATCCCAGCTGCGTCACCTTCAGCGCCTCGAGCACCGGTGGCAGGTGGGTCCCGATCATCACCGCGTTGAACACCAGCAGCGCGACCGGCCACCGCGTGACGGCGCGGACGACCGCCCACCGCCGCGACGACCGGGGCAGCCACCGGTCCAGCAGCCACGTCGGGACGCCCGCCAGGAGCAGCGGGGCCGCGACGAACGTCAGCACGACCCAGCGCAGGACCGCGACCGAGGCGAGGTACCCCGCGCCGAGCGCCCCCAGCGGCCACTCCGACACGACCGCGATCGCGAGCACGCCGGCGGTCCACCGGCGGGCCGCGGGGGGGTCGATCGGCCGACCGGCCCGACGGTGCGCCAGCCGCCAGCCGCCGAGCAGCGCGCCGGCCAGGACCCAGACCCCGAGGAACGGCGTGTACCGCCAGGTCCAGACCAGACCGGGCGTGCCCGAGCACCACCACGCGATGTTCACGACCACTCCGCCACGATGCGCGGCAGGTCCGCGATCCAGTCGGCGCGGCGGGCCCCGAACGGCCAGACGCGCCGAGCCGCCCCGGTCGCGTCGAACCCGATGACCTGGGCCGGATGGCCGATCAGGTCGCCCTCGCCCCGCGGGTCGGGACCCTCGACGACCGGGCCGGGCAGGTCCAGCTCGGCCAGCGCCGCACCGACCTCGTCGAGGTCGCCGCGCAGGCCGAGCATCCGTCGGTCGAACGCGGCGAGGAACTCGTCGATCCGCTCCGGCGTGTCGCGCGCGGGGTCGATCGCGACGAACACGACGCGGACCTGGTCGTACCGCGTCCGCGTCGTCGTCATCGCGCTCGCGATCGTCGCGAGGTGGATGGGGCAGATGTCGGGGCAGGACGTGTAGCCGAAGAACAGCAGCGCCGGCGTGCCCGCGAACTCCTCGGACAGACGGACCGTGCGACCGTCGGTGGTGCGCAGCGGTGAGGTCGGCAGCGTCGTGCCGGGCTCGAGCGGGAGGCCGTGCCAGCCGTCGGCCGCGGCCTCGAGGCCCCGTGGCGCCAGCGCGGTGGACGTCGAGGGGGTGCAGGAGGCGAGGAGGACGGCCGCGCCCGCCAGCACCGCGCCGGCGGCGCGTCGGGCGGCGGTCGCGCGTCGGACGGCGGGCATCCCGGTCCTCCGTCGCGGGGACGGGTCGCCTACGACCCCGCGGGGGCGTCCTCGAGCAGCTCGACCGTCGGGACCACGGCGACCTCGAGGGTGACGGCCGGGGAGCGGTCGAAGGCCAGCGTGACCGGGAGGGTACCGCCGCGTACCACGTCGGCGTCCGGGACGACGAGCATCAGGTGCAGCCCGCCGGGCCGGAACCGCACGGTCGTCCCGGCCGGGAGCGGGACGCCGTCGTCGCGCAGCGTCATCACCGCCCGGCCCTCGTCGTCGACCACGGTCTCGTGCAGCTCGACGGCGAGCGCGCGCTCGGTCGTCGCGGCGACCAGCCGGTCGTCGCCGTCCCCGACGTTCTCGATCGTCAGCACCAGCTGCGACACGCCGGCCGCGGGGACCGAGGCGCGCGCCGTCCCGACCCGGAGGTCCGGCGTCCCGGTCCCGGACGGTCCGGCGCAGCCGCCGAGGAGCAGGACCGCCGCGGCCGCGGCGGCCGCGCGGAGGCGCCGCGCCCGGCTCACGCGACCGCCCCGGCGGCGCCGTCGGCGCGGCCCGCGACCGTCCGGGCGTACACGGCGGCGGTCCGGGTCGCGACGTCGTCCCAGTCGAACCGGGCCCGGATGTGCCGCAGCCCGCGCGCGACGAGGTCGGCCGCGAGGGCGTCGTCGGTCAGCACCTCGACGATGCGGTCGGCCAGGCCCTCGGCGTCCTCCGGGGCGAACGTCAGTCCGTGCCCGCCGGCGAGGATCTCGCGCAGTCCGCCCGTGTCGCTGGCGACGACCGGCGTGCCGCAGGCCATCGCCTCGGCCGCGACCAGGCCGAACGGCTCGTACAGCGACGGCGCGACCGCGACGTCGGCCGCGGCGTAGTGCAGCCGCAGGGCCCGCTCGTCGAGGAAGCCGGTGAACCGCACCCGGTGACCGAGACCGAGCCGGTCGACCAGCGCCCGGAGCTCGTCGGTGTACGTCCCGACCCCGGCGATCAGGAACCGCACGGCGCCGGCGCGGTCGGTGACGCGCTCGAGCGCGTGGAGCACCGTCTGCACACCCTTCTCGTACTCGAGCCGGCCCGCGAACAGGACCAGCCGGGTGCCGTCCCCGGCCAGCGTCCGACGGAACGCCCGGACCTCCGCGGGGTCGAGCGCGAACCACGCGACGTCGACGCCGTTGGGGACGACGTCGATCGCGGCGTCCGGCCGGCCGAAGAGGTCCCGGACCTGGTCGCGCATGTACGCCGAGCAGGTGATGACCGCGTCGGCCCGCTCCGTCAGCCAGCCCTCGACCGCGTGGATGGTCGGGCTGACGCCGGGCGGGAGGTGACCGCGGTGCCGACCCCACTCGGTGGCGTGGACCGTCGCGACGAGGGGCACGTCGAGCAGCTCCGCGAGCTCGGCCCCCGCGGCCGCCACCAGCCAGTCGTGGACGTGCACGACGTCGACCGGTCGTGCCGCCGCGACCCGCGCCCCGGCGGCGACCAGGCCCGTGTTGAACGCCATCACCCACGGCAGCAGGTCCTCGAACGGGACGACCGGCGGGGAGGCGTCGACCCGCGTGACGTGGACGCGGCCCGCCGCCTCGGCGGCGGGGGCGGAGGGGTGCTCTCGGGCGACGACCTCGACGCCGTGGCCGGCGCGGTCGAGCGCCGCGGTCAGGGCCGAGACGTGCCGGCCGAGCCCGCCGACGATCCGCGGCGGGTACTCCCACGACAGCAGCATGGTGCGCACGCCGGCATGGTCGCAGGTCGGGGGCCGCCCCGCCATCCGAGCGGCGTAGCCTGCCCGCACCGCCGGCACGGGGGGAGCGGGGCCGTGGACGACCTCGTGACCACCGGGCTCGGGCTCGTCCTCGTCGCCCTCGGGGCGACCGGGGCGACCGTGCTCGGGGGCGGGTCCGGCCGGCCGACGCCGCTCCGGCTGCTGCGGCTCCTCCCGTTCGGCGTCCTCGTCGGCGCCGGTGCCGCGCTCGTCCGCGGCTGGGACCTCGCGGCGACGGCGGGACTCGGCGCGGTCCTCGTCCCCCTCGTCGCCGTGGCCGGGGACGTCCTGGCGGCCCGGCGGCGGGCCCGGCGCGGCTGAGCCGCGCGGTCAGCCGGCGGTCGCGCGCGCGGCCGCGGCCTCGGGCCCGTCGGGGTCCAGCGCCGCGACGAACGCCGCCGCGTCCGGCGGCACCGGCGCGCAGGCGGCCGCCGCGC
>JAFMLG010000012.1:8232-38140 GCA_017852335.1 Actinomycetota bacterium | reverse complement strand
GGCGGGAGCCTTCTTCGCCGGGGCCTTCTTGGCGGGAGCCTTCTTCGCCGGGGCCACCGCGACCTCCTCGTCGGAGCGGCGGAGGCTAGCGCCGACCGCGGACCGGTCCGGGGGTCGGGCCGGCGCCGACCGCGGCGCCGGGGCCTAGCATCCGCCCCCGGTGGAGCGATGGCGGAGGAGCGGACGACGTGAAGGTCTACACGAAGCGCGGGGACGACGGGACGACGGGGCTCCTCTATGGCGGGCGCGTGGACAAGCACGACCTCCGGACCTCGGCGTACGGCACGGTCGACGAGACGTGCAGCGCGCTCGGGCTGGCCCGGGCCGACCTCGAGGGTCCCCTCCACGACCTCGTGCTCGAGGTCCAGCGCGAGCTGTTCGTCGTCGGCGCCCAGCTCGCCACGCTGGAGGAGCACTGGGAGCAGCTCGAGGTCGGCGTCTCGCGGGTCGACGACGCGATGGTCGACGCCCTCGACGCCCGCATCGACGCCTGCACCGACCGGCACCCGATCCCGCAGCACTTCGTCGTCCCCGGCGGCTCCGGCAGCCGCCCGGCGGCGGCGCTGGACCTGGCGCGGACGATCTGCCGCCGCGCCGAGCGCGACGTGGTCGCGATGGACCGGCACGGGCTGCTGCCGGACCGCGCGCCGCTGCGGTACCTGAACCGCTGCGCCGACTACCTCTTCGTGCTGGCGCGCGAGGTCGAGGGGACGCACCTGCCCTCGCGGTGACGTCGGGTCACTCCCCGTACGACTCCGAAGGACCCGGGTAGGCGCCGCCGCGCACGTCGGCGGCGAAGGCGCGCAGGGCGGCCGTCGTCCGACCGCGCAGGTCCTCGTACGCGCGGACGAACCGCGGGGTCGGTCCCGACGTCAGTCCGAGCACGTCGTGCCAGACGAGGACCTGGCCGTCGACGTCGGGACCCGCCCCGATGCCGATGACCGGGACGGGGGAGGCCGCGGCGACCGCGGCGCCGACGGCGGACGGGACGGCCTCGAGGACCAGCGCGAACGCTCCCGCCTCCGCGAGCGCGACCGCGTCGGCCACGAGCGCGTCGGCCGCGCCCGCGCCCCGGCCCTGGACGCGGTAGCCCCCGAGGGCGTGGACGGACTGGGGCGTCAGACCGACGTGACCCATCACGGGGATCCCGGCCTCGACCAGCGTCCGGACGGTCGGCGCGACGCTCCGGCCGCCCTCGAGCTTCACCGCGGCGGCGCCGGTCTCCTTCAGGACGCGGACGGCGCTGCGCAGCGCGTCGGCGGGTCCGCCCTGCGTCGACCCGAACGGCAGGTCCACGACGACCAGCGCCCGCCCGGCCCCGCGGACGACGGCCCGGGCGTGGTGGATCATCTCGTCGAGGGTCACCGGCAGCGTGGTGCCGTGTCCGAGCACGACCATCGCCAGGCTGTCGCCGACCAGGAGGACCGGGACGCCGGCCTCGTCGGCGAGGGCCGCGGCGCCCGCGTCGTACGCGGTGACCATGACGATGCGCTCGCCGCGGGCGCGCATCGCGGTCAGGTCCTGCACGGTGACGGCGCGATCGGTGGTCATGCTCGGTCCTCCTGGCGGCGCGGGTCCCACGCCGACGTGATCGGGACGCGGCGCTCGCGACCGAACGCGCGCCGCGAGACCTTCGGGCCGGGTGCGGCCTGGCGGCGCTTGTGCTCGGCCCGGTCGACGAGGTCGACGACCCGGAGCACCTCGGCGCGGTCGAGGCCCGCCGCGACCAGCTCGTCGACGCTGCGGAGCTCCTCGACGCGGCCGCGGAGGATCGCGTCGAGCACGTCGTAGTCGGGGAGCGCGTCGGCGTCCAGCTGGCCGGGGCGCAGCTCGGCCGACGGCGGCTTCGTGATCGACCCCTCCGGGATCGGCCCGCCGTCGGCGTTCCGCCACCGGGCCAGCGCGTAGACGTCGCCCTTCAGCACGTCCTTCAGCGGGGCGAACCCACCGGCCATGTCGCCGTACAGCGTCGCGTACCCGACGGCGTACTCGGACTTGTTCCCCGTGGTCAGGACGATGGCGCCGCGCTCGTTCGAGAGGGCCATGAGCAGCAGCCCCCGCAGGCGCGACTGGAGGTTCTCGTACGCGACGCCGGGTGCCACCGGACCGTCGAACCCCGTCACGACCTGGTCCCCGAGGGTGGCCGCGACCGCGTCGAGGGCGGGGCCGATCGGGAGGGTGAGGAGCCGGACGCCGAGGCCGTCGGCCAGCGCCCGCGCGTCCGAGCGGGAGTGCTCGGAGGACCAGGGCGAGGGCATGGCGACGCCGAGGACCCCGTCCGGCCCGAGGGCGTCGACGGCCAGGGCGGCGACCACGGCCGAGTCGATGCCGCCCGAGAGGCCGACGACCGCCTCGCGGAACCCGTTCCCGGCGCAGTAGTCCCGCACCGCCGTGACCAGCGCGGTCCAGAGCTCGGCCTCGGGGGCCAGCGCCGCCGCGGTCGCGGCGGCGACCGGTGTCGCCGTCCCCGCCTCGACGTCGAGGTCGACGACCACGAGGTCCTCCGCGAACTGGGCCCCGCGGGCGGCCACGGTCCCGTCGGGCGCGACGACCATCGAGTCGCCGTCGAACACGACCTCGTCCTGGCCCCCGACGCGGTTCACGTACACGATCCAGACGCCGTGGGTGGTGGCGTGGTGCCGGGTCCAGGCCTCCCGCTCGGCGCGCTTGCCGCGGTGGTAGGGGGAGGCGTTCAGGACGGCGACGACCCGGGCGCCGGCCGCGACGCTCGCGGTGACCGGGCCGTCGGCGACCCAGAGGTCGTGGCAGACGATGACGCCGACGGGGACGCCGCCGACGTCGACGACCAGCGGATCGCGGCCGGGGACGAAGTGCCGCGCCTCGTCGAACACGCCCTCGTTCGGCAGTCGCATCTTCGCGTACGTCGCCGCGATGTCGCCCCCGCGCAGCAGGACGGCCCGGTTCGCGAGCTCGGTCGTGGCGGGGCAGACGCCCCAGGCGACGGCGGGTCCCGGGGCCGGGGCCGGTCCGACGGTCCCGAGGAGGAGGTCCGGCCCCCCGTCCGTCGTCCGCGCCAGGTCGGTCACCGCCGTGTCGACGGCGGCGAGGAACTCGGCGGAGAGGAGCAGGTCGTCGGGGGGGTAGCCCGGGACGGCCAGCTCCGGGGTGACGACGAGGTCCGCGCCGGCCGCGGCGGCCTCGGCGTGCGCGGCCGCGATGCGGGCGGCGTTCCGGGCCGGGCCGCCGACGGCGGCGGCCAGCTGCGCCAGGGCGATCCGGATGGCGGCCACGGCGGTCCTCGCTCGGTCCGGTCCTCGGCCCGGTCGCGGCCACCGGGCCGGGACCGGAAACACGCCCGTAACCCGCGAACAACGGCCGGGAAACGGCTCGTTCCTACGGTCACGAACCGTACCGGCCCCGACCGTGTCGCCCCGAGCGGCCCGGGCGACCGCGGGGTCGGCGGACCCGGAGGATGACCGTGACGCCAGAAGCGCTCGAACTCAGTGTGTTGGTGCTCTACCTGATGGTGGCGACGGTGCTCGTCTTCATCATGCACGCCGGCTTCGCCATGCTCGAGGCCGGCCTGACGCGGCAGAAGAACGCCGCGAACATCATCGGGAAGAACCTGATGACGATCTCGATCGGCATGGTCGCGTACTTCGCGATCGGCTGGGCGCTCATGTACGGCGACCAGGTCGCCGGACTGTTCGGCACCACCGGCTTCTTCCTCACCGGGTACGAGCCGTACGAGCTCGTTGCCGGCGAGGTCGGCTTCCCGATCGAGATCGACTTCGCGTTCCAGGCGATGTTCGCCGCGACCGCGGCCACGATCGTCTCCGGCGCCGTCGCCGAGCGCATGAAGTTCGGCGCCTACGTCGCCGTCGCGGTCGTCATGACCGCCGTCATCTACCCGGTCGTCGGCGCCTGGACGTGGGGCGGCGGCTGGGTGGCCGAGCTCGGGTTCTACGACTTCGCGGGCTCGACCATCGTGCACATGACCGGCGGTGTCGCGGCGCTGGTCGGCGCGAAGGTCCTCGGACCCCGCATCGGCAAGTACGACCCCGTCACCGGGAAGGCGCGTGCCATCCCCGGACACTCCATGCCCCTCGTCGCGCTCGGGACGCTGCTGCTGTTCTTCGGCTGGTTCGGGTTCAACGGCGGCTCGGTCCTCGCCCTCGACGGCGTGGCGATCTCGCTCGTGCTCCTCACGACGGCCCTCGCCGGCGGCGCCGGCGGCGCGACCGCCGGCATCTGGACGCGGCTCTCCGGTGGCAAGTGGGACGTCGCGATGATGGCGAACGGCATCCTCGCCGGGCTCGTCGGCATCACCGCCGGTGCGAACGTCGTCAGCCCGCTGATGGCGCTCGTCGTCGGGATCATCGCCGGTGTCGTGGTCGTCGTCGCGGTCAGCGCGATCGACGGCATCCGCATCGACGACCCGGTCGGCGCGATCAGCGTCCACGGCGTCGTCGGCATCGTCGGGACGCTCTGGGTCGGGCTGGCCGACGCCGAGAACGGACTGTTCTTCGGCGGCGGCGCCGACCTCCTGGTCGCCCAGCTGATCGGGATCGCCGGTGTCGCGGCCTGGGTCGCGGTCTCCAGCGGCGTGCTGTTCGGCGTCCTGAAGGCGATGGGGCAGCTCCGCGTCTCCGAGCAGGAGGAGGTCGAGGGGCTGGACGTCCACGAGCACGGCTTCCCGGGCTACCCCGAGCTCGCCGGGAAGTGACCCCCGTGGTGCCGGGTCGGGGGGCCCGGCACCACCCAGCGGCCGCCCCGGGGTGAACCTCTCCCGGACCGGGGCGGAGACGGTCCAGCGGTCGTGGATCGGGCGGGGCCGGCGCTTCGGCGCCGGCCCCGCCGCACGTCCACGACCCGGCCGGAAGTAGGCTCGGGCCGCGTCGAGCGGAGACGGCATGGACCGGCAGCAGGAGTACGTCCTCCGGACCGTCGAGGAGCGGGACATCCGCTTCATCCGGCTCTGGTTCACCGACGTCCTGGGGTTCCTGAAGAGCGTCTCGATCACGGCCGCCGAACTCGAGAACGCCTTCTCGGAGGGGATCGGGTTCGACGGCTCCGCGATCGACGGGTTCGCCCGTGTCCAGGAGGCCGACATGCTGGCCGTCCCGGACGCCTCGACGTTCCAGATCCTGCCGTGGCGACCCGAGGCGCAGGGCGTCGCCCGGATGTTCTGCGACCTGGTCACCCCCGACGGCGAGCCGTTCGCGGCCGATCCGCGTCAGGTGCTCCGGCGCCAGCTGCGGCGGGCGGCCGACCTCGGGTTCACCTTCTACGTGCACCCCGAGATGGAGTTCTTCCTCTTCGAGGGCAGCGACGAGCCGCGGCCCCTCGACGGCGGTGGGTACTTCGACATGACGCCGCTCGACGTGCAGCAGGATCTGCGTCGCCAGGCGATCATGACGCTGGAGCAGATGGGCATCTCGGTCGAGTTCTCGCACCACGAGGTCGGCCCGTCGCAGCACGAGATCGACCTGCGGTACGCCGACGCGCTCACGATGGCCGACAACATCATGACGTTCCGGCTGGTCCTGAAGGAGGCGGCGCTCCAGCGGGGGCTCCACGCGTCCTTCATGCCGAAGCCGATGACCGAGCATCCGGGCAACGCGATGCACCTCCACCTCTCGCTGTTCGAGGGGGACGCCAACGCGTTCTACGACGCGGCGGACCCGCTGCGGCTCTCTGCGACGGCGCGAGCGTTCACCGCCGGCCTGCTCACGCACGCGAGGGCCATCAGCTGCGTGACCAACCAGTGGGTCAACTCGTACAAGCGCCTCACCCCGTACACGGAGGGGCCGCTGCCGTCGGGCGAGGCGCCGGTGTTCGTGTCCTGGGGACGGGCGAACCGCAGCGCCCTCGTCCGCATCCCGATGTACAAGCCCGACAAGGCCGGCTCGACCCGGGTCGAGTACCGCGCGCCGGACCCCGCCTGCAACCCGTACCTCGCGCTGGCCTGCATCCTGGCGGCCGGGCTCGACGGGATCGAGCGCGGGCTCGAGCTGCCGCCGGAGTCGGCCGACAACACCTTCGAGCTCTCGGCCGCGGAGCGGGCGGCGAACGGGATGCAGCGCCTACCGGCGGACCTCGGTGAGGCGATCGCCGAGATGGAGGCCTCGGACCTCGTGGCCGAGACCCTCGGCGAGCACCTCTTCCGCCACCTCGTCGCGAACAAGCACCGCGAGTGGGACGAGTACTCGGCCCACGTGACGCGGTTCGAGATCGACCGCTACCTGCCCCTGCTGTGACCGGCCGGCGATGAGCGCCCGCCGGGAGTCCCTAGCCGCCCGGCTCGCGCGGCTCGGGCTGGAGGGGGACCGGGTCCTCGGGGACCTCGGCGACGCCGGCGTCGTCGACGTGACGGCCGTTGGTGGCGCCGCCGCCGAGGACGCCGTCCGTGACCCGGCCGCGCTGGACCTGCTCGCCGCCGCCGCCGACCCCGCCGCGGCGACCGCGGTCCTCGCCGGGCTGGCGGTGTCCGACCCCGGCCTGTCGGCCCGGGTCCGGGCCGACCGCGACTGGCTGGCCCGGGTGGTCGCCGTCGCCGGCGCGTCGCGGCCGCTCGGGGAGCTCCTCGCCCGCGGGACGGACGCCGTGCTCGGCCTGGAGCACCTCGACCCGGTCGACGCCGCGACGATCGCCGGTGCGGTCGCCGGTGCGGTACGTCGGGGCGGGGACACGGCCGCGCAGGCCGCCGGCATCGCCTCCATCCGGCGCCGGGCCACCGCCGACGTCGCCGCCCGCGACCTGACCGGGGCGGCCGACGTCGCCGCGGTCGCCGCCGAGCTGGCGGCGCTGGCCGAGGGTGTCCTGGCCGGCACGCTGGACGGCGTCCACGCCGAGCTGGCCGGCCCGTCGCCGGCGGCGCGGATCGCGGTGGTCGGGATGGGGAAGCTCGGCGGGGCCGAGCTGAACTACGTCTCCGACGTCGACGTGATGTTCGTCCACGCGCCGGTGGAGGGGGCCGATCCGACCGAGGCGGACGAGGAGGCCCGCCGGGTCTGCACGCGCCTGCTCGAGCTGCTGAACGCCTCGACGACGATGGGGCGCGCCTACGAGGTCGACCCGACGCTCCGGCCGGAGGGGCGGGCGGGGGCGTTGAGCCGGACGGTCGCCGGGTTCGTCGCGTACTGGGAGCGGTGGGCGCGGACCTGGGAGTTCCAGGCGCTCCTGAAGGCCCGGCCCGTCGCCGGCGACCCGACCCTCGGCGCCGAGTTCCTCGCCGCCGCGGCGCCGTTCCTCTGGCCCGAGCGGCTGGACCCGGACGCCGTCGCCGAGGTCCGGGCCATGAAGGCCCGCATCGAGCAGCGGCCGGACGTCGTCCGCGACGGGGCGCGACAGCTGAAGCTGGGTCCCGGCGGGATCCGGGACGTCGAGTTCACCGTCCAGCTGCTGCAGCTCGTGCACGGCCGGGCCGATCCCAGTCTCCGCCTCGCCGGCACGCTGCCGGCGCTCGCGGCCCTCGCGGCCGGCGGGTACGTCGACGAGGAGGACGCCGCGGCGCTGGACGCGACCTACCGCACGCTGCGACGCGTGGAGCACGTCCTGCAGCTCGCGAACGAGCGCCGGACCCACACCGTCCCCTCGGACCCGGCGGCCCAGGACCGCATCGCCCGCGCGCTTGGGCTCCGGGCCGAGGACGCGGCGGCGCCGCGCGACCGTCTGCTGGCCGAGCTGTCCCGCGCCCAGGCCCGCGTCCGGGACCTGCACGCTCGGATCTTCTACCGACCGCTGCTCGAGCGCATCGCGGACGTGCCCGCCTCGGCCGCCGCCGTCAGCCTCCCGGGCGCGGTCGCGGCGATGGGGGAGGCCGCCGCGGCCGAGCGGCTGACGGCGCTCGGGTTCCGCGACGGGGCCGCGGCGCTGCGCTCGGTCCGGGCGATCACGGGCGGGGTCTCCCGGCGGGCCGTCACCGTCCGGGCGGTGCTGCCCGCCGTCCTCCGGGCCCTCGAGCCCACGGCCGACCCGGACGGGGGACTCCTGGCCCTGCGCGACCTCGTCGAGTCCCAGCGGGAGGGGAGTCCGCTGCTGCGGCACCTCCGTGACCGGCCGGCGGCGGCGGAGCTGCTCGGCCGGGCGCTGGGGACCAGCCGGGCGGCCGGTGAGCTCCTGGTCAGCCAGCCCCAGGGCGCCGAGTGGCTGGCCGACCCGGCGGCGCTGGCGACGCCGCGCGACCCCGCCGAGGTGGCGCGGGCGGCGGTCGCCCGGCTGCACTGGCAGGACACGGACGCGGCGCTCCGACGCTTCAAGCAGCAGGAGCTGCTCCGCGTCGTCCTCCGTGACGTCGCGCGCGACGCCGAGCAGCCGCCGGGGACGCCCGAGCGCGGTCCCGGCCCGGGCGCCGAACTGACGGCGGTCGCGGACGCCTGCCTCGTCGCGGCCCTGCGCGGGGTGCTCCGGACCCGGGCGGCGGCGGAGGGACTGGCCTCGCCCGACGAGCTGCCCGTCGACGTCGCGGTGATCGGGATGGGCACCCTGGCGGGTCGCGAGCTCAGCTACGCCTCCGACCTCGACGTCCTGTTCGTCCATCGTCCGGCCGACGGCGCGGATCCCGACGAGGCGAACCGCGTCGCGCTCGCCGTCGCCGCGGACGTCGTGCGGTCGCTGTCGGCGATCACCCCCGACGGGTCCGCCTTCGAGATCGACGCGGACCTCCGTCCGGAGGGACGCAGCGGCCCGCTGTCGCGGTCCCTCGACGGCTTCCGCGCGTACTGGGAGCGGTGGGCCGAGCCGTGGGAGTTCCAGGCCCTGCTCCGGACACGGGCCGTCGCCGGGGACCGCGACCTCGCGGCGCGGTTCGTCGCCGAGGCGGGGGACCTCGCGCACCCGCGGACGCTGCCCGAGGAGCGCGTGGTCGCGATGCGCCGCATGAAGGCCCGCATCGAGCGCGAACGGGTCCCGGCGCGGCTCGACCCGGAGCGGCACGTGAAGCTCGGACCCGGAGGCGTCTCGGACGTCGAGTGGACGGTGCAGCTCCTGCAGCTGCGACACGCCGCCGAGCTGCCCGAGCTGCGGACCGCCTCGACGGGTGCGGCGCTGGACGCGCTCGCCGACACGGGCCTGCTGCCGGTCTCCGACGTGACGCGGCTCCGCGACGGACTGCGACTCGCCGTCGCGATCCGGGACCGGGGGGCGCTGCTCCGCCACCGCGACCCGGACGTGCTGCCCGTCGAGCCCGACCGGCTCGAGCGCCTGGCGCGGTCGCTCGGGTACGGGCGGGGCGGGCGGCGGGAGCTGGAGGCCGCATGGCTCGCGCACGCGCGCCGGGTCCGCCGCGTCACCGAGCGCGTCCTGTACGGGATCGGCACGTGAGCGGCGCCGCGGGGATCCCCGTCCGCGCCGTCGTGTTCGACCTCGACGGGACCCTCGCCGACACCGAGCGGCTCTCGGACCGCGCCTGGGCCGAGGTCCTGGCCCGCCGCGGCTACACGGCGACGCCGGAGGACTTCGCCGCCCTCGTCGGTCGCCCGGTCGCGGCCAACCTGGCCCACTTCGCGGCCCGCGTCGAGCTCGGGGACCCCGTGGGGTTCCGGGCCGAGGTCCGGGCGGCGTTCCTCGGGCTGGTCGCCGTCGACCTCCGCCTCCACGACGACGCCGTCGGCGCCCTCCGGACGCTCGCGGGGGAGGGGGTCGCGGTCGGCGTGGCCACGTCCTCCACGCGGGAGCACGCCGACCGGGTCCTCGCGGCCGGGGGACTGACGGGCGTCGTCGCGGCCGTCGTGGCCGCCGAGGACGTCGCACGGCACAAGCCGGACCCGGCGCCGTACCGCGAGGCGATGCGCCGGCTCGGCGTCGCCGCGGACCGCGCCGCGGCGGTCGAGGACACGTCGGTCGGTGCGGCGAGCGCTCGGGCCGCGGGGGCCTGGACGGTGGCCGTGCGTCGCGCCCACGCCACCCCGGACCTCGCCGACCACGCCGACGTCGTCGTCGAGGTGCTCGACGCCGCGGTGCTGCGCCACCGGCCCGCGCGCGGGCCGGCGTAGCCTCGCCGCATGGATGCCACCGCGGTCGACCTCGGCCTGCTCCTGCTGCGGCTGGGGGTCGGCCTGCCGTTCGCGCTGCACGGCGCCCAGAAGCTGTTCGGCTGGTTCGGTGGCGGCGGTCCCCGCGGGACCGCGGCGTTCTTCGCCTCCCTGGGGTTCGGCGACGGCAGGACGGCGGCGCTCCTGGCGGGGACGGCGGAGCTCCTCGGCGGTCTCGGCCTGGCCGCCGGGCTGCTGACGCCGCTGGCGGCCGCGGGTGTCGCCGGGACGATGACCACGGCGGCGTTCGTGAACAACGCGGCGAACGGGTTCTGGTCGGTCGCGAAGGGCTGGGAGCTGAACGGCTACCTCGTCGTGGTCGCCGCGGCCGTCGCCGTCGCGGGTCCGGGCGCGCTCTCCCTGGACGCCGCGCTGGGGCTCGGACCCGGCGGCGCGCCGCTCGCGGGTGGTGCCGGCGCCGCGGTCGTCGCCGCCGGCGTCGTCGGCGGCTGGCTGCGCTGGGTGACCCGAGCCCCCACCGCCGCGGACGGGTCGTGACCCGGGCGCGGCTGGCCGCGGTGGCCGCCGGCTGCGCCGCCGCCCTGATGGTCGCGATCCAGGTGGTCGGTGCGGGCCTCGCCACCGACGTCGCCCCGTTCGGGCTCGTCTCGCTGCAGTTCGTGACCGACCCGGCCGACGCGGTCGCGATCGTCGCGTCCTGGTCGGGGGACCTCCGGACCGCGGCGCTCCGGGCCCACGGACTCGACCTGCTCCTGCCCCTCGCCTACGGCACGGCGACCGTCACCGCCGGGGCCGCCCTGGCGGCCGGTCGCGCGGCCGGGACGGGGCTGGGGCGGACGGCGCGCCGGGCCGGACTGGCCGGGGGCGCAGCGGCCGGGCTGGACCAGGTCGAGAACGTCGCGATGGCCGTCGCGCTCCTCGCCGCGCCGGGCGTCGCGACGACCGCCGTCACCGTCGCCGCCGCGGTCGCGAAGTGGACCCTGCTGGCGGCCTCCGTCGTCGGCCTCGCGGTCGTCCGGTGGCGGACCCGGGGGCTGGTCGCCACGGCCTGAGCGGCCGGGTCCGACGGAGCCCGATCAGGCGGGGACCAGCCGGAGCACGCGTCCGGCGAGGTCGAGGACCACCGCGCGGCCGGTCGCGTCGGTCCCGAACCCGACGACGCGCTCGCCGCGGACGCCGAGGTCGACCGCGTGCCACGACCCGTCGGTCGCCGGGCGCAGCGCGCGGACGCTCCCGTCGCAGAAGTCGGCGAACAGGTAGGCGCCGTGCAGGTCCGGCAGCGCCGGGTCGCGGAGCACCACGCCCCCGGTGACCGAGCAGCCCGGGCCGTGGCGGTAGGTGTGGACGGGCGCGACGTGTCCCGGCGGCGGCGCCCCGTCGTACGCGGCGTCGCCCTCGCGGAGCGGCCAGCCGAGGTTCGCTCCGGACAGCCGCTCCCACGTGACGCGGTTCACCTCCTCGACCTCGCCCTGACCGACGTCCGCGATCCAGACCGCGCCGGTCGTCGCGTCCACGTCGATGCGCCACGGGTTGCGCAGCCCGATCGCCAGGATCTCCGGCGCCGCCCCGGCGACGCCGACGTAGGGGTTGTCGGCCGGGACCCGGACGGTCCCGTCCGTGACGTCGAGGCGGAGCACCGCCCCCAACGGGGTCGCCGGGTCCTGACCGGCGGCCAGCGGATCGCCGCCCCCACCCCCGTCCCCGAGCGCGACGAGCAGGGTGCCGTCGGGGGCGAACGCGACGTCGCCGCCGTTGTGGTTCGCGTACGGCTGGGGCAGCGCGTACAGCGTCCGTGGTGGTCCGGTCACGACGGCTCCGGCGAGCGGGTGCGCCTCGACCAGCGTCGCCCCGTCGGGGTCGGTCAGCGACAGCACCAGCTCGGTGCCGTCGGGGGCGACGGCGAGGGCGAGGAGCCCCCGCTCGCCGTCCGTCGTGGTCCGCTCGGAGACGTCGACGACGACCGTGCCGGCCGGCGGTCCGTCGGGACCGGGCTCGGCCACGACGACGCGCCCGGCCCGGGTCGCGACCAGGAGCGTGCCGTCGGGGGCCGCGACCGCGTCGATCGGGGCGTCGAGGCGGAGGACCTCCTCCAGGCGGACGGTCGGCACCGGCCCGTCCGCGGGGGCCGGCGCGCGCCCGTCGGCCGGCGTGCTCGCGGTCCCGTCCCCGTCGTCGGGGGTCGCCGTCGGGGCGTCGGGGCGGTCCGCGTCGTCGTCGGCCGCGACGGCCGGCGCGACCGGGAGGTCGGCGCCCGGCGGTGCCGGGCCGGACGCGCAGGCGGCGAGGACGGTCGCGAGGGCGGCGACGAGGAGGGGGGCGGCGGCCGCCGGGCGGGGGCCGCGGCGGCTCATCCGAGCAGGGCCCGGTAGCCGGCGGCGTCCATGGTGGGGCCGGGCTCGGTGACCCGGATGCGGACCAGCCATCCGGTGCCGTACGGGTCCGCGTTCACGGCCCCCGGGTCGGCCTCGAGCGCCGTGTTCACGGCGACGACCTCGCCCGCGGCCGGGGCGTACAGGTCGCTGACCGACTTCGTCGACTCGATCTCGCCGAACGCCTCCCCGGTGGTCAGCGTCCGACCGACCTCGGGGAGCGCGACGAACACGACGTCGCCGAGCTGGTCCGCGGCGTGGGCCGTGATCCCGACGGTCGCGGGGTCACCCGCATCGATCCACTCGTGCTCCGCGGTGTAGCGGCGGTCGTCGGGGAGGTCCACGGCGGCTCCGATGCTCGGCGGCGCTCAGCCGCGCCGGACGAAGGGTAGGTCGACGATCCGGACGGGGACCGCCGCACCGCGGACGTCGGCGACCAGCGCGGTCCCGGCCGTCGCCACCGACGCCGGCACGGCCGCCAGCGCGATCGGGACGCCGAGGGTCGGGGAGGGCGCGCCGGAGGTGACCTCGCCCGCGGGCGCGCCGGTCGGCGTCCGCAGGGCCGCCCCGCGCCGGGGACCGCGTCGCCCCTCGGCGACGAGCCCGACGACCCGCCGGGACGGCCCGTCTTCCCGACGCCGCGCCAGCGCGTCCCGGGCGACGAGCTCGTCGCGGTCCTCGAGCTGGACGATCCGCCCGAACCCCGTCTCGAACGGCCCGAGGTCCGGTCCGAGCTCGTGGCCGTGCAGCGGCAGGCCGGCCTCGAGACGGAGGCTGTCGCGGGCGGCGAGGCCGCAGGGCAGCAGCCCGAGGGGTCCCCCGGCGGCCAGCAGCGCGTCCCAGAGCGCCGGCGCATCGGCGTCGGCGCAGGCCAGCTCGACCCCGTCCTCGCCCGTGTAGCCGGTGCGTGATGCGAGGACCGGGGTCCCGGCGAGGGAGGCGGCCACGACCCCGAAGGGCCGGAGGTCCGCGACGGGGGCGGCGCCCACCGGGTCGAGCGCCAGGAGGACGTCGACCGTCCGCGGCCCCTGGAGGGCGAGCAGCGCCCGGGAGGCGAGCGGGCGGTGCTCGGCGTCGAGCCCGGCCGTGGCCCGGGCGAGCCGATCGGACACGGCCGCCGCGTTCGCCGCGTTCGCGACCAGCCAGAACGTCTCCGCGTCGCGGCGGGTCACGATGAGGTCGTCGACGACGCCGCCGTCGGCGTCGCAGAGCATCGTGTACCGGGCGCGTCCGGGGGCCAGCGACGCGACGCGGGAGACGACGAGCCGCTCGAGGGCGCGGGCGGCGTCGGGACCCGAGATCTCGGACTGTCCCATGTGCCCGACGTCGAACAGTCCCGCCGCGGTCCGGACGGCCCGGTGCTCCGCGAGGTCGCTGCCGTACCGCAGCGGCATCTCCCAGCCGGCGAACGGGCAGAGGGCGGCACCGAGCGCCAGGTGGGCCTCGGCCAGCGCCGTGCGGCGCGGGGGCGCGGTCATGCGCCGCTCACGGTGCGGCCGGGACGAGGGCGTCCGCCCCGACCGGTGGCGCCGCGGCTCCGGCCACGACGTCGGACGCGAAGGCCTCCGGCGGCGGGCAGGCGCAGACGAGGTTGCGGTCGCCCCGGACCCCGTCGATCCGTCGCACCGGCGGCCAGTACTTGGCGGCGCGGACGTGCGGCGACGGGTGCACGGCGAGCTCCCGGTCGTAGGGATGCGGCCAGTCGCGCGTCAGCATCGCGGCGGTGTGCGGTGCGTTCACCAGCGGGTTGTCGTCGGCCGGCCACGTCCCGTCCTCGACGCGGGCGATCTCGGCCCGGATGGCGAGCATCGCGGTGCAGAACCGCTCGAGCTCGGTGAGGTCCTCGGACTCGGTCGGCTCGACCATCAGCGTCCCCGCGACGGGGAAGCTCAGCGTCGGGGCGTGGAACCCGTGATCGACGAGCCGCTTCGCGACGTCCTCGGCCGTGATCCCCGTCGTGGCCGCGATGGGCCGGACGTCCAGGATGCACTCGTGCGCGACGACTCCCTCCGGACCGCTGTACAGCAGCGGGAACGCGTCCCGGAGGCGGGTCGCGACGTGGTTCGCCGCGAGGACCGCCGTGCGCGTCGCGCGGGCCAGGCCGTCGGGCCCCATCAGCCGGACGTAGACCCACGGGATCGGGAGGATGCCGGCGGACCCGAGCGGCGCGGCCGAGACCGGACCGACCGGACCGTCCCGCAGCGCCGGATCGGGGTGGGCGGGATGGGTGGGCAGGAACGGCGCGAGGTGGGCCGCGACGGCGACCGGCCCGACGCCCGGACCCCCGCCGCCGTGCGGGATGCAGAACGTCTTGTGCAGGTTCAGGTGGGAGACGTCCGCCCCGAAGCCGCCCGGGGGCGCGACCCCGAGGAGGGCGTTGAGGTTCGCGCCGTCCACGTAGACCTGCCCGCCCGCGGCGTGGACGAGGTCGCGGACCTCGGTGATGCCGGCCTCGTACACGCCGTGGGTCGAGGGGTACGTGACCATGATCGCGGCGAGCCGGTCGCCGTGCTCGGCGATCCGGGCGCGCAGGTCCTCGAGGTCGATCGCACCGTCCTCGGCGGCCGCCACGACGGCGACCCGCATGCCGGCCATCACCGCGCTGGCGGCGTTGGTGCCGTGCGCCGAGGAGGGGATGAGGCAGACGTCCCGCTCCGCCTCCCCCCGCGCGCGGTGGTAGGCGGCGATCGCGAGGAGCCCCGCCAGCTCGCCCTGCGACCCGGCGTTCGGCTGGAGCGAGACGGCGGCGTACCCGGTGACCTCGGCCAGCCACCGCTCCAGGTCCCCGACCAGCGCCAGCGTGCCCGCCATCCGGTCCGCCGGGGCGAACGGGTGGAGGTCGGCGAACGCCGGCCAGGAGACGGGCTCCATCTCGACCGCGGCGTTCAGCTTCATCGTGCAGGAGCCGAGCGGGATCATCCCGCGGTCCAGCGCGAAGTCGCGGTCCGCGAGCCGGCGGAGGTACCGGCGCAGGGCCGTCTCGCTGCGGTGCGCGTGGAAGACCTCGTGGGGGAGGAGGGGGCCGGACCGGTGCAGGTCGACGGGGAAGGCGGGGGCGTCGGGGACCTCGGCGTCGGGACCGCCGAGGACGGTCGCGCGGGCGGTCCGCTCCGCCGACGCGGGGTCCGGGACGCCGAGGGCCGTCAGCACGCCGACGACGTGGTCGCGCGTGGTGACCTCGTCGCAGGCGACGCGGACGTGGTCGGCGTCGACGCGGCCGAGTAGCAGGTCCCGTGCGTCCGCCGCGGCGATGACCTCGTCGGCCCGGCCGGGGACGCGCAGCGTCACCGTGTCGAGGAACGCCTCGTGCACCGGGGCCGCGCCGTGCGCGGCCGCGGCGGCCGCCAGCGTCCGGGCGTGGCCGTGGGCCCGCAGGGCGATCCGGCGCAGGCCCTCGGGGCCGTGCCAGACGGCGTACATGCCGGCGACGACGGCGAGCAGGACCTGCGCCGTGCAGATGTTCGACGTCGCCCGCTCGCGCCGGATGTGCTGTTCGCGCGTCTGGAGCGCGAGTCGGTGGGCCGGCGCCCCGTCCGCGTCGACCGAGGTCCCCACGAGGCGTCCCGGCAGCAGTCGCTCGAGCCCCGTCCGGACCGCCATGAACCCGGCGTGGGGCCCCCCGCCCCACATCGGGACGCCGAGGCGCTGGGCCGATCCCACGACGACGTCGGCCCCCCACCGGCCGGGCGGCTCGAGGAGGACGAGGGCGAGGGGGTCCGTCGCGACGGCGACCATGCCCCCGCGCTCGCGCGCGGCCCGGGCCAGCGGCGCGAGGTCGCGGACGACGCCCGAGCGTCCGGGCGTCTGGAGGACCAGTCCGAGGAGGTCGCCGTCGGGCAGGCCGTCCGCGAGGTCCACGACCTCCAGTCCGATGCCGAGCGGTGCGCACCGCGTGCGCAGCACGGCCAGCGTCTGGGGGAGGACCTCGGCGTCGACGACGACGCGGTCCGACGCCACCCGCGAGGCCCGGCGCATCAGCGTCACGGCCTCGGCGACGGCGGTGGCCTCGTCGAGGAGCGACGCGTTCGCGACCGGCAGGCCGGAGAGGTCGGCCACGAGCGTCTGGAAGTTGAGCAGCGCCTCGAGCCGACCCTGGCTGATCTCGGGCTGGTACGGGGTGTAGGCCGTGTACCAGGCGGGGGACTCCAGCACGTCGCGGCGCAGGACCGCCGGCGTGACCGTGCCGTGGTAGCCGTCGCCGATCATCGCGACGCCCGGCCGGTTGCGGGCCGCGACGTCGCGCAGCGCCGCCATCGCGGTCGGCTCGTCGACGGCGGCGGGGAGGTCGAGCGGGCGCTCGTCCCGGATCGCCGCGGGCACGGCGGCGGCCACGAGCGCGTCCAGCGTCGGGAGGCCGACGGTGGCGAGCATCGTGGCGACGGCGTCGGCGTCGGGACCGATGTGGCGGTCGGCGAACGGAACGGAGGTCATGGCGGGGTCCCCTCCGGCACCGCGCGCGCGGTGCCCGGATCCCCCCGCTCTGTCGGTCCGCGCGTGGCGGGCCTGAGAGTTTCGCCGGCTGGCGCCGGCTTGCCCCGTCGGCGCGCCCGTGGGGGCGCTCTCCAGAGATGCCTCGTCCGGGCGGTGCGGGTGCCTGAGAGGTTCCCGGGAGGGGTTGCTCCTTCGGCGGCGGGGCGGCGACCTGCGTCGCGCGTCCCCGCGCTCTCCCGTCCGGCGTCGACGGCCACTGTTCGGTTGTCGTGCGACCGTAGCATCGGGGTCCGCGACGATGGGGGAGCCCGTGCGGGTGCGTCTCCGGGTCGATCCGGCGCCGGTCGTCCCGCCCGCCGCGCCGCTCCGGCTCGACGAGTCGGACCGCTGAGCGCGCTCCGCGCCGCCGGGGTCGCCGTCGAGGTCGGCGGCCGGACCCTGCTGCGCGACGTCGACCTCTCGGTCGGCGTCGGGGAGCGGGTCGCGATCGTCGGGGGGAACGGGACCGGGAAGACGACGCTGCTGCGCACCCTGGTCGGTGAGCGTCCGCCGTCCGCGGGGGACGTCCACCGTCCCCGCGACCTCCGGCTCGGCTGGCTGGCGCAGGACGCCGCCGACCTCGCCGGGCGCTTCCCGACCCTCGGCGCGCTGGTCCGGGACGGGGCGACCGAGCTGGTCGCGCTGGAACGCGAGCTCGCCGACCTCGAGCGACGCCTCGACGCCGCCGGGGAGGACGAGGCGCTCGCGCTGGCCGGTCGGTACGCGGACGCCCGCGAGCGGTACGGACAGCTCGGGGGCGACGCCCTCGACGCGGACGTCGCCCGGATCCTCGCCGGCCTCGGCTTCGCGCCCGGCGAGGAGGGTCGGGACCCGACCGAGCTCTCCGGCGGATGGCGCGTCCGCGCCGCCCTCGCGCGCCTGCTCGTCAGCGACCCGGACCTGCTCGTCCTCGACGAGCCGACGAACCATCTGGACCTCGAGAGCATCCGGTGGCTCGAGGCGACCCTCGCGACGCTCCGCGGCGGGCTCCTGGTCGTGACCCACGACCGCGACCTGGTCGACGCCGTCGCGCACCGCGTCGCCGATGTCGCCGCCGGCACGGTGACCGTGTACGACGTTCGCCGCCCGGGCGAGGACGGCGGGTTCGCGGCGTTCCTCGCCCAGCGCGAGGAGCGACTCGCCCGCCTCCACGCCGCGCGGGCGCAGCAGGACCGCATGCTCGCCGAGCAGGAGCGGTTCATCGAGCGGTTCCGCTACAAGGCGACGAAGGCCCGACAGGTCCAGTCCCGCCTGAAGGCGCTGGAGCGGGTCGAGCGGATCGAGGTCCCCGAGGCGCGGGCCCTCCGGGTCCGGTTCGGCTTCCCCGAGCCGGCGCGGGCCGGCCGGACCGTCGCCGAGCTGACCGGGGTGACCGCCGGGTACGACGGCCGGACGATCCTCGACGGTGTCGACCTCGTCGTCGAGCGGGGTCGGAAGGTGGCGCTGGTCGGTCCGAACGGGGCGGGGAAGTCGACGCTGCTGCGACTGCTCGGCGGCCGGCTGGCCGCGCGGGCCGGGGAGGTCCGGCTGGGGGCCGCCGTCACCGCCGCGTTCGTCGACCAGCACGCCGCCGACGGTCAGGACCCCGGCCGGACCGCCCTCGAGGAGTTCCGCGGGGCGCTCGGGGAGCGGGCCGGACGGGCCGACGCGCGCTCGACGCTGGCCGCGTTCGGGTTCCCCGGCGACCTCGCGGAGCGACGGGTGGGGGTCCTGAGCGGTGGCGAGCGGATGCGCCTCGCGCTCGCGATGGCGATGGTCTCGCCGGCGAACCTGCTGCTGCTGGACGAGCCCACGAACCACCTCGACATGGCCTCCCGCGACGTGCTCGAGGACGCGCTGGTCGCCTGGGGCGGGACGGTCGTCCTCGTCACCCATGACCGCCACGTCGTGCGGGCCGTCGCCGACGCCGTGGTCGAGGTGCGCGACGGCGACGCGACCTGGTTCGACGGCACGTGGCAGGAGCTGGAGGCGCGGCGCAACCCGGCCCCGGGGGCGGGTGACACCGCCGCGGTCGGGGGGTCGCGTCGGCGGTCCGATGCGCCGGCGCGGCGCCGCGGCTCCCGCCCGTCCGGCGACGGCCTGGCCCCGCTGCGGCGGGAGCTCGCCGACGTCGAGCGGGCGCTCGTGACGGCCGAGGCCGAGGCCGCGGACCTGGCCCGGCGGCTCGGCGACCCGGGGCTGTACGAGGACCCGGAGGCGGTCGCGGCGGCGATCGCCGCCCACGGTGCCGCGAAGGACACGGCCGCCGGGCTGATGCGCCGGTGGGAGGACCTCGGGACGCGGCTCGAGACCGCCGAGGCGGAGGTGGCGGCGACCGGGGCCGCCGCCCCGGTCAGCCGGCGAGGTCGGCCACGATCCGGTTGAGCGTCGGCGAGGGCCGCATCACCGCGTCGGCCCGCTCCGGATCCGGCCGGTAGTAGCCGCCGAGGTCGACCGGTGACCCCTGCGCGGCCGAGAGCTCGGCGAGGATCGCGTCCTCCGCGGCGCCGAGGGCGGCGGCGACCGGCGCGAACCGCGCCGCCAGCTCGGGGTCGTCGGTCTGCGCGGCGAGCTCCCGGGCCCAGAACACGGCGAGCGAGGCGTGCGAGCCCCGCGTGTCCAGCTCGCCGACCCGGCGGGACGGTGACCGTCCCTCGGTCAGGACGGTCTCGACGGCGCGGTCGAGCGCCGCGGCGAGCACGCCGGCCCGGGACAGGTCCGCGGTCCGGGCGACGTGCTCGAGCGACGCGACCATCGCCATGAACTCGCCGAGCGAGTCCCAGCGCAGGTGCCCCTCGCGCTCGAGCTGCTGGACGTGCTTCGGGGCCGAGCCGCCCGCGCCGGTCTCGAACATCGCGCCTCCGGCCATCAGCGGCACGATGGAGAGCATCTTCGCGCTGGTGCCGAGCTCGAGGATGGGGAACAGGTCGGTGAGGTAGTCGCGCAGGACGTTCCCGGTCGCGGCGATGGTGTCCTCCCCGGCCCGGGCGCGGGTCAACGTGTGCCGTGCCGCGGCCCCGACCGGCAGGGTCCGGAGGTCCAGTCCCGTCGTGTCCAGCGCCGCCAGTTCGTCCTCGAGCAGTGCGATGACCTCGGCGTCGTGGGCGCGGTCGGCGTCGAGCCAGAACACGACCGGCATCCCGCTGAGGCGGGCGCGGTCCACGGCGAGGCGGACCCAGTCCCGGATCGCGGCCTCGCGCGTCCGGCAGAGGCGCCAGACGTCACCGACGGCGACGGCGTGGGACAGCAGCTCGGTCCCGTCGTCGGCGACGACGGCGACGGTCCCCGGCGCCGCGATGCGGAAGGTCGCGTCGTGCGAGCCGTACTCCTCGGCCGCCTGGGCCATGAGCCCGACGTTCGGGACCGTCCCCATCGTGGTCGGGTCGAAGGCGCCGTGGGTACGGCAGTCGTCGACGGTCGCCCGGTACAGCGCCGCGTAGCTGGAGTCGGGGATGACGGCCAGCGTGTCGTGCAGCTCGCCGTCCGGACCCCACATCCGCCCGGACTCCCGGATCATCGCCGGCATGGAGGCGTCGATGATGACGTCGCTCGGGACGTGGAGGTTCGTGATGCCGCGGTCCGAGTCGACCATCGCGAGCCGCGGACCGGCGGCCAGGGCCGCCTCGATCGCCGTGCGGACCTCGGTGCGCTCCGGCCCGGGCAGACCGTCGACCGCGGTCAGCATCGCGCCCAGGCCCTGGTCCGGATCGGCGCCGCAGGCGGCGAGGGCGTCGGCATGGACGTCGAGCGCCGGTCCGAGCACGGCCCGGATCGCGTACCCGAACAGGATCGGGTCGCTGACCTTCATCATCGTGGCCTTCAGGTGGACCGAGAGGAGCAGGCCCTCCGTTCGGGCGGCCGCGACCTGGGCGGCCAGGAACGGCTCCAGCGCGGCGCGCCGCATCACGGCCGCGTCCACGATCGCGCCGGCCGGCAGCTCGACGCCCTCCCGGAGCACGTCGACACCGCCGTCGGCGCCCCGGAGCTCGATGCGGGCCGTCGTGCCGGCGCCGATGCGGACCGACCGCTCCGTGTGGCGGAAGTCGCCGTCCTCCATCGTCGCGACCCGCGTGCGCGAGGTCGGCGCCCAGGCACCCATCCGGTGCGGGTTCGCCCGGGCGTACCGCTTGACCGAGCCCGGCGCTCGTCGGTCCGAGTTGCCCTGCCGGAGCACGGGGTTGACGGCGCTGCCCTTCACCCGGTCGTACCGGGCGCGGATCTCCCGCTCGGCGTCGGTGGTCGGGTCCACGGGGTAGGGGGGCAGGTCGTGGCCGAGCCCGCGGAGCTCGTCGATCGCCGCCCGCAGCTGCGGCACCGAGGCGCTGATGTTCGGCAGCTTCACGATGTTCGCCTCTGGCCGCAGGGCCAGCGCCCCGAGGTCGGCCAGCGCGTCGTCGACCCGGTCGGCGGGTGGGAGCCGGTCCGGGAACGCGGCCAGGATCCTGCCGGCCAGCGAGATGTCGCGGAGCTCGACCCCGATCCCGGCGGTCGCGAGGAACGCCCGGAGGATGGGCAGGAGCGAGTGCGTCGCGAGCGCCGGTGCCTCGTCGGTCCGGGTGTAGACGATCGACGGCACGGCGGCCTCCTCGCGCGGCTCGGGGAGCGGGTGCCGCGACGCTAGACGCTGGCGTCGCCGGCCGACTCCAGCTCGTAGAGCGTCATGACCGGGCGGTGGTCGGACGGCGCGACGCCCCGCCACGGCTGGTCGACGACCTCCGTCATGAGCGGACGGACGGGGCCCCGGTGGAACTGCCAGTCCAGCGTCGAGGGCGGGAGCAGCGGCGGTCGGCGCGAGCCGTCGCCGTCGACGGGGAACGCCGGGAACGTCGGCGGCGGGACCGTGCCGAGCGTCCCCCAGGAGTCCCGGAACCCGGCCGCCCGGAACGCGCCGACGGGGACGACGGGGTCGTTCAGGTCGCCCATCAGGAGGCAGGGCCCGTCCCCGGCGATCCCCGCGAGGGCGGCGACGACGGCGGCCGCCTGCGCCGGACGCGGACTGCGGCCGGTCGTCGGTTCGTCCGTGGCGCCGATCCAGGTCAGGTGGACGGTCGCCACGACGAGGTCCACGCCGCTGGTGAGGTGACGGAGCCGGACCCAGAACAGACGCCGGTGCGCCTCGACGCCGCCGTGGTCGGCCGCACCGTGCTCGAGCGGCGCGAACCGCCGGCCGTCCCACCAGACGTTCCCCTCGACCTCCCAGCCGGGGAGGGCGTCCCGCACCCGGGCGTGGTGGGGGAGCGCGGCGTCGATCACGGCCCCGACGGCGGGGCGGAGCTCCTGGACGCAGAGCAGGTCGGGCGAGCGGGCGAGGAGCGCCCGCAGCGGCGCCTCCCTGGCCGGCCACCGCTGGGTGTTCCAGACGTTCAGGCTCATCGCGGTGAGGCGGCGATCCATGCGGAGGGCTCCGTCCGGCGACCCGGACCGTACGGTCGTCCGACCCGACGCCGATACGTCGGGGGGCGGGTCCGGCGTGGACCCGCCCCCCGACGCGTACCGGGATCAGATGTCGTAGTACAGCTGGAACTCCATCGGGTGCGGCCGGAGTCCGACCTGCGCCACCTCCTGGTCCATCTTGTACTCGATCCACGTCTCGATGAGGTCCTCGGTGAAGACCCCGCCCTCGAGCAGGAACTCGTGGTCGGCCTGCAGGTTCGCGAGCGCCTCCTCGAGGCTCCGCGGGACGCTGGGGAGGTTGCGCAGCTCCTCCGGCGGCAGGTCGTAGATGTCCTTGTCCACCGGGTCCATCGGCTCGATCCGGTTCCGGATGCCGTCCAGGCCCGCCATCAGCATCGCCGCGAAGGCGAGGTACGGGTTGCTCGACGGGTCCGGGACCCGGAACTCGATGCGCTTCGCCTTCGGCGAGTCGCCCGAGATCGGGATGCGGACGGCGGCCGACCGGTTCCGGGCCGAGTACACCAGGTTGACCGGGGCCTCGTAGCCGGGGACCAGACGGCGGTAGCTGTTCGTCGTCGGGTTGGTGAACGCGAGCAGCGCCGGCGCGTGCTTCAGGAGCCCGCCGATGTACCACCGCGCGAGGTCCGAGAGCTGCCCGTACCCGTCCGGGTCGTGGAACAGCGGGTCCCCGCCCTTCCAGAGCGACTGGTGGGTGTGCATGCCCGACCCGTTGTCGCCGAACATCGGCTTCGGCATGAACGTGACGGTCTTGCCGGCCTCCCAGGCGACGTTCTTGATGACGTACTTGAACGTCATCATCTTGTCCGCGACCTTGGCCAGCGTGTCGAAGCGGATGTCGATCTCGGCCTGGCCGGGCGCGCCGACCTCGTGGTGCTGGACCTCGACCTGCATCCCGAACCGCTCGAGCATGACCGACATCTCGGACCGCAGGTCCTGGTAGTGGTCCATCGGGGGGACGGGGAAGTACCCCTGCTTCGTCCGCGGCTTGTGGCCGAGGTTGCCGTGCCCGTCGTCCTCACCCGCGGTCCACGGTCCCTCCACCGAGTCGATCGCGATCAGCGACTCGTGGGGGTCGTTGCGGAAGTTGATCTGATCGAAGACGAAGAACTCGGCCTCGGGGCCCATGAAGACGGTGTCCGCGATGCCGGTCGAGGCCAGGTACGCCTCGGCCTTCCGGACGATGTTCCGCGGGTCGCGCGAGTACGCCTCGCCGGTGACGGCGTCGTGCACGTGGCAGTAGACCATCATCGTCTTCCGGTCCCGGAAGTGGTCCAGCTGCAGCGTCGAGAGGTCCGGCAGCAGGAGCATGTCCGACTCCTGGATGCCCTGGAAGCCACGGACCGACGAGCCGTCGAAGTACAGCCCGTTCTCGAACACGCCCTCGTCGACGCTCGAGATCGGGACGGAGAAGTGCTGGACGAGGCCGGGGAGGTCGACGAACCGGAGGTCGAGGAACTCGACGCCCTCCTCCTTCATCGCCTTCACGGCATCCTTCGCGGACGCTGCCACGACGTGCTCCTTCCGGTGCGGGCCCCGCACCACTCGGTTCCCGGTCGTGGGGGGTCCTGACCGGAGTGACGCGGGGAGGACGCTAGGTCGGGCGTGTGCCTGCCCCGTGACCCACGTGTTTCCGCGGCGTTACGCCGCGCCCGGGTCCTCGGCCCCGGCGCCGCCCGGCGCGCGGCCGCCGGTGCCCCGCAGGCGGTCCGCCCAACGGGCCCGGAGCCGCGCGACGCCGGGGTGGTGGCGGGAGAGGACCGCCGTCCCGGCCGCGATGGCGAGGATCCCGGGGCCCGGCGTCAGGAGCATCACGACGCCGGCCCCGAGGAGGAGGACGCCGGCGCCGGTGCCGATCACCACGCGGGCGGTGCGCAGCGGGTCGGTCGCCATGCGCGGAGCGTACGCGGACGCCGCGTCGCTACGGTCCCGGCGGGTCCGGCCGCACGGCGGGGCCGGGACGGAGGCCGGGGATGGAGGGGTCCGGGGTGATCGAGACGTGGCTGTCCGGCCTCACCGACAGCGACCTCCTCCGGGCGGCGGCGACCTCCGTCCTCGAGCCGCTGCTCACCGTCGTCGGCGTCGTCCTGCTCGCGTTCGTCGCCAGCCGCCTCGCCCGTCGGGCGGTCCGACGGGTTGTCGCGCGGGCGAAGGAACCGTCCGGTGGTCGGCTCCTCGAGCTCGGGGCGGACACCGAGCAGCTCCGCGCGTCGTCGGTCCGACGGGCGCAGCGGACCGAGGCGCTCGGCACCCTGGCGGACAGCACCGTCCGGGCGGTCATCTGGGCCTTCGCGCTGCTGACCGCTCTCGGGTCGGTCGGGATCGACCTGGGGCCCCTCGTCGCCGGGGCCGGCATCGTCGGGGTCGCGGTCGGGTTCGGGGCGCAGAACCTGGTCCGGGACCTCCTCGCCGGCGTCTCGATGCTGCTCGAGGACCAGTACGGCGTCGGCGACGTCATCGACGTCGGCGAGGCGACGGGGGTCGTCGAGGCCGTCGGGCTCCGTACGACCCGGCTGCGGGACCTCCGCGGCACGGTCTGGCACGTCCCGAACGGCGTCATCACCCGGGTCGGCAACATGACGCAGGAGTGGTCCCGGGCCGTGGTCGACGTCGGCCTCGCGTACGACCTCGACGTCGATGAGGCGGAGCGCCTGCTGACCGGCATCCTCGAGCGGTTCGCGGCCGAGCCCGAGCAGCGGGACGTCCTGATCGAGGCGCCCGAGCTGCTGGGCGTCGAGGCGCTGGCCGATTCCAGCGTGAACCTCCGCGTGCTGCTGACCACGCGCCCCGGCGAGCAGTGGGCCGCGGCGCGGCGGCTGCGGCGCGCGCTCAAGCGCGAGCTGGACGCGGCGGGGGTCGAGATCCCGTTCCCGCAGCGCACCGTCTGGCACCGGACGGCGCCGGAGGGGACCGACGGTCAGGCGGCGGGGCCGCCCGGCTGACCGGCCGACGGGCGCCAGGCCGCCGCGTCGATCGCCTGCTGGCCCGCGTGGTAGCTCGATCGGACCAGCGGTCCGGCCTCGACGTGGGCGAAGCCGAGCTCGTCCTCGCCGAACCGCCGGAGCTCGGCGAACGTCTCGGGCGGGACGTACCGGTCGAGGTGCAGGTGCTGGGGCGAGGGCTGGAGGTACTGCCCGATCGTCAGCGTGTCGACGCCGGCGGCCCGGAGGTCCCGCATGCAGGCCAGGAGCTCGTCATCGGTCTCGCCCATCCCCGCGATGAGATTGGACTTCACCGCGGTCGTGCGCGGGAACCGCTCCCGGGCCAGCGCCAGGAACGCGAGGCCGCGGTCGTAGTCGAACGACGGTCGGATGGTCGGGAACAGACGGCGGGTCGTCTCGAGGTTGAAGGCGAAGACGTCCGGCGCGGCCTCGACGACGGCCTCGAGCGCGCGCGCCCCCGCCTCGGGGTCACGGCCGTACCCGAAGTCGCTCGGCAGCACCTCGACGCCGACGTCGGGGGTCCGGGCGCGGATCGAGCGGATGGTCTCGGCGACGAGCCAGGCGCCGCCGTCCTCGAGGTCGTCGCGGGCGACCATCGTGACGACGGCGAACCGCAGCCCGAGGTGCGCGACCGCCTCGGCGACCCGGCGGGGCTCGTCCCGGTCGTACGCCACCGGCTTCCCGGTGCGGATCTGGCAGAAGCCGCAGCGGCGGGTGCAGTCCTCGCCGCCGATGAGGAACGTCGCCTCGCGCATGTCCCAGCACTCGCCGATGTTCGGGCAGGCCGCCTGCTGGCAGACCGTGTTCAGCTCGAGGTCCTCCATCAGGCGCGAGACGTCCCGGAAGTTCTCGCCCGAGCCCATCCGGACCTTCAGCCACTCGGGCTTGCGGTCTTCGCGCGGTGACGTGTCGATGCTCGGACGGACCACGCCGGCGCGCCGCACCCGGTCGGGCCCGAGGACCGAGAGGCGGCGCGCGCCGGGCGGGACGATCGGCCGGGTCTCGGTGGTCATCGCGTCACCTCCGCGGGGGTCGGGGCGGCCCCGGGCCGCCATGGTGCCGCGTCCGCCGGCTCGAGGCGACCACCGAGCTCCGTCGCGAGGGCGTCGGCGAGCACCCGGCGGGCCACCGCCATGTCCGTCGGCGCACCGAGGCTCTCGAGGGAGCAGACCCCCTCGGTCGCGAGCCCGCAGGGGACGATGCCCCCGAAGTGGGAGAGGTCCGGGGCGACGTTCAGCGCCAGGCCGTGGCTGGTGATGCCCCCCGTCGCGACGCGGACGCCGATCGCGACCAGCTTCTCGCGGCCGACCCAGACGCCCGTCAGCCCCTCGCGACGCCCGGACGTGACCCCGAGCGCGGCGACGGCCCGGATCGCGGCGGCCTCGAGGGTCCGGACGTAGTCGACGACGTCGCGGGACCCGGCGAGCCGGATGACGGGATACGCGACCAGCTGGCCGGGACCGTGGTAGGTCACGTCACCGCCGCGGTCGACCTCGACGACGTCGATGCCGGCGGCGGCGCGGTCGGACGGGGCCATGAGGACGTTCCCCGCCTCGGCGCGACGTCCGAGCGTGTAGACCGGCGGGTGCTCGACCAGGACGAGGGTGTCCGGTCGGCGGCCCGCCCGGCGGTCCTCGACCAGGCGCTGCTGGAGGTCCCACGCCTCCCGGTAGGCGACCGTCCCGAGGTCGAGGAGGGCCAGCGGCCCCGTCGGTTCCGCGCGGACCCCCGGGCCCGCGGTCACGGCAGCTCGGCGGCGAGGTCGCGGGAGGCGAGCGCGTCGCGGACGTCGGTCAGGAACCGGGCGGCGTCGGCGCCGTCGACCAACCGGTGGTCGTAGGTCAGCGAGAGGTGGAGGCGGTGCCGGGCCGCGATGCTGCCGTCGGGCATCACGGCCGGCCGCAGCTCGATGGCGCCGGTCCCGAGGATCCCGACCTCCGGTGGGTTCAGGATCGGCGTGTCGAGGAGCGTGCCGCGCGAGCCCGTGTTCGTCAACGTGAACGTCCCACCCGCGACGTCGTCGGGCCGCAGCCGCCGGGTCCGCGCGCGCTCCGCGAGGTCGGCGATGCCGAGCGCGAGCCCCACGGTGTCGAGCGTCTGGGCGCGGGGGAGGTTCGGGACCAGCAGCCCCCGCTCCGTGTCGACCGCGATGCCCAGGCCGACGTCGCCGTGGTAGGCGATCGTCCCCGCCTCGAGGTCGATCAACGCGTTCAGGACCGGGTGGCGGACCAGGGCCTCGACGACCACGCGCGCGATCAGCGGCAGCGGGGAGAGGTCGACGCCGTGCGCGGCCCGGAAGGCCTCGCGCCGCGCCGCCCGCAGCGCCATCAGGTCCGTGACGTCCGCCTCGACGACCGACGTCAGCTGCGCCGCCGTCGCGAGCGAGGCGGTCATCGCCTCGGCGATGGCGCGCCGGACCCGGGAGACCGGCACGATCGTGCCGGCCACCGCGGGGGCGTCCTGCGTCGCTCCGGTCAGCCGGGCGACGTCGGCGCGGGTGAGGCGTCCACCGGGACCGGTCGCCGTCGCGCGGGCGACGGGGACGCCCTTGCGCCGGAGGAGCCGTCGCACGAGCGGGGACGTGATGCGCGTCGCGCCCGCCGGCACGGTGGGGGCGACGGGTGCCGCGGTGGCCGGGGCCGGTGCGGCGGGGGCGGTGGGGGTGGCTGCGGCGGCCGGCGCGGGAGCCGCGGGCGCCGGGGTGGCGCCGGGGGCGGTGGCGGTCTCGTCGATGACGGCGATGACCTCGCCGACCTGGACGGTGTCGTCGACGGCGGCGCGGAGTTCGGTGATGGTGCCGGCGACGGGGGTGGGGATCTCGGTGTCGACCTTGTCGGTGGAGATCTCGACGAGGGGCTGGTCGGCGGTGACGGTGTCGCCGACGGCGACGAGCCAGGCGGTGATGATGCCCTCGGTGACGGACTCACCGAGCTGCGGGAGCTGGACCTCGGCCACGCGGGGACCTCCGGTCGACCGCGGTCGCGTCAGCCGTGCAGCGCGCGACCGGCCAGCGCCAGGTGCGCCTCGCCGACCGCCTCGCTGAAGGACGGGTGGGCGTGGATCAGCTGCGCCACGTCCATCGGGAGGGCCTCCCAGTTCGTGATCAGCTGGGCCTCGGCGATCAGGTCCGTCGCCCGGGGTCCGACCATGTGGATCCCGAGGACGCGGCCGGCGCCCCCCGGCTGGCTGTCGTCCCGCTCCGCGACGATCTTGACCAGGCCGGACTGCTTCGACATTGCCGCCCGACCGAGGGCCTGGAACGGGTACCGCTCGACGACGACCTCCATGCCGGCCTCGCGCGCCTGCTCCTCGCGGTACCCGACCGAGGCGACCTCGGGGTGCGAGTACGTCACCCGCGGCACGCCCAGGTAGTCGACGGGCAGCGCGTCCTCGCCCCCGAGCTGGTCGGCGACGCACATCCCCTCCGCGAAGGACGCGTGAGCCAGGCCGAGCGTCGGGATGACGTCGCCGACGGCCCAGATCCCGGGTGCGCCCGTCCGGTACAGCTCGTCGACGACGACGAAACCGCGCTCGTCGACGCTGACGCCGGCGGCGCCGAGCCCGGCGCCCTCGGTGACCGGCCGGCGTCCCACGGCGACCAGCACGAGGTCGGCCTTCAGGGTCTCGGGACCCTTCGCGGTCTCGAGGGTGAGGGTGACGCCGCCCCGGCCCGCCTTCACCTCCGTCGCACGTGCACCGGTGAAGGTCGTGATGCCCCGCCGGCGGAACGCGCGCTCGATCTCCTTCGAGCTGTCGGCGTCCTCGAGCGGGAGCAGACGGTCCAGCGCCTCGACGACGGTGACCTCGACACCGAACGCGTCCCAGGCGGTCGCGAACTCCATCCCGACGGCGCCCGAGCCGAGGACGATCGCCTTCGCGGGCAGCTTCTCGAGGTGGACCGCGTGGTCGGAGGAGATGATGCGCTTCCCGTCGAACGGCGCGATGGGGAGTTCGCGCGGGGCCGAACCCGTCGCGACGACGATGGAGGGGGCGCGGAGCGTCCGCTCACCGCCCTCGGTCAGCGCCACGACGACCGTGTCCGGTGCGGTGAGGCGGCCGTCGCCGTGGACCGTCTCGACGCCGCGACCGGCCAGCGCGCCCTGCAGACCCTTCCACATCTTCGCGACGACGTCGTCCTTGTGGGCGTTCATCGCGGCGACGTCGACGCCGTGGTAGTCGAGGGTCACGCCGAACGCGGCGGCGTCCTGCGCCGACTCCGCGACCTCGGCGGTCTGGAGGACGGCCTTCGTCGGGATGCAGCCCCAGTGGAGGCAGGTGCCCCCGACCTTCGCGCGCTCGACCAGCGCGACGGACAGCCCCAGCTGCGCCGCGCGCAGGGCCGTCGAGTACCCGCCGGTCCCGCCACCGAGGACGATGACGTCGACGTCGTGCTCCGGACCGCGCGGTCGCCGGTGACCGGCGCCGCCCGTGGCCGGGGTCGGTGCCGGGGCCGGTGCGGCGGGGGCGGTGGGGGTGGCTGCGGCGGCCGGCGCGGGAGCCGCGGGCGCCGGGGTGGCGCCGGGGGCGGTGGCGGTCTCGTCGATGACGGCGATGACCTCGCCGACCTGGACGGTGTCGTCGACGGCGGCGCGGAGTTCGGTGATGGTGCCGGCGACGGGGGTGGGGATCTCGGTGTCGACCTTGTCGGTGGAGATCTCGACGAGGGGCTGGTCGGCGGTGACGGTGTCGCCGACGGCGACGAGCCAGGCGGTGATGATGCCCTCGGTGACGGACTCACCGAGCTGCGGGAGCTGGACCTCGGCCACGCGGGGACCTCCGG
>JAFMLG010000012.1:0-8132 GCA_017852335.1 Actinomycetota bacterium | reverse complement strand
GTGACGGACTCACCGAGCTGCGGGAGCTGGACCTCGGCCACGCGGGGACCTCCGGACGCCGCGATCGGCGGCGGGACGCTGACGGACGGCTCGGCGCGGCGCGGGGGTGCCGCGATGGCGGCGCGGGACGGCCACCGGAGGCCCGACGGTAGCGTCCGGCGTCCCCCGACGGCGTCCTGCGGCGCCCCCCGGGCGGCGTGCGGTGGAGGTCGTGGGTGGAGGTCCTCGTCGCGCCGGACGGCTTCGGCGGCACCCTCGCTCCCTCGGCGGCCGCGGCCGCCATCGCGGCCGGCTGGGCCGCGGCCCGGCCCGCCGACCGCGTCGTCGCGCTGCCGATGTCCGACGGCGGCGAGGGGCTGCTCGACGTCCTGGGCGCGTGGGATCCGGAGGCCGTCGCGACGCCGGTCGAGGTCGCCGGCCCCGACGCCCGCCCACGGTCCGCCCGCGTCCTGCGCCTGAGTGACGGGACGGCGGTCGTCGAGAGCGCCGACGTCTGCGGCCTCGCGCTGGTCCCCCCCGACCGTCGGCGTCCGCTCGAGGCGACCACCTACGGGGTCGGGCAGGCCCTCGCCGCGGCCGCGGCCGGGGCGCGGCGCGTGGTCCTCGGCCTCGGGGGGACGGCGGCGCTCGACGGCGGCTCGGGGGCCCTGAACGGCCTCGGGTTCCGGCTGCGGACCGCCGACGGCGGGCTGCGCGTCGGCGCCGGCGATCTCGCCGCCTGCACGGCCGTCGAGCGCGGCTGGTGCGCCTGGCCCGACGGGACCGAGCTGCTGCTGCTCCACGACGTCGCGCTCCCGCTCTCCGCCGCCGCCCCGCGGTTCGGGCCCCAGAAGGGTCTCGACCCCGCGGGTGTCGCCCGCGCCGCCGACGGGCTGGCGCGGTGGGCCGAGGTCCTCGCGGCGTCCTTCCCCGGACGGGTCGACGCCGGGGCGCCGGGGACCGGGGCGGCCGGCGGCCTCGGCCTCGCGCTGACCGCGGCCGTCGGGGCGCGGTCCGTCCCGGGTGCGGCGTGGGTCGGCGACCGCGTCGGGCTCCCCGCCGCGATCGCCGCCGCGGACCTCGTCGTGACGGGGGAGGGGCGACTCGACGCGACGAGCGCGGAGGGGAAGGTGGTCGGTCACGTGGCCGCGGCGGCGGCCGCCGCGCGCCGGCCCGTCGCCGCCGTCGTCGGCGGCGTCGGACCGGGCGGCGGGGCCGTGGTGCCCGCCGCCCGGGTCGCCGTCGGCGCGGTCGGACCCGACGGTGACGCCGTGGCGGCCGTCCGGGCGGCGGCGGCCGACCTCGCCCGTCGGATCGCGTCGGTACACTGACCCGTCCCACGCACGACGCCGAGCTCGGAGTGGACCGATGAGCGCCGACACGACCGTCGAGACCGCCGCCGGGGTGACCCTGACCGTCACCGCGGCCGACAAGGTCCGGCAGTTCCTCGCCGACCAGCCCGACACCGACGGCATCGCCCTGCGCGTCGCCGTCCAGGCGGGCGGCTGCGCCGGCTTCCGGTACGCCCTGTTCTTCGACGACCGTGACCTCGAGGGCGACGTCGTCGAGGCCCAGCACGGCGTGACGCTCCGGATCGACCGGATGTCCTCGGCCTACCTGACCGGGGCGACCATCGACTGGAAGGAGTCGCTCGAGGCCTCCGGGTTCTCGATCGACAACCCGAACTCGTCGGGGTCCTGCGCCTGCGGGGAGAGCGCGACCTTCTGAGCGCGACGTCCCGGCCCGCGCCCCGCGCCGACCGCGGGACCGGGCCGCTCCTCCTCGCCGCCGGGGCCGCCCTCTGGGGCACGACCGGGACCTCGCAGGCCCTGCTCGACGGCGCCCTGCCCGCGGCCGCCGTCGGCGCGATCCGCGTCCTGGTCGGCGGCTTCGCCCTCGCCGCGGTCGCGGCCCCGGGGATCCGCGCGGCCGTCCCGCACCTCCGCCGGGCGCGCGGTCCGCTCCTCGCCGCGACGTTCGCGACGGCCGCCTACCAGCCGGCCTTCTTCGTCGGTGTCCGCGAGGCCGGCGTCGCGGTCGGGACGATCCTGACCGTCGGTGCCGCCCCGTTCCTCGCGGGGCTCATCGGCCTGGTCCTCGGCGACCACCGTCCCAGTCGCCGGTGGCTCGGGACGACGACCCTGGCCGCCACCGGTCTGGTCGTCCTCGTGCTGCCGCGGGCCGCGGGCGACGCGGTGGCGGCCCGCGGGGTGCTCGCGGCGCTGGCCGCGGCCCTCGCCTTCGCGGCGTACACGGTCGCGGCCAAGCGTCTGCTCGTCCGCGGCGTGCCGCGGCTCGCCGCGGTGGCGGTGCCGTTCCTCGGCGCCGGTCTGCTCCTGGCGCCGGTCCTCGTCGCGGCCCTGCGCGGGGCGGACCCCGGGCGGGTCCTCGCGCCGGAGGTCCTCGGGGTCGTCGCGTGGCTCGGGCTCGGCGCGACCGCCGTCCCGTACCTGCTCTTCACCGCCGGACTCCGCGGCGTCCCGGCCGTCACCGGGGCGACGATGGCACTGGCCGAGCCGCTCACCGCGACCATGCTCGGCGTGGTGCTGCTCGGCGAGCGGCTCGGTCCCCTCCGGGTCGTCGGCGCCGCGACCGTCGGGATCGCCCTCCTGCTCGCCGCCCGACGACCCGACCGCGACGTGGGGGCGGCCGAGCCGGCCGCAGCGGGCGTCCCTCACCCCCCGCGGCGGTAGCGTCGCAACGTCCGAGGAGGCGTCATGCGGGTCCTGGTCCTGTCCGCCGACCCGGCCGAGCGCCGACGCGCGTCGTCGGCCCTGCCGGCCGGTGAGTTCGACGTCGTCGAGCACGACGCCCCCGGTCCGGCCCGCGCCGCCGTCGAGGCCGCCCGGGCCGCGGGCGCGCCGTTCGACGTCCTCGTCGTGGACGGCGACCTGGCGCCGCGGGGCGGGTACGCCCTGCTGTACGAGCTCCGCGCCGCCGACGAGGTGGCCGGTCGCGCGCCGACGCCGTCCATCGCGATGGGGTCCCGGGCCGCGGACCGCTGGCTGGCCGGCTGGGCCGGCGCCTCGGCGCTGCACCTCAAGCCCGTCGACCCGTTCGACCTCGCCGACGAGGTCCGGGCCGTCGCGGCCCGGCCGGTCCCGCCCTACGGGGACGCCGGCTCGGCCGCCGCGCAGGTCGGGACCGCCCTGCGTCGCACCGGGCGGTGAGCGCCGGCGGCACCGCCGCGCTCCTCGAGGACGTCCTCGCCGGGCGGGACCTCGGGGAGGAGCGGGCCGCCGCCGTCATGGCCGACCTGATGGCAGGGACGACCGATCCGGCCGTGGTCGCCGGACTCCTCGTCGCGCTCCGCGCCCGTGGGGAGACGTCGGCAGAGGTCGCCGGGTTCGTCCGGGCCATGACCGCGGCGGCCACCACCGTCACCCTGACCGAGGACCTGCGGGGCCGTGCCGTCGACACGTGCGGGACCGGCGGTGACGGTGCCGGGACGGTGAACGTCTCGACCGTCGCCGCGGTGGTCGCCGCGGCGGCGGGCGTCCCGGTCGTGAAGCACGGCAACCGCGCCGCGTCGTCGCGGGCCGGCAGCGCGGATCTGCTCGAGGCCTGGGGGGTCGCGATCGAGCTGGGTCCGACCGCCGCCGCGGCGGTCCTCGACGAGGTCGGGGCGACCTTCCTCTTCGCCCGCGCGTACCACCCGGCCATGCGGCACGTCGCCCCGGTCCGGACCGCGCTCGGCGTCCGGACCGTGTTCAACGTCCTCGGTCCGCTCTCGAACCCGGCCGGGGTCGGTCGCCAGGTGGTCGGCGTCGCGGACGCACGGACGGCCGGCATCGTCGCCGACGCGCTGGCGCGGCTCGGTCGCACCCATGCGCTGGTCGTCCACGGCGACGACGGCCTCGACGAGCTGACGACGACCACCACCAGTCGCGTCCACGAGGTCCGCGGCGGCGCCGTCACGACCTGGACGCTCGACCCCGCCGACCTCGGTCTGCCGCGGGCGCGTCCGGAGGACCTCCGCGGGGGCGACGTCGCGACGAACCGCGCCCTGGCCGACGAGGTGCTGGCCGGCCGGGAGGGACCGGTGGCCGACCTGGTCCTGCTCAACGCCGCGGCCGCGCTGGTCGTCGGCGACGCGGCGCCGGACCTCGGGGCGGGGCTGGCGCTGGCCCGCGCGGCCGTCGCCGACGGACGGGCGGCGGCGGTCCGTGACCGCTGGGTCGAACGCTCGCGGGCCCGCGCGGCGGCGGCGTGAGCGACGGGGCCCACACGGTCGCACCGGGGAGCCGCCGGTACGCGCCGGAGGCGGTGGCGGCGAAGCCCGAGGTCGGCGCGGCGGCGTTCGGTGCGCTCGACCTCCGGGTCGGGCGGGTGGTCGCGGCCGTGCCGTTCCCGGCGGCACGGAAGCCGTCGCTGCGCGTCCGGGTCGACTTCGGGCCGGTCCTCGGCGTGCTCGAGACCAGCGCCCAGATCGTCCGGTACGACCCCGACGCCCTCGTCGGGCGGCTCGTGGTCGGCGCGGTGAACCTCGGGTCGCGTCGCGTCGCCGGACTCGACAGCGCGTTCCTCCTGCTCGGAGGACTGCACGCCGACGGCTCCGTCGCCCTCCTCGCGCCGGACGAGGATCTGCCGCCCGGCTCCGTCGTCGGCTGACGCCCCGCTGCGGACCCGCCCTGCGGTCCCGCGCCCGGTCCGGCATCATGCTGCCCACGGCGCCGTCCCGGGCGCCGCGGACCCCGAGGAGACCCCGTGCCGACCGTCGCCGAGACCCGCCCGCTGGGCGCCCCGCTCCCGGACGTGACGCTGCCGGACGCGGACGGCGCGCCGCACCGGCTGCACGACCTGGCCGGCGGTCGGCCGCTGGTCCTCGCCTTCCTCTGCAACCACTGCCCGTACGTCCAGCACGTCGAGCGGGCCTTCGGCGAGGTGGCGCGCGAGCTGGCCGGTCGGGGCGTCGCGGTCGTCGCCGTGGTCAGCAACGACGTCGCGGCCTACCCCGAGGACGACGTCGCCGGGATGCGGGAGCAGGCCGCCCGCGCCGGCTGGGACCTGCCCTACCTCGTCGACGCCGACCAGTCGCTGGCCCTGACGCTCGGCGCGGCCTGCACGCCGGACCTGCTCGTCTTCGACGCCGCCGGGGTGCTGGCGCACCGCGGCGCCTTCGACGGGTCGACGCCGGGCAACGGCGTCGAGGTGACGGGGGCCGCGCTGCGTCGGGCCGTCGACGCCGTGCTGGCCGGTCAGCCCGTGCCGGACGACCTCCCGCCGGCGCTGGGCTGCGGCATCAAGTGGCGGCCGGGGAACGAGCCGGCCTGAGCGCCGCGGTCCCCTCGCGGCGCCGGACCTTCCGGCCCGCCAGGACGTCGGTGTCGGCGCGCACGGACCGTGCGACCCGCCGCAGGTGCGCGTCCGCCCGGGCGAGCGCCGACCCCCCGGCGGCCGGCTCGGCCAGCGTCCCCTCCACGTGCGCCGCGGTCACCCCGCCCCCCTCCAGCCAGGACGCGACCAGCGCGAGCTCCGCCCCGTCCGGCGGCTCGGGGGCGCCGGACGCGGCGAGGTCCCGGAGCACCGCGACCTCCGCCGCGACGACCTCCGGGGGCGCGTCGACCGGGAGACGTCGCGTGGCCACGAGCACGCCGCCGTCGACCCGGGCGAGCTCGATCCCGCCGGGATGGTCGCGACGGAGCACCGCCCGGGCGTCGCGGAGCGTCGACAGGCGCCGGGCGGCGGTCGCCGCGGACACCACCGCCCGCAGCTGCTCCCGGACCTCGGCCGCCCGCTCGAACTCGCCGTCGCCGGCGAGGCGGCGCATGCGGGCACCGAGCTCGGGCAGCAGCGGCGAGGGGTCGTCGAGCGCCGCGCGGGCGCGGTCCACGCCCTCGGCGTACGCCGCCGCCGACTGCGAGCCGTCGCAGGGGGCGGCGCACCGTCCGACGTCCCGGAGGACGCAGGCCGCGTGGTCCTGCGTCCGCCGCAGCCGCGGTCGGCAGGGACGGAGCGGGAGCACCGCCTCCAGCGCCGCGACGACGCGGTCGGCCGTGGCCGGCGGGACCGGGCCGAGGCCGGGCTCGGGGTCGCACGCGTCCGGGGCGCCGCGACGCACCGTGAGCCGTGGGAACGGTTCCCGCGTCAGGGTCACCGTCCGGGCCGGATCGGGGCGCGTCGACCGCCGGTTGCGACGCGGCCGGAGGGCACGCAGCTCGCGGACCTCGAGCACCGCCGCCTCGAGCTCGGTCGGCGTCACCGTCCAGGTCACGCGCTCGGTCGCCGCGACGAGGTCGGCGGTGCTCCGCCGTGCGTCCTGGCCGAAGTAACTGCGCAGGCGGCGACGGAGGTCGACCGCCCGGCCGACGTACAGCACCTCGCCGTCGGCCGCGACGAAGCGGTAGACGCCGGGTGCGGCCGGCGCGTCGCGGACCAGTCCGATCCGACGGTGGCTGCGGTCGCCCTCGGGTCCGCAGAGGTGCAGCAGGTCCTCCCGCGCGGTCACGCCCGTCGACCCGGCCCGCTCGAGCAGCGCGTGGAGCACGTGCAGGGTGGCCCGCGCGTCGGTCAGCGCGCGATGGTCCGGTGGGACCGGGGCACGGAAGTGCCGCGCCAGCGTCGCGAGGCGGAGGTCGCGGACCTCGTCGCGGACCAGTCGCCGCGCCAGGACGGCCGTGTCGACGACCGCTGGACGGACCGGTCCCAGCCCGAGCCGGGCGGCCGCGGCCCGCAGGAAGCCGAGGTCGAACCGCGCGTTGTGCGCGACGAACACGGCGTCACCGAGGAAGCGCAGCACCAGGGGGAGCACGTCGGCCTCGGTCGGGGCGCCGGCGACGTCGGCGTCGGTGATGCCGGTGATCGCCGTCACCGCCGGGGGGATCGCCCGCCCGGGGTGCACGAACGTCCGGAGCTCGGCCTCGACCTCGCCCCCGCGGGCCCGGACCGCCCCGACCTCGGTGATGCGGTCGCGGTCGGGGGAGAGCCCCGTCGTCTCGAGGTCCAGCACCACGAAGGTCGTGTCCAGCAGCGGCGTCAGCCCCTCGAGGCTGGTCTGGTGCGCCGGCACACCGCCCCCGTCCCGTCCCTCGCGCCGGTGCCGTCCCGGCGGGGCTGCAGGCTACCGAACGCCTGTTCGACGGGGTCCGCGTCAGGCCCGCTGGCAGGCCGGGCAGTGCACCGTCCCGCGCTGGGCGACGGTGCTCCCGCGCAGCGTCGCGCCGCACCGCCGGCACGGCAGGCCGGCCCGGCCGTAGGCGTCGAGCTCCGTCAGGTACCGACCGCTGGCCCCGTTCACGAGGCGGTAGTCCCGGAACGTCGTCCCCTCCCGCGCGACCGCCGCCGCCAGCACCTCGCGGACCGCGGCGTGGAGTCGGAGCGCGCGCTCCCGGCCGACCCGTCGGGCGGCCGGGTGGATCCGGGCCCGCCACAGCGCCTCGTCGGCGTAGATGTTCCCGACGCCGGCGACGAGACGCTGGTCGAGGAGCCGGGCCTTCACGGGGGCGCCGCGCCGGGCCAGTGCGGCGGCGAACGCCTCGGGGTCGAACGCGTCCTCCAGCGGCTCCGGACCGAGCGCGGCGAGGGTCGGCAGGCCCGACCGGTCGCCCGGAGCGACCACGTCGACGCGGCCGAACCGGCGCGCGTCGCGGAGCACGAGCGCGGTGCCGTCGTCCAGTTCGAGCCGGACGCGGACGTGGGGGTCCGGCCCACCGGGGCGGCCCGACGGGTCGTCCGCGGGCAGCACCCGCAGGATCCCGGTCATGCCGAGGTGGAGCACCAGTTCGGAGGGGTGCGGTGGGGCGCCGTCCAGGGGCGCCAGCAGGAACTTGCCGCGCCGGACGATCGGCCCGATCCGCCCGCCGACCGCCCGCGCGACGTCCCCCAGGCGTCGGGACGGGTAGGGGTCGCGCGCGACGGCCCGGACGGTGCGCCCCTCGACGAGCGGCGCCAGCTGGCGCCGCACCGACTCGACCTCGGGCAGCTCGGGCACGGTCCGAGGCTACGCGCCGCCCCCCGCCGTTACGCTCGGTCGAACCGCACGACGGGGTGCGGCGGGGCGGGAGGCGCGGTCGTGGCGGACCGCGGACCGGTCGCCGCGGCCCTCGAGGGGCTGCCGGCCAGGGTCTGGGCACTGCTCCTCCGCGAGCTGCGCGGCTCGCTCGCCGACCTCGCCGAGCGGACCACGGCGGCCACGTCCGCGGGCCGTGCCGAGC
>JAFMLG010000011.1 GCA_017852335.1 Actinomycetota bacterium | reverse complement strand
CCACACGGTCGGCCGCGCCAGGTCCGCGAACCGCGCGCGCAGCGCCGCGACCGCCGCCCCCTCGTGCAGCCCCCGGTCGACCTCGGCGACCACGCCGAGTGTCGTCGCCAGGGGTGCGACCGTCGCACGGCACCGGATGGCGGGGCTTGCGGCGACGGCCGGCGCCTCCGTGCCGAGGAGCGGCGGGAGGATCCGGGTCAGCGCCTCGGCCTGCGCGGCGCCGCGGGGGGAGAGGGGCCGTTCGGCGTCGTCGCCGACCCAGGCGCCGCGGTCGCCGGCGTGCGCGTGACGGACCAGGAGCAGGCGGACGCTCATGCGGTGGTCGCGGCGGCCAGCCGCCGGGCCCCGGTCGCGGTCGCACCGAGCAGGATTACGGCGGCCGCGGTCACCAGCGCGACGCGGACCCCGGCGGCGTCCGCCACGGCGCCGTCGAGCGTCGCGGCGAGCGGGCGGGACCCGATGAACGCCATCGACCACAGCGCCATCACGCGGCCGCGGAGCCCGTCGGGGAGGTCCGCCTGGATCACCGTCGTGTACGCGTTCAGCGCGAGCGGCATCCCGACGCCGGCCACCGCCAGGCCGGCCAGGGCCGTCGCGATCGCGCCGCCGCCGGTCCAGGCCGCGGCGGCCGCGACGAGCAGTCCGGTCGCCATCGTGCGCAGCCCCAGCGCCCCGAGCGCGTCGAGCCCGACCGCCGTCCGGATCCGGGAGAGCAGCGCGTACCCGAGGGCCGTCCCGACGCCGAAGGCCGAGGCCAGCTGCCCGACCAGCTCGGCCGGGTCGCCGAGCAGGTCCGCCAGCGGCGGCCCGAGCGTCACGACCGGGTCGACGCCGACGCCGATCAGCGCGAGTCCCAGCAGCGCCAGACCGGCCCGCGGGTTCTCGAGGAGGTACGTCACCGCCGCGCGGACGCGGGGGTCGTCGTCCGGTGCGGCCCGCGGCACGGCCAGCCGGCGTCGGATGGCGACGAGCACGCCGACGAGACAGAGATGGAGGACCAGGCTGGTCCCGAACGTCGCGACCGCGCCGGCCCGGACGTACAGCACCGCGCCGGCGGCGGGGCCCGCGGCCCGCGCGACCATGATCGGGAGCGACGCGAGCGCCAGCGCGTCCGCGAGCTCGTCGGGCCGGACCAGCGCGGGGATGAGCGACTGGCTGGCCGGTCCGCCGATCGCGAACCCGGTCCCGACCAGGGCCGCGGCGACACCGACGACGGCGGCGTCCGAGGGCCGCGACATGCCGACGAGGACCGACCACAGCACCAGCAGCACGGACCCGGAGGCGGTCACGACGGTGCCGACGAGCATCTGCCGGGCCCGGTCCGCACGGTCGGCGCGGGCGCCGGTCAGCGGCACGAGCAGCAGCTGCGGGGTGAACTGCGCGGTGGTGATCAGCGCGACCGCCGCGGCCGACCGGGTCAGGTCGTAGACGAGGATCGCCGCGGCGACGTTGGTGAACCAGACGGCCAGCGTCGAGAGGATGCGGCCGGTGACCAGCGGTCCGACGGCCGGGTCGCGGAGCAGTCCGACCCGCGTCCGGGCCGGTCGGCCGGACCCGTGGGGGGGCGTCGGGTCGTCGCTCACGCGACGGTGACGACGGTCCTGCCGCGCCCGCCCCGCGCGAGGAGGTCGTGGGCCGCGGCGGGCACCCCGGCGAGGTCGACCGTCGTCGTGAGGCGGTCGAGCACGTCCGCCTCGACGCCGGTGGCCAGCCGGGCCCAGACGCCCGGACGGTCCGCCATCGGGTGGAGGACCGAGTCGACGCCGGCCAGCACGACCCCCCGGGCGAAGAACGGGGCGAGGTCGACGTCGAGCCGGCGGCCGCCGGCGATCCCGCAGGCGGCGACGACGCCGCGCGGCGCGGTCGAGACGAGGGCACCGGCCAGCACGGCCCCGCCGGCGACGTCGACGACGCCGGCCCACCGGGCGCTGGCGAGCGGCCGGGCGGCGAGCTCCTCGAGCTCGGCCCGGGGGAGGACCTCGGCGGCACCGAGGTCGTGGAGCCGCCCGGCCGCGTCGGGGTCGCCCGTCGCGGCGGCGACCGTGTGGCCCGACCGGGCGAGGAGGTGCACGGCGAGGCTCCCGACGCCACCGGTCGCGCCGGTGACCAGCACGGTGCCGGAGCCGGGGGCGACGCCGCCGTGCGCGAGGGCGTCGCAGCAGAGCTGCGCGGTGAACCCGGCGGTCCCGAGCGCCATCGCCCGCGCGGCGTCGAGGTCGGCGGGCCGGCGGACCAGCCAGGACGCCGGGACCCGGGCCGTCGTCGCCATGCCGCCCCACCGCCGCTCGCCGAGCCAGCAGCCGGTGACGAGGACCTCGTCGCCGACCGCCGCGACCGACGGGTCGACGCCGGCGCCGACGGCGGTCACGGTCCCGGCGAGGTCGATGCCGGGGACGTGCGGGAAGTCCCGGACGAGCGGCCCCCCGGCCCCGGTCACGATCAGGGCGTCCTTGTAGTTCAGCGACGAGCGCGCGACCGCGACCTCGACCTCGCCGTCGGCCGGTGCGTCCCCGCCGGGCAGCGTCGCGGGCGCGAGCTCGGTGACGCCGGCGCGGACGGGACCGTCGTCGTCGCGCTCGAGGAGCAGGGCACGGACCGTCGCGCTCACGCGGGCGCCGCCTCGGCGATCGGTGCGACCGTGGCGCCGCTGGCCCGCACGAGGTCCGCGGGGGCGAGGGGGAAGACGCTGGTGGGACCGCCGCCGGCGGCCCAGACCGTCGGATGGTCGAGGAGGTCCGGGTCGCAGACGACCCGGGTGACGCCGGTGCCGGTGTGCCCGAACGGCGGCGTGCCGCCGATCGCGAACCCGGTGGCGGCGCGTGCCTCGTCCGCGTCGGCCTTCCGGACGGCGTCGGCGTCGACGGCGGCGGCCAGCCGCGCGGTGTCCACCCGGTTCGCGCCCGAGACCAGCGCGAGGACGGGCGCCCCGTCGGCGACGAAGACCAGGGACTTCACGATCGCCCCGACCTCGCACCCGACGGCGGCCGCGGCCTCGGCGGCCGTCCGGGTCCCGGCGGGGAACGTGGACGGCGCGAACGCGACGCCGAGGGCGTCGGCGGCGGCGCGGAGGCGGTCCTCGGGGGTGGGCACGCCGGCACCCTACTGGCCGGCGTCCTCCGGTCCCGGGTGCGGGCCACGGGCGTCGCCCGACGGCGCGGCGCGCGCCGCGGCGAGCGCCGGCGCGGCGTCCGCGACGGCCGCGACGGTGGTCAGGTGGAGATCGACCAGCTCGTCGAGGGTCTGCGAGACGGTGTAGCCGCCGGCCAGCACGAAGGCGAGGGGCGTCCCGGCCGCGGCGCACCACCCGGCGATCGTCCGCTCGCGGGCGGCGAGGACCTCGCGGCCGACGGCGGGGAACGGATCCATGCCGGCGTTGACCAGGACCAGGCCCGTCCCCTCGTGGTGGACGCCGCGGAGCAGCCGGGACAGCGTGTCGAGGTAGTCGTCGGCGACGTCGTCGGGCCAGAGCACCACCGTCGCGTCGGGCACGTCGGGTCGGTACGCGTCGTACGGGTCGGTCGAGAGGTCGATCACGACGGTCCGGTCCGCGAGGTCGGGACGGGCGCGGAGCAGGTCGTGCGTCCCGCCGCCGAAGTGGGCGTCGACGTCGAGCAGCACCACGTCCAGCGGACGCCCCGACGGGTCCCGGACACCGGCGGCGTCGAGGCGGGCGAGCGCCCGCTCGATCCCGGCGACGAGACCGTTCACCGTGCAGAAGCCGGCGCCGCGGTCGCGTCGCGCGTGGTGGAGTCCGGAGGAGAGGCTGCCGGCCGCGCCGACGGCCAGCGCGCGGTCCACGGCGCGGAGCACGCCGGCGGTGGAGTGGACGGCCATCGTCCAGATGCCGGGGTCCCACGTGAAGCCCTGCGACTCGGCCAGTTCGGCCGGATCCCCCGTCCGCAGCGCGGCGACGTAGGCGGGGTCGTGCAGCCGCTCGATGGCGGCGACGGCGTCCGCGCGGTCGGCGTCCGACGGGGCGACGACGCGGACGTCGTCACGGGGCGCGGCCGCGAGCCGCTCGACGAGGCGGGCGCTCTTCCGGGTGGTGTCGAAGCCGTACGCCGGCGCGACGTAGCCCTCGTCCCAGCACAGCTCGAGCGTGCGATCGGTCATGCGTCCCCTTCGGTGTCCCGTCCGGTGGTCCCCGTGTCGCGCACGTGCCCCGTGCGACGACACCCCCACCGTAAGGTGCGGGTGCGACATCGCGACGGGACGGTGCCGCGTCGGGAGTGCCCGTGACCGAGGACGTCGCCGGACCGTTCCGGACGGTCGAGCTCCACACCGGGGGCGAGCCGGTCCGGATCGTCGTGGACGGACTCCCGCCGATCCCGGGCGGGACGATCCTCGAGAAGCGCCGGTACGCGCGGACGCACCTCGACCACCTCCGCCGGGCGCTGATGGCCGAGCCGCGCGGGCACGCCGACATGTACGGCGTCTGGCCCGTCGCCCCCGACCTGCCGGACGTCGATCTCGCGGTGCTGTTCACCCACAACGAGGGGTTCAGCACGATGTGCGGGCACGCGACGATCGCGCTCGGACGCTGGGCCGTCGAGGAGGGGCTCGTCGCGGTCCCCGCACCGGGGTCCGACGGGGTGTCCCGCGCGCCGGTCCGGCTGCAGGCGCCGTGCGGCCGCATCGAGGTCGAGGTCGACGTCGTCGCCGGTCGCGTCGGTGACGTCCGGTTCCGCAGCGTCCCCGCGTTCGCCGCGGCGCTCGACGTCCCGCTCGAGGTCGACGGTGTCGGCGCGGTGACGGTGGACGTCGGGTACGGCGGGGCGTTCTACGCGCTGGTCGACGCCGGGGCGCTCGGGGTCGAGCTGGGCGCGACGCCCCTGCGGACCGTGGTCGACCGCGCGACGGCGGTGACCCGTGCGACCGCCGACGTGGCGCTGACGCATCCGGACAGCGCCGACCTCGCGTTCCTGTACGGGACGATCGTGCGGGACGTCGGCGACGACCGCGCGCCCGACGACAGCCGCAACGTCTGCGTCTTCGCCGACCGCCAGGTCGACCGCAGCCCGACCGGCAGCGGCGTCACCGCCCGGACCGCCGTCCGTCACGCCCGCGGCGCGGTCGCCGCGGGGGAGGTGCGGCGGTTCACCAGCCTCACCGGCGCCGTGTTCACCGCCCGGGTCGTGGCCGAGCACGCACCGGGCGCGCACGCGCCCACCGGTGTGCCGTCGGTCGTCGTCGAGGTCGGCGGTCGCGCCCATCGCAGCGGGACGGCCGAGTTCGTGCTCGAGCCGGACGATCCGCTCCGCGAGGGGTTCCTCCTGCGCTGAGCGGTCGCCGTGTCGCGCGTCGTCGGTACGGTCGTCGCGCCGTGCCGGGGCGGTGCGGCGCGGGGCCGTGGGGGAGCGGGGATGCCGGAGGAGGTCGAGTGCCCGGAGTGCGGGGCGACGCAGTGGCCGACCGAGGACTGCATGGCCTGCGGTGCACCGCTGCCCGAGGACGCCGGATGAGGCCACCGCGCCGGATCGCCCTGGCCGCCGCCGCGCTGGCGGTCCTGGCGGCCTGCGGCACGGCGACCGCGCCGCTCGAGGGGGTCGCCCCGCCGGACGCGTCGGAGGCCCCCGCCCCCGCGCCCGCACCGGAACCGGAGCCGGCACCCGAGCCGGCGCCGGCACCCGCGCCGGCGCCGGCAGCCGATCCGGCGCCCGAGCCGGAACCCGAGCCGGAACCCGAGCCGGCGCCCGCGCCCGCACCGGCGGCGACGCTCGCGGTCCACGTCCTCGACGTCGGGCAGGGCTCGGCGCTGCTGCTCCAGCACCCGGAGGTCACGGTACTCGTCGACACCGGGCGGTACGACCGCGACGACGTCGTGCCGGCGCTGCGCGCCCGCGGGGTCACCGCGCTCGACCTGCTCGTGGTGACGCATCCGCACGCGGACCACATCGGCCAGTTCGACGCCGTGATGGCCGCGTTCCCCGTGGCCGAGGTGTGGTGGAACGGGTCGAGCGCGACGTCGGCGACGTACGGGCGGGCGGTGGCCGCGCTCGAGGCGTCGAGCGTCGTGTACGAGGAACCGCGCGCCCCGGCGACGACGACCGTCGGGCCGCTGACCGTCGACGTCGTCGGTCCCTGGCCGGGCGCGGACCTCCGGGACCTCAACGACGCGTCGCTCGCGCTGCGCTTCACCTACGGTGCGTTCGAGGTGCTCGTCACCGGTGACGCCGAGTCCGACGCCGAGCGGCGCATGGTCGCGGGAGCGGCCGACCGCCTCCGCGCCGACCTGCTGGTCGTCGGGCACCACGGCTCGCGGACGTCCTCGACCCCGGCGTTCCTCGACGCCGTCGCGCCGACGGTCGCCGTCTGGTCCGCCGGGGCCGGCAACTCGTACGGTCACCCGCACGCGGAGGTCGTCGCGGCCCTCGAGGGCCGTGGGATCGCGGTGCGCGGCACGGCGGTGCACGGCACCGTCACCGTCACGACCGACGGCACCTCCCTCGACGTCAGGAGCGAACGGTGAGCGACGAGCCCGGGTCCGCCCCCGACGCCCCCGACGCGTCGGACGCCGTGGCGGACGCGACCCCCGGGGAGGCGGCCGTGCTCGACCGCGTCGAGGACGGGATCGCCGTGCTGCTCGTCGGTCCCGACGAGGTCGAGGTCGAGCTGCCGGCGGCCCTGCTCCCGGAGGACGCGCGCGACGGCGACTGGTTCCGGCTGCTCGTCCCGGACCCGACGCTGACCGCGGCCCGGCGGGCCGGGCTCGAGGCGCGCATGGACCGGATCAGGCGGACCCGGCGGGGCGGTCGCTTCGGGGCGTGACCCGGCCGCGTCGGGCCAGCGCCCCGAGCAGCACGGCCGCGCCGACCAGGACGATCGCGCCGGAGGCGACCAGGGCGAGGTCGACGTCGCGGGTCCGCGCGGGGTCGAGCAGGCCCAGCGCCGCGATGGCGGCGAGGACCAGCCCGGCGGCCAGCGCCACGGGGTCCAGCGGATGACGGCGCATGCTCAGCCCTCCGTGACGACGATGCGGCCCACGCCGACCTCGAGGCGCAGGAGCAGGGTGGCGCCGCCGTCGGCGGCCGACGTGTCGCCGTCCCGGCGCAGCCCCAGCCCCCGTTGGGCCGAGCCGGGGACGTCGAGGCGTCCGACGCCGACCTCGGCCTCGAGGTCCGCGTCGGGATCGACGCGGAGCGTCCCGATCCCGACCGACGCGGCGACGTCGAGGCCGACCCCGCGGGGGACGATCACCTCGAGGGTCCCGACGCCGAGCTCGGCCCGGACCGGGACGGGCCCGCCGGCGGCGACGAGCGACGCCGCGTCCAGCCGTCGCAGGTCGAGCACCACGTCGCCGGCGGCCCACTCGTAGCCGCCGGCCGGGACGTCGGCGACCGTGGCCGGTCGTTCCAGCGTCGAGACGCCCGGCACGGCCGGGGTCCCGAGCGCCGCGCCGTCGGCCCGCTCGGCCCCGAGCATCCCGAGCACGACGAGGGCGAGCACCGCCCCCGGCAGGATCAGGCCGCGGGCCCGGCCCGCGACGGCGCCGACGAGCAGCCCGAGGGCGAGGACGAGGAGCCCGGCCGCGGCGATCCGGGTCGCGCCGAGCGACGTCACGTCCAGCCCGTCGGTCGTCCAGAGGCCGCCGAGCACCATCAGCGCCAGACCCGTCGACAGCGGACCGAGCCGCGAGTCCTCGAGCTCGGCCCGGGTCCTCGTCCGGGTCGCGGCCGCGGTCCCGCCGTCGGTCCCGCCCGCGGCCCCGGCCGACCCCTCGGAGCGTCCGGTGAGGGGCGCGGCGGTCTCGCCGGCCCGCCACCACAGCAGCGCGCCGACGACGACGAGACCGAGGGGCAGGACCAGGTCCGCGGCGAACCAGCGCCACGGCCGCCAGGCGCCCCAGCCCCAGGCGTCCCCGAGCCGCTCGAGGACCATCAGCGCGCCGAGACCGACCAGCCCGGCGCCGATCCAGACGCCGGCGCCGCGTCGGGGCGCCGCGTCGGTCGGCGTCTCGTCGGCGGGGATCAGCGCCCAGGCGGCGAGGTAGGCGATGACGCCGAGACCGTCGAGCGGCAGGGCCAGCACGACCATCGCGACGCGGACCAGCGCCACGTCGAGGTCCAGCGTCCGGGCGATCCCGGCCGCGACGCCGCCGAGGATCGCGTCCCCGGTCGCGCGGCGCAGGGGCGGCCGCGGCGGGGTCGTCCCCCCCGGCGGGGGCGGCGGGGGCGGGGGCGCGGTCGCCGTCCCGGACTCGGCCCCGGTGCCGATCACGGGGATGCGCTGCGGGTCCATCGGGTCCTCCTCGACCGCGGGAGGGTCGCCGGCGGGGTTCTCGGACCCGTCGCGCCGTCCTCAGGGTCCCGTCAGGTCCGCATCGCACGCTGTGCGCACCGGACGGCGCCCGCCGTCCGCGCACCGGAGCCGCGCGCCCCACCGCGCGGCGACCACGACCGGAGGACCGCCCACCATGGACGAGACGACCCACCAGCCCGCCCCCGACCCGACGCCCGACCCGGCACCGGACGCGACCGCAGGAGCCGTCGCCGCCCCGCGCCGGCGCTGGACCCGCACCGTCGCGCTCGTCGCCGGCGGCGCCGTCGCGCTCGCCGCGGCCGGTGCGGTCGGGGCGGCCGTGGCCGGGCGCGCCCACGACGGCCCGCGGGCCGAGCGCATGGCCCTGGCCGCCGCGGCCGGTCGCGACCACGGCGGGCCGATGACCGGTCGCCTCGAGGGCGTCCGCGGCCGCATCGCCGACCGGATGGGCGCCCGCGCGGGCGAGGGCATGGGCCGCCGTGGGCCCGGGGCCGCGCAGCGTGCCGAGGCGATGGATGCCCGCCGCGCGGCCCTCGCCGAGGCGCTCGGCGTCGACGAGGACGACCTCGCCGCCGCGATGGAGGCCGGTCGGACCGCGGGCCGCGAGGCGCACCTCGCCGCCGTGGCCGAGGCGCTCGGCGTCGACGTCGCCGACCTCGAGGCGGCGATGGCCGAGCTCGGCATGGGCGGCCGGCACGCGGACGCGCCGGCGGACGACGCCGCAGGTGATGACGACGCCGCGGCCGACGAGGACGCCGCGGCCTGACCCACCCGGACCGCGCCGCGCCGGGGAGGCCCCTCCCCCTAGCGTGGCGGTGGTCCACGACCGGCGGCGCGTCGAGGAGGTCCGGATGGTCGTCCCCCCGACCCCGGACCCCGGTGCGCCGCCGGTCGACGTCCTCGTCGTCGAGGACGACGACGCGGTCCGCCGCGCGCTCGAGCGGGCGCTGGCGATCCACGGCTTCGCCGTCCGCGCCGCGCCCGACGGACTGGTCGCCCTGCGGCTGATCGCCGCCCGCGAGCCGGACCTGATCGTCCTCGACGTCGGCCTGCCCGGTCCCGACGGCATGCGCCTGGCCGAGCGGCTCCGGCGCGACGGCCTCCCGACGCCGATCCTGATGCTCACCGCCCGCGACGCCGTCGGCGACCGGGTCGCCGGCCTCGAGTCCGGCGCCGACGACTACCTCGTGAAGCCGTTCGCCCTCGAGGAACTGGTCGCGCGGCTGCGGGCACTGCTGCGGCGCACCCCGGCGGCCGCGGCCACCCGGGACCGGGTGCTCCGCGCCGGGGACCTCGTCCTCGAGGTCGACGCGCACCGCGTCCGCCGCGGTGAGCGCTCGATCGACCTGACCCCGACCGAGTTCCGACTCCTCGAGGTGCTGCTCGATCCGCCCGGACACGTCGCGACCCGTGAGCGACTGGCCGACGAGGTCTGGGACGGTGCGGAGGTCGGACCGAACGCGCTCGAGCAGCAGGTCGCCGGCCTGCGCCGCCACCTCGAGGAGGACGGTGCCCCGCGGCTCGTGCACACCGTCCGCGGCGTCGGGTACGTGGTCCGCGTCGAGGCGGAGGACGACGGGCCGGCGGTGACGTCGTGACGCTGCGGGGTCGGGTCGCGGCGCTCGTCGCCGGCGTCGTCGCCGTCGCGGTGCTCGCCGTCGGCCTCGCCGCCCAGGCCCTGGTCGTGCGGGCGCAGTTCGGGGCGGTCGACCGCGACCTCCGCGCCGTCGCGGCGGACGTCGAGCGGCGGCCCCGCGAGGCGCTGATGCGGATGCTCCCGCGTCGTGACCGGTTCGGCGGGGCGGCCGCCGTGATCCAGGTCGTCGACGCCGCCGGGCGGGTCCTGCGGCTCCCGGGCGCCGAGGACGGCGCGCCCCTGCCGGTCACCACGGACGTGCGGGCCGTCGCGGCGGGCACGGCGCCGGGGTTCCTGCGGACCGTCGAGGTGGAGGGCCGAGCCGTCCGGATCCTCGTCGTCCCGGCCACCGACGGGCTCGCCCTGCAGGTCGCCCGCCCGCTCGACGAGGCCGACCGGATCGTCCGGGACCTGCGGCGCACCATCGCGCTGGTCTCGGTGCTGGCGGCCGCCGTCGCCGCGGCCCTGGCGCGGTGGCTGGCGGGCCGATCGGTGCGGCCGGTCACCGATCTGACCGCGCGCGTCGAGTCGGTCCGGGGCGCCGGTGACCTCGGGATCCGGCTCGAGGTCCGGGGCGACGACGAGGTCGGGCGGCTCGCCGCGGCCTTCAACGGGATGCTGGCCCGGCTCGAGGCCGCCCGCGACGCGCAGGAGCGGCTGACCGCCGACGCGTCGCACGAGCTGCGCACCCCGCTGACGAGTCTCCGGACCAACCTCGAGGTGCTGGCGCTGGCCGAGGCCGGGGACGCGATGCTGGATCCGGTCGAACGGGGTCGACTGCTCGCCGACGTGCGGGGCCAGGTCGCCGAACTGGCGGCGATGGTCGACGGACTGGTCGCGATCGCGCGCGACGGCGGGCCGGGTGGGGCGCGGGAGGACGTCGATCCCGTCGCGCTCGCGACCGAGGTCGTCGGCACCGCGCGGCGCCGGCACCCGCAGCGGGCCGCGGACCTGACGCTCGTCGTCGGGGGGGACGGCGGCACGACCGTCACGGCCGAGCGGTCACGGATCGCCGCGGCGCTGACGAACCTGCTCGACAACGCGGTGAAGTACGCGCCGGACGGACCGATCGCCGTGGCCGTCGTCGCCACCGCGGACGAGGTGCGGCTGGTCGTCCGGGACCACGGCCCCGGCGTGGCCGAGGACGAGCTGCCCCACCTGTTCGACCGGTTCTACCGGGCGCCGGGGGCCCGCTCCGCGCCCGGCGCGGGGCTGGGGCTGGCGCTCGTCGCACAGGTCGCACGCGACCACGGCGGTCGCGCGGCGGTCCGTCGTCCCGACGACGGGGGGCTCGAGGTCCTGCTGGCGCTGCCCCGGCGCTGAACCGCGGCGACGGCGGCGCGCCTCAGACGTCGGCGTCCCGGGCCGAGCCCTCGGGGCAGGACGGCTGCCACGGGCAGTCGCCGCAGGCCCGGGACGGGACCGGCGGGAACTCGGTCTCGGCCGCGATGGCCCGGGCCGCGGCGCGGACCCGGCGGTCGGCCGCGCGCATGCCCTCCGCGCCGAGCTCGACGCTGACCGCGTCGGGACCGGTCGGGTAGTGGACGGTCGCGAGGATGCGCGGCGCCTCCCGCCAGCGCTTCGACGCGAGGTGGCCGTAGAGGTTCAGCTGGAAGTCGTCGCGGAGGTCCTCGGGGGCGAGTCGGCGCGACGTCACCTTGTGGTCGACGAGCTCGACCGTGCCGTCGGCGTGCTCGAGGATCAGGTCCGCGAACCCGATGACGCGGTCGTGGTCCCCGCCGGCCCACCCGCGCAGCGCCTCCTCGACGCCGATCGGGCGCGGGGGCACGGCGGCCAGCGGCCCGTCGTCGGCCCCGTCGCGGTCCCGGACGACGTCGGCCTCGAGCGCCGCGGTCAGGATCCGCTCGGCCCGGTCCCGGTCGTCGGGTCCGAGCCCCTCGGCCTCGACCGCGGCGTCCGCCGCGGCCACGGCCGCCACCAGATGCGCGGCCAGCGGCGCGTCGGGGTCCTCCCGGACCCCCCGCCACGCCGCCTCGAGCCCGGCGTGGACCACCGTGCCGAACCGCCAGTGCGGCGGGACCGGCCGGTCCTTCGGCCGCCGCTCGACGTACCCGAACCGGTAGCGGCGGGGGCAGGTCTCGAACTCGCGCGTCGAGGACACGCTGTGCCACCTCGTCCGCGAGGTCGTCCGCGAGGTCCCCGAGCGCGCCATGCGGCGACCGTAGCGGCGGGGTCCGACGGCTGGCATGCTGGCGGCGCGGGCCCGGCCCGCCGCGGTCGGGGGACCGGTGATGGGGATGGGGCGGACGTCGACGTCGCGCGCCGCGGTCGCGACCGCGATCGTCCTCTCGGTCGTCGCCGGACCGCTGCCGCTGGTCCCGCTCGGCGGGCCCGGGCACCGCGCCGTCGGGGCCCTGGTCTGCGGCACCGACCTCGACGCCGCGACCGGGGCGCCGGACGTGGCCACCTCGACCGCCGCCGTCCGGGCCGCCGTCGCCGCGGCTGCCGGCGCGGACCCCGCCTGCGCGGCCTGGACCGTGACCCTGCGCGGCACGTTCCCGCTGGAGGACGACGTGGTCCACGCCGCGGCCGTCCCGCTCGTGCTGACGGGCGCCGACGGGGTCCGGGCGGAGCTCCACGCCGACGGGACGGCTCGGATCCTGACGCTGCTGCGGCCGGCGACGACCGTCACCCTCCGCGACCTGGTGCTGCGCGGCGGGGACGCGGACGGCACGGACCTCGACGGCGTCGGTGGGGCGGTCGGGGCCGAGGTCGCGTCGTCCGCCGACCCGACGCCCAGCCGGGTCACGGCGGAGGACGTGCTGCTCGTCGCGAACACCGCCGCGCGGGGCGGGGCCGTCTCGGCCGACGAGGTCGTCCTCGTCGACGTCGACCTCGTCGCGAACACCGCACCCCTCGGCGGGGCGGTCGACGCCCGCGCGCTGACCGCGACGCGGACCCAGTTCGTGGCGAACACGGCACCGACGCCGTCGGGGCAGGGCGGCGCGGTCCGGGCCAGCGGAGACGTGACCCTGACCACCGCGACGTTCACCGCGAACGCCGCGGCGACCGGCGGCTCCGTCTGGCTCTCCGGGGCGGCCGAGCCGGTCCTGCGGGCCGTCGCGACGACGTTCGCCGACGCCCGGGCCGACGTCGGCGGGCACGTCGCGGGGGACGCGTCCCTCGGCGGCTCCGTCCGCGTGGTGCTGCGCGGAACGGTCCTGACCGGCGTCGCGCCGCTGACCCCCGACGGGCCGACGCCGGCCGTCTGCGCCGGCACGGTCGCCCACGCCGGTCCGGCCCCCGACGTCGCCGTCGCGGCGGTCGCGTCGGACGCGTCCTGCCCCGGCGCGACCGTGCCGGCGACGGCTCCGGCGCTGACGGCGCTGCCGGGCACGGACGGCGCGGTCGAGGGCCGGACCCGGCTGCTGGTGCCGGCCGCCGACGGGCCGCTCGTCGACGTCGCCGACTGCACCGACGTCTGGCCGGCGACCGACGCGCGCGGCCTGGCCCGGCCGCAGCCGGACGGCGGTCGGTGCGACGTCGGAGCGGTGGAGGTGCCGGCCGTCGCACCGGACCCCGATCCGTACCCGGACCCGGATCCGGATCCGGACCCGGACCTGGACCCGGACCCACCCCGGGACGCCGGCCCGGACGCGACGACCCCGGTCCCGGCGGCCGTCCGGGCCGGTGCCGCGCCGGTACCCCGCCCCACCTGGCACGAGCTGCTGGGCCGTTGGAGGCGGCGGTGAATACGGTGCCGCCGTACGGACGCTCGTCTATTGTTGCCGAGGCCCACCCGGGTGCTGACACCTCGGGGGGGCGGCATCAGCGAGCACGCTTCAGGTGGCGTCATGGGTACGGCGTTCGAGGTCCTCCGCGGCGACGGTCCGGTCGTGGTGCACGTGCCCCACGCCGGGCTCGCCATCCCCGACGACGTCCGTGAGGGCCTGCTACTCGACGACCCGGGGCTGGCGGCCGAGCTGCTCGCGATGACCGACCACGGGACCGCCGAGCTGGCGCAGGGGGTGGTCGAGCTCGGCGCGACGCTGCTGGTGAACCGGACCTCGCGGCTCGTCGTCGACGTCGAGCGGTACCCGGATCCGACCATCGAGACGATGGAGCGGGTCGGCATGGGGGCGGTCTACACCCGGACCTCGCGGTGCGCGCCGCTGCGGCCCGAGGGGCCCGAGGGGCTGGCCGCCACGCGCGCGGACCTCATCGCCCGGTTCCACGCGCCGTGGCACGCGGCGCTGGCCGAGGAGGTGGAGCGGCTCCGCGCGCGGCACGGCTGCGTCACGATCGTCGACCTGCACTCGTACCCGAGCCGGGCCCTGCCCTACGAGCTCAGCCCCGACACCCCCCGGCCCGAGGTCTGCGTCGGGACCGACGCGACCGCCACGCCCGAGGCGCTCGCGGCCCGGGTCGAGCGGGTCATGGCCGCGCACGGGTTCGCCACCGCCCGTGACACGCCGTTCGCCGGGGCGATCACTCCGGCGGCGGCCGCCGGCGATCCCAGCATCGCCAGCGTCATGCTCGAGGTCCGGCGGGACGTCGTCTGCGACGAGGCCACCGGCCGTCCCCACGCCGGGCTCGCCGAGCTCCGCGCCGCCGTCGCCGAGCTGGTCGCCGGCCTGGCGCTGACCACGGTCTAGTCGCCCCGACCGTCGTCCGCGTCCGCGTCGTCCGGCGTGTCGCGGTCGGGACGCTCGGTCGCGGCGGCGCCGAGCCACTCCCAGTGGTGGTTGTCCGGGGTGGAGAAGTCGCCGCCCCACCGGAAGCCGTTCCGACCCATGATCGCGATCAGCTCGTCCGGTGGTTCGCTGCCGAGGCCGGGTGCCGACATGTCGACGTTGAGGTCGATGGCGATGCCCCACGTGTGACGGGACAGCGCGGCCCGTCCGACCATGATCCGGCGCGGGTACCAGCAGCCCGCGTACCGGCGCGGTGAGAGCCAGTCCTCGTACCCGGCGGCGATCAGCTCGTCGACGGCCGCCGCGAGGTCGTCGAGGATGAGCCGGTGGCACCGCACGGCGCCGATGACCGGCAGGCGGACCGTCTCGAGGTTCGCGTCGGTCCAGGCCCGTTCGACGTCGATCTCCCGGACGTCCGGCGTCGGCCGGTACGCGAACTCGCCGAACCGCTCCTTCACCGCGATCGTCCCGAGGATCAGGCGGGGGCCGGCGTCGGCGCCGAGCGCGCGGACCAGCAGGTCGGCGTCCTCGACCTCCTCCTCGGAGCGGTCGCCGGCCCCCCACGTCGCCGTGAGGTCCTCGACCATCCGCTCGCCGGCGGTCGTCCCGTCGGGGCGGTCCCCGTCGTCGCGGTGGCGGACCAGCAGCGTCTCGCGCGTGTCCAGCCCGATCGCGTCCGCGTCGTCGAGGTGCACGGCCAGCTCCGCCCCGTTCACGAGCCCGTCGGGGACGACGCCGGCGACGGTCAGCGTGCGGGCGCGGGAGAGGTCGAGGCGGCCGGCGATCGTGACGCTGGCGCCGACGCCGACGCCGCGCAGCCCGGCACCCGACTCGGACAGCAGCACCGTCCCGGGCAGCAGCGCCGACAGCGCCGCGACGCCGTCGGCGTCCGCGCCGACGACGCGGGCGTGGTGCGGCGGGTCGAGCGCCGTCACCGCGACGGGGACGCGCCACCCGCCGGTGCGGCGCTCGACGACGGTGCCGTCCGGGGCGACGGCGGCCGTCAGACCGAGCGTGTCGGAGCGCAGGCGGGAGATGCCGGTGACGCGGGGGTCGGCCGCGACCGCGGCGACGAAGGCGAGGTCGTGGCCGCCCCGCCGGGAGACGGCGACGAAGCCGTCGGGCGGCGGGGGCGGGGGGAAGGGGTCCGGCTCCTCGACCTCGACGGGGACCGGGGTCGGGGCCGCGGCCGGCGGGGCCGGCGGCGCCGTGGGGGTCGTGGCCGCGACGGCGACCGCCACGACCGGGACCAGCAGGACGGCGCCGAGCAGCGCCGTCCGACCCCGCCGCCGCATGCCCGCTCCGTCGTCCGCCCCCGCGAGGGAACCACAGCCCTGCGCGGCAGTAGCGTCCGGGCGTGCTGGACGACCCCTCCGCCCTCCTCGGCATCCTCCTCGCCCTGCTCGCGGCGCTCCTCTTCGCGTGGTCGAACGTCAGCCTCGCGCGGTCCGGCGCGGCCGGCCGCGGGATCGGAGCCGTCGGCGTCTCGATGTGGTTCGCCCTGGGCCTGGTGGTCGTGCCGGTGCTGGCCGTCGCGGCGGCCGTCGGCCGGCCCGTCCCGCCGCCGGCCAGCCTCGGGCTTGCGCTGGTCGCCGGCGGCGTCGCGCTGCTGGTCGGACGGCTGCTGTTCTGGGAGTCGCTGGCCCTCGTCGGCCCGTCCCGGGCCAGCATGGTCAAGAACGCGTCGCCGGTGGTCGTGGTGCTGCTGGCCGGCGCGGTGCTGGGGGAGTGGCCGACGCCGCTGGCCGGCCTCGGCATCGCCGCGGTCGTCGGCGGCGTCGTCCAGCACGGACTCTCGGGGGACGACCGACGCGTCGCCGCGGCCGAGCCGCGCCTGGCCGTGCGTGGCCTCGCGATCGGGCTGGCCGCCGCGGCCGCGTTCGCCGTCGGGGACGTGCTGGTCGCCGTCGCCGTCCGCACCGGCGGCGATCCGGTCGTGCTCGGGGCGGTCGTGTTCCTCGGTGCGTGGGCGGCGGCCGTGGTCGTCGCACCCGGGTCGCCGGTCGCGCAGCTGCGGGCGCTCCGCGACGTGGGCCGGCCGCTCGCCGTCGCCTCCGCGACGATGGGCGTGGCGCGGCTGCTCGCGTTCGTCGCGATCGGTCTGGTGTTCGTGCCGTACGTCGCGGCGATCGTCGCGACCGCACCGCTGCTCACGGCCGTCATCGGTCGGCTCTCGGGGGCACAGGAGGTGCTGACCGCGCGCCTCGGCGTCTCGATGCTGCTGGTCGTCGCGGGCGGCGCCGCGATCGCGGTCGGCGGCTGATCGCGCGGAACGCCGTCGCAGCGGCTCCTGCGCGGTGATGCGCACGTGTTCGCATCCGTCGCACGACCTCGGTAGGGTCGTTCGCGCAGCAAGGCGGCCGTCGGTCGCAGCTCGACCTCTGCCGGAAGGCGACTCCCAAGCAGTCCGCGAGGTCTTGCCCCTATTGCTCGCGAATCGGAGGAAGTGAATGACCCGGGTACGCAGAACAGCCCTCACCATCAGCAGCAGCCTCGCGCTCGCCCTCACGCTCGCCGCGTGCGGCGGTGGGACGGACGACGGGGCCTCCGCCGACGCGCCGACGATCGCGGTCGGCTCGAAGGACTTCACCGAGAACATCCTCCTGGGCCAGATGCTCGTCATCGCCCTCGAGGAGGCCGGCATCCCGGTCGAGGACCGCACGAACCTCGGCGGGACCGTCGTGAACCGCGACGCCCTGATCGCCGGCGACATCGACGTCTACCCGGAGTACAACGGCACCGGGTGGGCCGTGCACCTCGGCAAGGAGGAGACCCCCTCCACCGACCGCCAGACGCTGTACGACCTGGTGAGCACCGAGGACCTCGAGGCCAACGGCATCCGCTGGCTGGGGCTCTCGCCGTTCAACAACACCTACGGGTTCGCGTCGTCGCCGGCGGCGACCGCGGCGAACGGCGGCGAGGCCTTCACGTTCCAGACGATGGCCGACTACTTGGCCGCGAACCCCGACGCCGTGGCCTGCATGGAGTCGGAGTTCCCGGACCGTCCGGACGGGCTCGTCCTCTGGGAGGAGCACACCGGGTACGAGATGCCGCAGGAGCAGCAGGTCATCCTCGAGACCGGGGTCATCTACACCGAGACGGGGAACGACAACTGCGACTTCGGTGAGGTGTTCACGACCGACGGCCGCATCGACGGCCTCGGCCTGACCCTCGTCGAGGACCCGGGCGTCATGATCCTCTACAACGTCTCGTTCGCGATGCGCGACGACACGCTCTCGGCCGCGGACACCGCCGCGGTGACCGAGATCGCCGAGACGATCATCGCCGAGCTCGACAACCCGACGATGGTCGGCCTGAACTTCAAGGTCGACATCGAGGGCCGCGAGTACGCGGACGTCGCACGCGACTACCTGGAGTCGATCGGGCTCGCCTGAGTCCGGCGCACCACCGCGAGGGGGCGGTCGTCCTACGGGGCGGCCGCCCCCTCCGGTGTCCGGGGGCGATCGACCCGGGTCACAGCCCCTTGGGGCGGAGGATCCGCTCGGCGACGGCGCCGACCCAGTCGACCGAGAGGGCGAGCAGCGCGGTCAGCACGCCGCCCGTGACGACGACGACGTTCTGCGCCAGTTGGATGCCGGACCGGATCGCGACGCCGAGTCCGCCGCCGCCGATCAGGAAGGCCAGCGTCGCCATCCCGACGTTGATGACCAGCGCGGTGCGCACCCCGGCCAGCATGACCGGGACGGCCAGCGGCAGCTCGATGCGCCACAGGACCTCGCGCCGGGTCATGCCCATGCCGAGGCCGGCCTCGATGACGTCGGGGTCGACCTGCTGCAGCCCGACCATCGTGTTGCGCAGGATCGGGAGGATCGCGAACAGGATGAGCGCGAAGACCGAGATGACCAGTCCCGGCCCGAGCGCCTCCCCGATGGTGTTCTGGAGGATGTTGTCCTGTGCCCGGCCGAACACCCGACCGAGGACCGCGAGGGCGATGACGAGCAGGCCGAACGCCGGGATCGACTGCCCCGCGTTGGCGACCGCCAGCGCCGGCCCGGCGAACCGCTTCCCCCAGGGCCGCGTCAGCGCGATGCCCAGCGGGATCGCGATCACCAGGACGCCGAGGGTGGAGAGGGCCGTGATGGTGATCTGCTCGCGCGTCTGGGTCAGCAGCTTGTCCCCGGTGATGGCGCTGGCGGCCTGCTGGGGCAGGTCCTGGGCCCCGAGCCAGGTGAGGTAGGCGGCGAGGACCGCGAGGAGCACGAACGGTGTCACGACCAGGCCGAGGTCGTCGCGCGGGCTCCAGCGGTCGCGGGGACCGCCGGTCGCGGGGTCGGACGCGGTGGCGGTGGCCGTCACGCCCGGCCCCGCAGGCGGTCGTAGTGGGCCTTGGCCTCGGCCCGCATGCGCCGGATGACCTCGGTCAGCTGCTCGATCTGGACGACCCCCGTGTACGCGCCGTCCCGGCCGACGACGACGGCCTGCCCGGCCGACGACGTGATCATCGCCTCGAGCGCGTCGTGGAGGGTCGCGTTCCCCTCGACCATCGCGATGACCTTCGGGCCGAGCCCGGCGACCGTCTCGGACGGGTCGCCGCGCGAGAGGTCCTCGTCGTCGACCCACCGCTCGGGCCGGCCGCGCTCGTCGAGGACCAGCGCGAACCGGGCGTCGCTGTCGGCGAGCAGGCGGCGGGTGTCGCCACGCGACTCCGAGCTGCGCACGAACGGGTAGTCGTTGCTGAGCTCGAGGTCGCGGACCCGCTCGAAGTGCAGGCCCTTCAGGGTCGAGCCGGACCCGATGAAGTCGTCGACGAAGTCGTCGACCGGGTACGCGAGGATGCGCGACGGGGTGTCGAGCTGCGCGACGACGGACCGCTCGCGGAGGATCGCGATGCGGTCACCCATCTTGATGGCCTCGTCGATGTCGTGGGTGACGAACACGATGGTCTTCCGGACCTCCTCCTGGAGGCGGAGGAACTCGTTCTGGAGCCGGTCACGCGTGATCGGGTCCACCGCGCCGAACGGCTCGTCCATCAGCATCACCGGCGGGTCGGCCGCGAGCGCCCGGGCGACGCCGACGCGCTGCGCCTGCCCGCCCGAGAGCTCCTTCGGGTACCGGTCGCGGTACAGCGACGGGTCGAGGCCGACGAGGTCCAGCAGCTCGTCGGTCCGCTCGGAGATCCGCCCGCGGTCCCAGCCGAGGAGTCGGGGGACCGTCCCGACGTTCTCGGCGATGGTCTGGTGGGGGAACAGGCCGATGCGCTGGATGACGTACCCGATACGGCGGCGCAGGTCGTTCGCGTCGATGTGGGTGACGTCCTCGCCGTCGAAGACGATGCGGCCCGACGTCGGCTCGATCATCCGGTTGATCAGCCGCAGCGTCGTCGACTTCCCGCAGCCGGACGGGCCGACGAGGACGAGGATCTCGCCGCGGTGGACGTCGAGGGAGAGTCGTTCGACCGCGGGGGGCGCGTCCTCGCTGTACCGCTTCTCGACCCCGTCGAGGGTGATCATCGGCTGGTGGTCGCTCATCGTCGTCCCTCGTGTCGCGTGGTCGTCGCTCGTGTGGTCGTCGCTCGTGCGGTCGTCGCTGGTGCGGTCGTCGTGGCGGCTCAGCGGATGCCGGGCGAGGTGGTGCGGCGGCCGATCAGGCCGAGCACCAGGTCCAGCACGAGCGCCAGCAGGATGATGAAGACGGTCCCGGTCCAGACCCGCTCGATCGAGAACGGGTTGCCGAGGCTGGTCAGCCCGCGCTGGATGTACGCGCCGAGCCCGCCGCCGCCGACGAGGACCGCGATGGCCGCGATCCCGGTCACCAGCTGGGTCGAGACGCGGACCCCGGCCATGACGACCGGCCAGGCCAGCGGGACCCGGACGCGGAGCAGCTGCTGCAGCGGCCCCATCCCCATCCCGCGGGCGGACTCGACGACGGCCTCGTCGACGCTCCCCAGCCCCGTGACCGTGTTCCGCAGGATCGGGAGGATGGCGTAGAGGAACAGGGCGATCTGGGCCGGCCGGTTCCCGATCCCGACCAGCGGGATGAACACGGCGAACAGCGCCAGCGAGGGGATCGTCAGCAGCACGCCGGCCGCGCCGAGGGCGGCCTGGCGCGCGACGGGCCGGTCCATCAGCACGATGCCGAGCACGACGGAGAACAGGGTCGCGGCCACCATCACGCCGGCGACGAGGGTCAGGTGCTCGAGGGAGCGTTCGAGGACGCCGTCGACGTTGTCGGCGACGAACCCGGCCCAACTGCGCACGCCGTCCACGGATCCGCCTCCTGCTCGGCCCCCACCTACGGGGTCGTCTCGGTCAGCGGACCGCTCGCGTCAGCGTGCGGGTCCTGGGTGTCGCCCTCTCGGGCCGGTCCTCCTGCGATGCGGACGGTCGTCGCCCGGCGCGGCCGAGGCTAGCCACCGCCGCCGGCGCTCGCAGCGGCCCGCCGGAGGGCGCGTGCGGGGCCGCGAGTAGCCTTCCGCGCATGGAGCTCCCCATCACGCGGCTCGTCGTGTCCTGCCACGACCAGCCCGGCATCGTCAGCGCCGTCTCCGGCTTCCTGCACGCGCACGGCGCGAACATCATCGACTCGTCGCAGCACTCGTCGGATCCGAGCGGCGGCGAGTTCTACCTCCGGATGGAGCTGGCGGCGACGCCGGAGGCGACCGCCGCGATCGAGGAGCGGTTCGGGCCCGAGGTCGGCGAGCCGTTCGGGATGACGTGGCGGATGTGGCCGGACGCGCGGCCGAAGCGGCTCGCGATCCTGGCCTCGAAGGTCGACCACTGCCTGCTCGACCTGCTGTGGCGGGCCCGGCGCGGCGACCTCGGCGCCGAGGTCGTGCTGGTCGCGTCGAACCACGAGGTGCTGCGGCCCGCCGTCGAGCCGTTCGGCGTGCCGTTCCTGCACGTCCCGGTCGCGACCGGCGGGAAGGAGGCGGCGGAGGAGGCGCTCCTCGCCCACCTCGTCGACGCCTGCGACGTCGTGGTGCTGGCCCGGTACATGCAGATCCTCTCCGGCGGGTTCCTCGAGCGGGTCGGCGTGCCCGTGATCAACGTCCACCACTCGCTGCTGCCGGCGTTCGTCGGCGCCGACCCGTACCGCCAGGCCCGCGAGCGGGGCGTGAAGCTGATCGGCGCGACCGCCCACTACGTCACCGCGGAGCTGGACGCCGGACCGATCATCGAGCAGGACGTCACCCGGGTCTCGCACCGCGACGACGTCGCGGCCCTGCGCCGGGCCGGCGCGGACATCGAGCGGATCGTCCTGTCCCGGGCCGTCGCGTGGCACTGCGCCGACCGCGTCATCCGGACGGGACCCGCGACGGTGGTGTTCTGAGCGTGGGCCGATGAGCGGGGGCGCGCTGGTCGGCCGTACGGCCGTCGTGACCGGGGCGTCCAGCGGCATCGGCCGTGCGGTCGCCGTGGCGCTGGCGGGGGAGGGGGCCCGGCTCGTCCTCGTCGCGCGCCGCGCGGATCGGCTGGCCGCGCTCGCGGAAGAGCTCGCCCGTGGCGGTACCGAGGCGCTGGCCGTCCCGCTGGACGTCCGGGACCGCGCCGCCGTCGCCGCCGGGCTCTCGGCGGCGACGCTCGGGACGTCCGCGGACGTGGAGGTCCTCGTCAACGCGGCCGGCCTCGCCGCGGGCCGCGCGCCGCTGCACGAGGGCGACCCGGACGACTGGGACCGGATGCTCGACACGAACGTCCGCGGGGTGCTGTCCGTCACGCGGACGCTGCTGCCCGGGATGATCGCCCGGGGTCGGGGGCACGTCGTGAACATCGGATCGGTCGCCGGGCACGACACCTACCCGGACGGCGCCGTGTACTGCGCGACGAAGGCGGCGCTGGACCGCATCACGACGGCGATGCGGACCGAGCTGCTGGGGACCGGCGTGCGGGTCAGCACGGTCGACCCCGGACTCGTCGAGACCGAGTTCTCCGTCGTCCGGTTCCACGGGGACCGGGACCGGGCCGACGCGGTGTACGCGGGGCTGACGCCGCTGAGCGCCGAGGACGTCGCGGACGCGGTCCGGTGGACGCTGACCCGGCCGGCGCACGTGCAGGTCGGGACGCTGGTGCTGTACGCGGCCGACCAGGCGGGATCGCGCGACGTCCACCGCCGGTGAGCCGGCGCGGCCTCAGGCGTCGACGGGGAGGAGTCGTCCCGACGTGACGTCGTAGACCGCCCCGCCGACCACGACCTCGGGGCGGAGGAACGGCGAGGACCGGACGCGCGTGACGTCGTCACGGAGCGCCGCCTCCTGGTCCGCGACGGTCCGGAACTCGAGGCTCCGGGTGTCGATGCCGTGCTGTCGGAGGATCGCGGCGTGCAGCGCCGACTCCTCCACCGAGGCCATCTTGCACCGCGTGTGCGGCATGACCAGGATGCGGTCGACGCCGAGGACGGTCGTGGCGAGGACCAGCGTCCGCAGCACGTCGTCGGTGACCCGGGCGCCGGCGTTCCGGACGACCATCGCGTCGCCGGCGTGGACCCCGATCACCGCGAGCGCGTCGATCCGCGAGTCGATGCAGGTCACCACGGCGAGGTGCCGGGCGGCGCCGGCCTCGAGGTCGGCGTCACCGAAGTCCGAGGAGAAGGCGGCGTTGCCGGCGAGGATGTCGGTGAACGCGTCGGCCGGGAAGGGCCGGTCCGGACCGAGCGTGCTCAGGCGGCGTCCCCCGCACCGCGCCGACGCTCCCACCCCGCGGCGGCCGCGAGGGCCGCGCCGAGGGTGACGGCGGCGGCCACCGGGATCGTCCGCGGGACGTCGCCCCGCGACGGGCCGAGGCCGGCCGAGACGGTGCTGGGTCGGGCGGGCTGGACGGTCACCGGCAGCGTGACCGACGTCCCGACGAGGGCCACGGTCGCGTCGCCGCCGGCGGTCACGGCGGGCACGGTCAGCACGACCGTCGCCGTCCCGTCCGTGGCGGCGACGCCGTCCGCCGTCGCCGCGACGGCACCGGCGACGCGGAGCTCGAGGTCGACGGCCCGGCTCGCCGCGACGCCCGCGACGGTGCAGGTCAGCGTGGCGCCGGCCGTGACGGTGTCGGGGACGCAGCTCAGCTCGGGGTCCGCCGTCTGGGCGACCGCGGCCGTCGGGGCGAGCAGCGCGCCGCGACCGTCGCCCCCGCGAGGATGCGTCGTACGTGGTCACGTCCCACCGTCGGCCTCCCGAGCCGGTCCGTCGTGCCGGTCGCAGACTGTACAGCCGACCCAACCGGGCCAGGCAGACGTTACGCGACGACGTGCCGGCGTCCGCGGATTCCCGTTCCAGTCGCCCGGCGTCCCGGCCGGCGGGCCCCCGGACGCGTGACCAAGGTCCCCGGGGTCCAGGCGGGGCCGCTCCGTAGCCTCGACCGGGACGGCGCCGGGCGGTGCCGCCGGCGGGCGCCGCGGGCGCCGGAGGAGCGGGCATGACCGGAGCGACGGATCGTCACGGCCTCGAGGTCCTCGGGATGGACGAGAGCCTCGAGCTGCTCGGGAGCGTCGCGTACGGCCGGCTCGCCTACGTCGACGCCGGCGTTCCGGTCATCGTGCCGGTGAACCACGGCGTCGACGGGACGGTCCTGGTGCTGCGGAGCCTCGACGGCGGGAAGTTCGGCGCCGCGATCTTCGGGAAGCCGGTCGCGTTCGAGGCCGACTCCCTCGACCCCGCGACCCGGACCGGATGGAGCGTCGTGGTCCGGGGGCGGGCCGAGGTCCTGGACGGCGAGGTCGCGGCTCGGGTCGCGGAGCGGGTCGACAGCTGGGCGGTCGGCGACGGTGCGGTGGCGACGTGGGTCCGGATCGTGCCGGACGAGGTCGGCGGCCGTCGTCTGGGCTGACGGCCGCCGACCCGGTCGGGTGGTTCGGGTCATGCGGTGGGGGCGCGCCGGCGGGTGAGGGTGGCGGCGCCGAGCCCGGCCGCCAGCGCGAGGGCGAGGGTGCCGGTGCGCAGCGGCAGCAGCGGGGCGCTGCCCCCGCCGGAGTCGACGCGGGTGGGTCGGGGGTTGCCGTCGCCGGCGAGGACGATCACGCCGAGGTTCGCGGCGCGGACGTAGCCGTCGGTGCCGACACCCGAGACCTGCAGGGTGTGCTGGCCCGGAGCGACGTCGACGGGGAGGTCGCCCGCGAAGGTCCCGTCGGAGCCGATGCGGACCTCGCCGAGGAACGTCGGGTCGGACATGATCCAGACGTAGGCGCGGGTGCCGGGCAGGAACCCGGTGCCGCGGACCTCGGTGTCGTCCCCGGCGACGACCTCCATGATGGGGGCGCCGGCCTCGTCGCGGACCGTGCCCTCGGGCACGTCGATCTCGAGCAGCCACCCGTCGCCCTGGACGCGGGTGGTCCGCTCGCCCGGCAGCGGCGTGACGGTGACGGGGGTGGGGAGCCCGGCGTTGGTCGCCAGCGACTGGCCGGGGGTCAGCGTCGGCGGCGCGCCGGGGGCCCGCTCGGGCTCGGGCGCGAGGGGACCGGGCTGCTCCACGCGGATCCCGACGTTCACGACGGTCAGCTGCCCGTTCGCGTCGGTGCCGTAGAGCTGGATGGTCCGCTCACCGATCGGCAGCGGACCGTTCCCGTCGAGTTCGCCGGTGAACGGCAGCGCCCCGTCGAACGACCCGTCCTCACCGACGGGCAGCAGCGCGACCTGCCGCGACCCGCCGCCGGGCAGCGGCATCCAGACCTCCACGATCCCGCCCGGGGCCATCCCACCACCACCGACCGTCCCGACCCGGTCACGGACCACCTCGACGACCGGCGCACCCGCCGAGCGCGTCACGGTGCCAGCACCGCCCGTGCGGATCTCGGTCCGGACGACGCCGACCTCGAACTGCGCCGTGCCACTGGTCGGCACCGACGGCGCCGGCGCCGACGGCACCCCGCCCACCGACCCCGACGACGACCCCGGCGGGGTCACCACCGGCAGACCACCCTCGGGATCCGCCACCGGCGACGACACCACCGCCGGGGTCGGCGGTGCACCCACGCCCGCCGCCTGCGCCACCTCCGCGACGACGGAGGTCAGATCGGCGATCGGCCCCGCGGCGTAGTACCAGACCAGTTCCACCGATGCGCCATTGGCGAGAGTGCCAGCGGGGAGGTGGAGTGCGTACGAGCCGTCGCCGGTGTCGGTGATGGGGGAGGTCGATGGATCGACGTCGTAGGAGTTGCTGAAGTCGCAGCAGTCGTCGATGGACGTACCCGCCCCCTCCGTCGTGGAGTAGAACAGGATGCCTTCGCTCCCGGCGACGATCTGAAGTGCAGGTGCGCTGTCGGCGGCGTTCGAGATGGCTGCGAAGGCCCCTCCGCTGAGCGTCCCCCGCGTCTTCGTGGTGTCGTCGTCGGTGCCCACCCAGTCGTCCCTGGTCCCGACCCAGAGGTTGACGTTCTGGACGGCTCCGCCCGACGCGTTCGTCAGCGTCGTGGTGATCTTCACGAACGAGGCGGTCTGGCCGAGCGTGTACTCGTTCTGAAGCGTGAAGGCGGCACCGCCGAGGGTGACGGTTCCGCTGGTGACCAACGTCCCGTAGCCGACGTCCGGGCTGCCTGTGCCACTGGTTCGGGTGAATCCTGTGGCGTCGAACGTCTGACCGGTGAGCGCCGACGAGGCCCCGTCGGTATCGAACCGGATGGTCGATGCCGTCCAGTTGGCGCCACCGGTCCCCGTTCCGATCGCGAGATCGAGCGGGTAGTTGGAGTAGGTCAGCTTGTACCACTTGGAGTCGATCGGCGACTTGTAGAAGGGCTGGAGGAGGTTGCCGCGGTCGTTGATCGAGGCCTCGGGGGTGAAGGTCGTCGAGTTGTGGCCGCCTCCCCCGAAGCGGATTTTGCCGTTGTCGAGCATGTAGGTCGTACCGGTGGCCTGCGAGGGGCTCCCCGGTCCGAGGACACCTGCGACGGTCATGAGCACCGCGAGGGAGGCCAGGAACGGCGACGGCCGTCGCCGGATCGGCGCGTCCGATGGACCCTTGTTCCGCACCGCTGCTCCGCTCTCCGAGCCGTTCCGTACCCCGCCCACAGGACTGCAGGTTCGCAATGAGGAAGGATACCCCCGGCGGGACTCGCTGAGAGGCGGTCCTCTCAGGGCGCGGAGCGTCGCGGTGCCATGTCGCGCGCTCCTACCCCACGTTCCAGATGTTCCCGCCCTCGAGCAGGGCCCGAAGGTCGGCCGGCGCCGCGGCCTTCGCCCGCGCGACCTGCTCGCGGGCGAGGTCGTCGTAGACGGGGCCCTCGACCGCCCGGAAGATGCCGATCGGGGTCGGGCCGGTCGGGGAGGGCGCCAGCCGGGCCAGGGCGAACGCGGTGGTCGGGTCCTCCCGGGTCGCGTCGTGGACGACGACGCGGTCGCCGGCCTCGGCGGTCGGGACGATGCGCATGGAGCCGTCCTCGCCGGCGACGACGGCCCGCTCGCCCTCGGGGCCGAACACGACCGGCTCGCCCTGGCGCAGCCGGATCTGGTTCTGCTGCTTCGTGTCCTTGCCCGTCACGGCGGCGAACGCGTCGTCGTTGAACACGACGCAGTTCTGGTAGATCTCGACGAACGACGCGCCGCGGTGGGCGTGCGCGGCGGCGAGGACCTCGGAGAGGTGCTTCCGGTCGCTGTCGATGGACCGCGCGACGAACGTCGCCTCGGCGCCGAGCGCCAGGCTGACTGGGTTCAGCGGTCGGTCGATGGACCCCATCGGCGTCGACTTGTGCACGGACCCGAGCGGCGACGTCGGCGAGTACTGGCCCTTGGTCAGGCCGTAGATCTCGTTGTTGAACAGCAGGATGGTGAGGTTCACGTTCCGACGCAGCGCGTGCAGCAGGTGGTTCCCGCCGATCGAGAGCGCGTCGCCGTCGCCGGTCACGACCCAGACGTCGAGGTCCGGTCGCGACACCGAGAGGCCCGTCGCGACGGCCGGCGCGCGGCCGTGGATCGTGTGCATGCCGTAGGTGTTCATATAGTAGGGGAACCGCGACGAGCACCCGATGCCCGAGACGAACACCGTCGACTCGGGGCGGGCGCCGATGTCGGCCAGCGTCGACTGCACCGTCGCCAGCACCGCGTAGTCCCCGCAGCCCGGGCACCACCGGACCTCCTGGTCCGAGGAGAAGTCCTTCCGCGTCAGCTGCGGCAGCTCGGTGGTGCTCATCGCTCCCCCTCCAGGGCGTCGCCGCCGAGCCGCTCGATCACGTCCACGAGCTCGCTCGACAGGAACGGGGCGCCGGTGACCCGGTCGTAGGCCTTCACGTCGATCAGCGTGCGGGCCCGCAGCAGCAGCGCCAGCTGGCCCATGTTGTTCTCGGGGCAGATGACGACGCGGTGACGGCGCATCACCTCCTCGAGGTCGGGATGGATCGGGGCGAGGTGCGTCAGCTGCACGTGCGCCACCCGCCGCCCGTTCCCGCGCAGCGTGTGGACGGCCGCCCGGATCGGCCCGTCGGTCGAGCCCCACCCGACGACCAGCACGTCCGCGTCGCCCGTCGGGTCGTCGACGTCCAGAGGTGGCAGCTGGGCCCCGATGCGGGTGATGCGCTCGTGGCGCAGCACCGTCTGGGCGTGGTGGTTCGCCCCGTCGTACGAGATGGCGCCGGTGTCCGGGGCCTTCTCGAGCCCACCGAGCCGGTGCTCGAGCCCGGGCGTGCCGGGCACCGCCCACGGTCGGGCAAGGGTCCCGGGGTCGCGGAGGTAGGGGAGGAACCGGTCGGCGTCGTTGCGCTCGGTCGCGAACGCGAACGCCGTGGAGAGGTCCGGCAGGCCGTCGACGTCCGGGATGCGCCACGGCTCGGCGGAGTTCGCCGTGTAGCCGTCCGAGAGCAGCATCACCGGCGTGCGGTAGGTCAGCGCGATCCGGCAGGCCTCGATGGCGGCGTCGAACGCGTCGCCCGGCGACTTCACGGCGACGACGGGGACCGGTGCCTCGCCGTTGCGGCCGACGACGGCCTGGAGCAGGTCCGACTGCTCGGTCTTCGTCGGCAGCCCGGTCGACGGACCGCCCCGCTGGACGTCGACGACGACCAGCGGCAGCTCGTAGATGGCGGCCAGCCCGATCGCCTCGGTCTTCAGCGCGATCCCCGGGCCGGAGGACGCGGTGACGGCGAGCGAGCCGCCGAACGCCGCGCCGATGGCGCTGGCGATCGCGGCGATCTCGTCCTCGGCCTGGAAGGTCGTGACGTCGAAGTGCTTCAGCTTCGCGAGCTCGTGGAGGATGTCGGAGGCCGGCGTGATCGGGTACGCGCCGGCGAACAGCGGCAGACCGGCGCGCTGCGCGGCCGCGACCAGCCCGTAGGCCAGCGCCTGGTTCCCGCTGATCGTGCGGTACCGGCCCGGCGGCAGCTGCGCGGCCGGGACCTCGTAGGTGAACGCGAACGCCTCGGTCGTCTCGCCGTAGTTCCGGCCGGACCGCAGGACCTTGACGTTCGCCTCGGCCAGCACCGGCCGCTTCGCGAACTTCTCGCGGAGCCACTCCTCGGTCGCGTCCATCGGCCGCGAGAACATCCACGACACCAGCCCGAGCGCCAGCATGTTCTTGCAGCGCTCGGCCTCCTTCCGCGTCATGTCCCCGTCGGCGATCTCGGCCTCGAGGGTCCGGAGCGTCAGGCTGGTCAGCCCGACCTCCTGGACCCGGAAGTCGACCAGCGAGCCGTCCTCCAGCGGGTTCGTCATCGCCCCGGCCTTCTGGAGCGCCCGCTCGTCGAACTCGTCGACGTTCACGATGACCGTGCCACCGGGCTTCAGCGCACCGATGTGCTTCAGCAGCGCCGCCGGGTTCATCGCGACCAGCACGTCCGGCGCGTCGCCGGCCGTGTGGATGTCGTGGTCGCTGAAGTGCAGCTGGAAGGACGAGACGCCGGCCTGGGTCCCGGCGGGGGCGCGGATCTCGGCGGGGTAGTCGGGGAAGGTGACGAGGTCGTTGCCCGCGAGGCCGGCCTCGGTGGTGAACCGGTCCCCGGTCAGCTGCATGCCGTCGCCCGAGTCGCCGGCGAACCGGATCACGGCGTCGTGCAGCTCGACCGGCCGGTGCGGCTCGCCGGTCGACGTGGAGGGGGTGGTCGTGGCGCTCATGGGGCGCGGCTCCCGGTGCGCGACGGGGTCGGCCGGCCCGGCCGCCCTCGTCGGGGACCGTAGCCACGACGAGGGCTTCCGGGGCGGCGCCGTCGGGAACCTCCGCGCGGGACCTTCGTCCCTGCGGTCGTAGGCTCCGCGCCATGCGCTCCCGCAGGGTCCTCGGCCTCGTCGCCGCGGTGCTGCTCGTGCAGGTCGCCACGGTCGGGACCGTCCGCGCGCAGGACGCGCCGACGGCGCCGCCGGGTGGCGCGTCCGTCGAGGGGCCGTTCCGCGCCATCGGGCCCGACGGGTACGACGGCTGGATCGTCGTGCCGGAGGAGCCGGGCCTCCTCGACCAGATCCGGAGCCTCGTCACGACCGGACGGCCTGTCGACCCGCTCGCGGTCGGCGCCGACGTCGTCGCGGACGCGGGTGGCGTCGTCAGCGAACGCCTGGACCCGATCGGGGTCCTCGTCGCCGACCTCTCCTCCGCCCAGGTCCGCGCGGTGGCCGCCGCGGCCGGCGTCGCCGCCGTCGAGCCCAACCTGATCGTGTCGTCCGACGCCCGGGTCGCGACCGTGTCGGACCCGGCCAGCTGGGGGCTGGGCTTCATCGACCGGGACTACCGCACCGCCGGTCTCGACGAGACGTACGAGTACACGTCGGACGGCACCGACGTCGACCTCTACATCGTCGACAGCGGCATCGAGACGGCGCACCCCGACTTCACCGGCCGGGTCCCGACCGAGCCGGACGACGGCTGGTTCGCCCTCGCGGGCGACGGGACCGTCCCGACCGACGACTGCAACGGTCACGGTACGCACGTCGCCGGCACCGCCGGCGGCACCCTCTCCGGGGTCGCGCGCGGCGCGTCCATCATCCCGGTGAAAGTCTTCCCGGACTGCGACCGGAGCACCAGCTCGACGAACATCGCGCTCGGGCTGCAGTGGATCCTCGACCGCATCCCCGAGGGCGGGCTCGAGCGGCCCGCGGTCGTGAACATGAGCCTCGGCGGGCTCTCCGTGAACTACTACTACTACGACGACGCCGGGACCCGGTACTTCTACGCCCTGCCGGCGACCAGCGCGTACGACACGCGGGTCCAGCAGCTGATCGACGCCGGCGTCACGGTCGTCGTCGCCGCGGGGAACGACTCGTGGCCCGCGCTCTGGTTCACGCCGGCGCATGTCGAGGACGCGATCACCGTCGGCTCGCTCGGCCGCTCGGAGTCCGGCGGCAACTTCGGGGACACGAGCGGCGACGCGATCCTCCCGTCGTCCTCGCCGGACTTCGGGATGAACATCGAGTCCTCGTTCTCGAACTTCGGACCGGTGCTGGACCTGTACGCGCCGGGGTCAACGATCACCTCGGCCTGCGTCGACCCGAACGCGCTGGGGTCCGGCGGCTCGAACGCCGGGTGCACGACGGCCACCGTCGACGGCACGTCGTTCGACGCGATCGCGATCGGCGGGACGTCGATGGCGGCGCCGCACGTCGCCGGGATGGCGGCCCGGATCCTCGGCGCCGAGTTCGCGGCCTCGGGGACGATCCTCACCCCCGCCCAGGTCGCGAGCCGCCTGACCGACGGTGCCGTCGACGTCGTGCGCGCCATCGAGGCCGACTACGCGGAGGACGACATCATCCTGACCGTCGGGACGACGGACTACCAGGTCGCGCTGGCCGACTTCCGCAACCTGGACGGGACGGCCAACGTCAGCTTCGCGACCACCGACCTGATGCTCAGCACGGTGTCCGAGGAGCCGAGCGGGCCGACCCGGGTCGACGCGCCGGCGCTGCAGGGCTGCGTCGGCGATGTCGCGAGCAGCAGCGTCCCGTTGACCGTCGGTGGCGTCGCGCCGTTCACCTGGTCCGCGGCCTCGCCCGCGCCGGCCGGCTACCTGTCCTCGTTGGGGATCGTCACCGGGTCGCTCGGCGGGGCCGCGTCCGGCGACGTCGTCGTGTCGGTGGAGGACGCGTTCGGACGGACGGCGTCGCGGACCTTCGCGCAGGAGGATCTGCCGGACGGGTGCGGCTGACGCGGCGCCCGGTGCGCAGGGGCGGTCGGTCGCGCCTCAGGCGACCGTGACGGCGACGGTCACGCCGTCCGGCTGGTTCGTCGGGGCCGGCGAGGCGGTGATGCGGACCAGGTAGGTGCCCGTCCCCGGCAGGTCGACCGAGAGATCGACGGAGCCCGTCGCGGTCGTGACGCTGTGCTGCGTGCGTGCGACCCCCTCGATCGACGTCCCGGTCGCGGTGCTGCCCGCACCGCCGTCCGACCCGTCGTCGACCGTGACGGCGAGCGTGACCGTCACGTCGCCGTCGTGCAGCGTGCCGTTCGCGTCGAGCAGGCGGACCCGGTACGCGACGTCGTCACCCGCATCGGGCGCGAGGGTGTCGTCGATCGTGAGGCTGCGAGGAGGATCGACGCTGGCCGTGCCGTCGCCCGAGGCCGCGGCGGCCGCGTGCGGCAGCGTCATGCTGCTGATGCCGAGAGCGACCGCGGGGGTGGCGCGCAGCAGGCGGCGTCGTTCCAGCACCGCTCCCGCTCCTCCGGCCTGTCGGTCGGAGGGTAAGGGGGTGGGTCGGGACGGCTCGTAGTGGCGCCCTGGCGGGGGGCGTCCCGCTCCCGGCGCTCGCGCCGCCACCGGTCCGGCCGCGTCGGGTGCGTCATCCCGCCGGGCGGACCGTCCCGGCGGGTCGGCCGCCGCCCGTCGGGTCGGTCTCCTGCCACACGTCGGGTGCGACGACGCCGGCCGCCGCCAGGTGCGCGACCAGGGCCGTCGCCGCGCCGCGCATCGCCCCGTCCAGCGCCTTGACGGCGACACCGCCGACGTCGCCGTCGGGGGTCCGCCACCCGGCGGCGAGCACCCCCTCCGCGCCGCGCTTCGCGACGACGCCGGCGGCCAGCAGCGCCGTGTCCACCAGCGGCGCCCGCGTGCCGCCGGACCGCGGCTCGTGACCGGCGACGAGGCCCGGGTGCGCGAGTCCCGCGTCGCGGACACGGGCGAACCGGGCCTCCGACGCGAGCGCCGCGAACGTCCGGGCGACGATCACGAGTGGCAGCGCCAGCGCCGGGGCACCGCAGCCGTCGACGCCGACCGCCCGGGCCGGCCCGGTCACCTCGGTGACCCCGGCGAGCACCCGCGTCTGCAGGGGGCCGTCGTGCGCGAGTATCGCGGCCGGATCCGTCGGCAGTCCGAGCGCGTGCGCGGTCAGCCGGAACAGCGCGTGCTTCCCCGAGCAGTTGTGCGCGAGCCGCCGCGCCGGCGCCGCGCGGTCGTCGGGCGTCAGGGCCGGCGGGCAGGTCAGGGCCGCCTCGGCCTCGTCGCCGTACAGGTCGGCGCGGCCGAGCAGGGCCGCGACCGTGGTCAGCTGCGCCGGCTCGGCCCGGTGCGACCCCCAGGCGACGGCGACCTCCTCCGGGGTCGTGGTGACGCCGGCGTCGTCGAGCAGATCGAGGCAGACCGCGGCCTGCACCGGCTTCAGCGCCGAGCGCGGGAACACGACCGCGTCCGGATCGCCGACGGCCGCGGTCACCGCGCCGTCGCCGTCGACGGCGACCAGGTGGCCGACGTGGAGCGACTCGACGACCTCGCGGCCGGTGACGACGTCGCGGCGCGTGACCTCGACGAGCGGCGCGGCGTTCACGTGTCCTCGGAAGTGGGGGGCGGCGGAGGCTAGGCGCGGGCGCGGCTGGCGGCTGGCGGCGTGCTGCCGCCAGGACGGCTGTACCCGGCTCGGTGCTTCCTGCCAGCCTGCTCCGGGCAGCCTCGCCCCGAGCTGGCTCGGTCGTGATCGGGCGCCCTTGGGTCGCGTCTCTGCCCTCGTCCCGGCGGGTCCGTCGCTCGGCAGCGGGCGCCGTTCACCCGAGCAGCGCGACCACCTTCGCCGCCGCGTCCGCCAGCGTCGCCGCGTCGCTGCCGTCGACGACCAGCTCGGGGGCGGTCGGCGGCTCGTAGCCCTGCGCCACGCCCGTCATCCGCTCGACCTCGCCGGCGCGCGCCCGCGCGTACAGGCCCTTCACGTCCCGCGCCTCGCAGACCTCGAGCGGCGTCGCGACGTGGACCTCGAGGAACCGGCCGGGACCGTGCAGGGCGCGGACCGCGTCGCGGTCGGCCGCGACCGGCGAGACCAGCGCGACCAGCGGCACGACACCGGCGTCGCCGAGCAGCCGTGCGACGTGGCCTGCGCGGCGGACCTGCTCGGCCCGGTCCGCGAGCGAGAACCCGAGGTCGGCGCTGAGCCCGGCCCGCAGCTCGTCGCCGTCGACGAGGTGCGCGGCGCGGTCCGCGGCGGTCAGCACGTCGGCGACCGCGCGGGCCAGCGTGGTCTTCCCCGCCCCGGAGAGCCCCGTGAACCAGACGGTCGGGACCGGAGCGGACGCGACCCGGGCGCTCATGCCGCACCGCCGAGCACGCCCCGGTCGCGCAGCAGCGCGACGAGCGCCTCGACCGAGGCGTCGAGCTCGGTCACCGACGTGTCGAAGACCGCGGCCGGGTCCTCGGGCGCCTCGTAGCCCGAGGTGATGCCGGGCAGCTCCGGCGCGTCGCCGCGGGCGACCGCCGCGTGGGCACCGGACGGGTCCCGCTCGCGCCGCACGTCGTCGGGCGCGTGCAGGTGCACCTCGAGGTAGCGGTCGGGACCGATGACCGCGGCCATCCGGGCCCGGACCTCCCGAGCGGGGGCCTGCGCGGCGAGGATCACCAGCTGCCCGTGCGCGTTGAGGAGCCGCGCGGTCTCGGCGGCACGGCGCAGGTGCTCGGCCCGCTCCTCGGGGCCGAACCCCAGCCCGCGGGACAGCCCGAGGCGCAGCTCCTCGCCGTCCAGGCGGACCACGGTCGCGCCGAGGTCGAACAGGCGTCGCTCGAGGGTCCGGGCCAGCGTCGACTTCCCCGTGCCGCTCATGCCGGTGATCGCGACGGTGACGGGCGCGTGACCGAGGCGGCCGCGGCGCTCGTCCGCGGCGACCAGGGACGGCTGGGCGGTCATGTCGCCCTCGACGGCGCGGTCGAAGGGGGAGGGGACGCCGACGGTAAGGCCGGCGGCGACGGTCGCCCGCGTGGTGCGGTCGACGAGGACGAACGCGCCGGTGGCGGGCTCGCGGGCGTAGGGGTCGAGGACGTGCTCGCGCTCGACCGCCAGCTCGACCCGCACGACGTCGTTCAGCCCGATGCCGGCGGCCGGCCGCTCCGCCAGCGTCGCCATGTCCACCGCGTGCGCGACGCGGGCGACGCGGACACCGGACGTCCCGGTGTGCGAGCGCAGCAGCAGCCGCCGGCCCGACGCGTACGGCTCGTGGTCGAGCCAGACGAGCGTCGCCTCGACGGCGTGGCTGCGCAGCGGCGCGGTCGCGGCCGGCTCGTCCTCGGGGACCAGCAGGTCGCCGCGGGCGAGGTCCAGCTCGTCGGCGAGCACGACGGTGACCGGCGTGCCGGGGGCGGCGACGTCGAGATCGCCGTCGAAGGTCACGATGCGCTCGATGCGGGACCGCACGCCCGACGGCAGCGCGCGGACGGTGTCCCCGACCCGCAGCGTCCCCGCCATCACCGTCCCGGCGTACCCGCGGAACGTCGCGTCGGGCCGGACGACCAGCTGCACCGGGAACCGCAGCGGACGCGCGGCCCGGGCGTCCGCGCCGACGTCGAGGCCCTCGAGCAGCCCGAGCAGTGTCGGCCCGTCCCACCAGCCGAGCCGCTCGGAGGGCCGGACGACGTTGTCGCCGTCGCGGGCGATGACCGGGATCACGTCGACGCCGTCGGCGGGCAGCCCGACCGCGGCCGCCAGCTCGCGGCACTCCGTGGCCAGCCCCGCGAACGCGTCGGCGTCGCACCCGACGAGGTCCAGCTTGTTCACGGCGAACACGACGCGGCGGATGCCCATCAGCGCGACGACCGTGGTGTGCCGGCGGGTCTGCTCGAGGACGCCGCGGGACGCGTCGAGCAGCACCACCGCGGCGCGGCAGCCCGAGGCGCCCGTCGCCATGTTCCGCGTGTGCTGCACGTGACCGGGCGTGTCGGCGATGAGGATGCGACGGCCGGGGGCCTGGAACTGCCGCCAGGCGACGTCGATGGTGATGCCCTGCTCGCGCTCGGCGCTGAGCCCGTCGGTCAGCAGGGCCGGGTCCAGGTCGTCGCCGTTGGTCCCGTGGACACGGCTGTCGCGCGCGAGCGCGGCGACGTGATCGACCGCGACCTGCTCGGTGTCCAGGAGCAGCCGGCCGATCAGCGTCGACTTGCCGTCGTCGACGCTGCCGCAGACCAGCAGCCGCAGGATCGGCGGGGTAGGCGCGTCGGTCCCGGCGGTGGCTGCTCCGGCGGGGGCGGCCATCAGAAGTACCCCTCGGACTTCCGCCGCTCCATCGCGGCGTTCCCCTCCTGGTCGATCAACCGTCCGGCACGTTCGCTGCGCCGCTCCTCGCGCATCTCGGCCACGACCTCGGCGATCGTCGTCGCCCGCGACTCGACCGCGCCGGTGTTCGGGTAGCAGCCGAGGGTGCGGAACCGGACCCACCGCTCCTCGACGACCTCCCCGGGGCGCAGCGGCATGCGGTCGTCGTCGACCATCAGCAGCGTCCCGTCGCGCACGACCGTCGGCCGCGGCGCCGCGCGGTACAGCGGCACGACGTCGATGCCCTCGCGCAGCACGTACTCCCAGACGTCCCGCTCGGTCCAGTTGGACAGCGGGAAGACGCGGACCGACTCGCCGCGGTTCACGCGGCCCTGGTAGAGGTCCCAGAGCTCGGGCCGCTGGGCCCGCGGGTCCCAGCGGTGGTTCGCGTCGCGGAACGAGAACACGCGCTCCTTCGCGCGGCTCCGCTCCTCGTCGCGGCGGGCGCCGCCGATGCCGGCGTCGAAGCGGTGGTGGTCCAGCGCCTGGCGCAGCGCCACCGTCTTCATGATGTCGGTGTACTCGGGGTGCTCCGGGTCGACCCCGGCGTCACGGCCCTCCTCGTTGAGGTGGACGATCAGCTCGACGCCGAGCTCGGCGGTGACCCGGTCCCGGAACGCGTACATCTCCCGGAACTCCCAGCCGGTGTCGACGTGGAGCAGCGGGAACGGCACGGGGCCGGGGTGGAAGGCCTTGCGCGCCAGGTGCAGCAGCGTCGAGGAGTCCTTCCCGACCGAGTAGAAGAGGACCGGGTTCGACGCCTGCGCGACCGTCTCGCGCATGACGAAGATCGCCTCGGCCTCCAGCTCGTCGAGGGACATCGGCGCTCCCGGCCCGCGCGCGACGACGGGGACGTCCGGCGGTCCGGGTGAGGCTAGGGCCGCAGCGACGGTCGCCGGCCGGTCAGGCGACCGGCTTCGCCTCGCCCTTCTCGATCGGCGCGCGCACGAGGTTGCCCCACTCGGTCCAGGACCCGTCGTAGTTCCGCACGTCCTGGAACCCGAGCAGGTGGGTCAGCACGAACCACGAGTGGCTGGACCGCTCGCCGATGCGGCAGTACGCGACGGTCGGCGCGGTCGGGTCGAGCCCCTCCTGCTGCTGGTACAGCGCGCGGAGCTGCTCGACCGGCAGGAACCGCTCGGTCGTCGCGTCGACGGCCCGGCCCCACGGCACGCTGCGCGCGCCGGGGATGTGGCCGCCGCGCATCGCGCCCTCCTGCGGGTAGTCGGGCATGTGGGTCCGCTCGCCGGTGAACTCCTGCGGGCTGCGCACGTCGAGCAGCTGACCCCGCGCGGCGAGGTGCGCCTCGACGTCCTCGCGGAAGGCACGGATCGCGGCGTCGGCGCGCTCGACGACCGGGTACTGGCCGGGACCGCCGGTGCCGCCGACGGCCGTCGTGACGCGGTCCCTCGACCATTCCCGGCCCTCGGCCTCCCAGGCGGTCCGGCCGCCGTCCATCAGCCGGACGTCGGTGTGGCCGAACAGCGTGAACACCCAGAGCGCGTAGGCGGCCCACCAGTTGGCCTTGTCGCCGTACACGACGATGGTGTCGTCGCGGCCGATCCCCTTCGCGTCCATCAGCGCCGCGAACCCGGCGCCGTCGACGTAGTCGCGGGTGACCGGGTCCTGCAGCTCGGTGTGCCAGTCGACGCGGACCGCGCCCGGCACGTGCCCGACGTCGTACAGCAGCGGGTCCTCGTCGGACTCGACGATCACCAGCCCCGGCGTGCCCAGACGCTCGGCGACCCACGCGGTCGAGACCAGCCGCGACGGGTCGTGGTACGCGGCGTACGCGGGGTCGAGGTCGGCGATCGGCATGGTGGCTCCGTCGGTAGCGTCGGTGCGGACCGGCGAAGGTAGGAGGTGCGGCCGTGGCGCTCCCCGAGCGGCTTGCGAACGTGGTGAACGACTTCCGCGCCGCCCCACCCGAGCTGCGCACCGAGCTGCTGCTCGAGCAGGCCGAGCGGCTGCCGGCCCTGCCGCCCGAGCTGGCCGGCGACCGCGACCGGTTCGAGCGGGTCGAGGAGTGCCAGACCCCGTTCTTCCTCGCGACCGAGGTCGACGCGGACGGGACCGTGCACCTGCACTTCGACTGCCCGCCGCAGGCCCCGACGACGCGGGGGTTCGCCGGGGTGCTGCACGCCGGGCTCGACGGCGCCAGCGCCGAGGAGGTCCTCGCCGTCCCGGCCGACTTCCACCATGACATGGGGCTGGCCGAGGTGATCAGCCCGCTGCGGATGCGGGGGATGGACGGCGTGCTGTTCCGGCTCAAGCGCCAGGTCGCGGCGCGGGTCGCCGCCGGTGGCGCCGACGGGGGTGTCGCGGGCCGGGAGTAGCGTC
>JAFMLG010000061.1 GCA_017852335.1 Actinomycetota bacterium | reverse complement strand
GAAGCGGGCCGCGACCAGCCTGCAGTTCACGACGGACGACGGCTCGGCGGGGACGCAGGGTCGCGTCACCGACGTGATGCCGGCCGTCGCGGCGCGGGGCGGGACCGACGTCGTGTACGCCTGCGGTCCCAACGCGATGCTGGCCGCGGTCTCCGGCGTCGCCGGGACGCTCGGGCTGCCGGTCCGGGTCTCGGTCGAGGAACGGATGGCCTGCGGCGTCGGGGTCTGCTTCACCTGCGTCGTCCCCGTCCGCGACCGTGACGGCGTCGTGCACCACCGTCGCTCCTGCGTCGACGGTCCGGTCCTCGACGGCGCCCGCATCGACTGGGCCGCGATGGGGCTGGCCGCCGTCGCCGGGCCGGACGCGGCCCGCGGTCCGGCGGGCGACGTGGTGGCGGACGACACCGGGGACCTGGCCGCACCGGGCGGCGGGGAGGACGGGGCATGAGCGCCGACCTCGCCGTCCGGCTGGGATCGCTCCGGCTCGACAACCCGATCGTGACCGCGTCCGGCTGCTTCGCGTCGGGCCAGGAGATCGACCGCTTCATCGACGTCGACCGGATCGGTGCCGTCGTCGTGAAGTCCGTCACCCGGGCCCCGCGGGAGGGCCTGCCGACGCCGCGGATGGTCGAGACGCCGGCCGGGATGCTGAACGCGATCGGGCTCCAGAACCCCGGCGTCGACGCCTGGCTCGCCGAGGACCTGCCCTGGCTGGTCGCGCGCGGCGCCACGACGGTCGTCTCGATCGCCGGGGACAGCGTCGAGGACTTCGTCCACGTCGCGCGCCGTCTCCGCGGGTCGCGCGTCGACGCGATCGAGATCAACCTCTCCTGCCCGAACGTCGAGCACCGCGGCCTCGTGTTCGCCCTCGACCCCGACGCCGCCGCCGAGGTCGTCCAGGGCGTCGCCCGGGTCGCGGACGTCCCGGTCCTGGCGAAGCTCTCGGCGGACGCCAGCGACGTCGTCGGCGTCGCCCGGGCCGTCGTCGACGCCGGCGCCGCCGGGCTCACGCTGATCAACACCGTGCTGGGGATGGCGATCGACCCGGTCAGCGGTCGCATCCAGCTGGCGAACGGGTACGGCGGCCTCAGCGGGCCGGCGATCCGTCCCATCGCCGTCCGTGTCGTGCACCAGGTCCACACCGCGCTGCCCGACGTCCCGATCGTCGGGTGCGGGGGCGTGCGGACCGTGGAGGACGTCGTGCAGTTCCTCCGTGCCGGGGCCTCCGCGGTCGCCGTCGGGACCGGGACGTTCGTGGACCCGTTCGCGGCCGCGACGCTCCGCGACGGGCTGGCGGCGTGGCTCGACCGGCACGGGCACCCGAGCGCGGCGTCCCTCGTCGGGACCGCGACTCCGCGCCGCGGGTCGGTCGCGTGAGGCCCGCGGACCGCATCGCCGTCGCGCTCGACGTCCCGACGCTGGCCGAGGCCGAGGCGCTGGCCGCGACGCTGACCGGGCACGTCGGGTGGTTCAAGGTCGGCCTCGAGCTGTTCGTCGCCCACGGACCCGACGCGGTCGCGGCGGTCGGCGCGCACGGCCCGGTGTTCCTGGACCTGAAGCTCCACGACATCCCGACGACCGTCGCCCGCGCGGTCCGGACCGCCGCCGGGGCGGGGGCGGGGCTGCTCACCGTCCATGCCGCGGGCGGACCGACGATGCTGCGGGCCGCGGTCGAGGCCGCCGCCGCCGACGTGCGGCTGGTCGCCGTGACGGTCCTGACGTCGCTCGGGGCCGAGGACCTCGCGGCGCTGGCGCTGCCGCCGGCCGCGGCGCGGGTCCCGAACCTGGCCCGGCTCGCCGTCGACGCGGGGGTCGACGCCCTCGTCTGCGCGCCCGCCGACCTCGATGGCGTGCGCGCCGCGGTCGGCGCGGCGCCGCTCCTGATCACGCCCGGGATCCGTCCGGACCCGGCCCGGGTCGACGACCACGCGCGGGCCCTGGGGCCGGCCGAGGCCGTCGCCGCCGGCGCGGACCTGCTGGTCGTCGGTCGTCCGATCACCCGGGCCGGGGACCCCGCCGCGGCGGCCGACGCGATCGCGGCCGCGCTCGGCTGACCCGACTCAGCGGGGTCCGACGCGGTCCAGGTGCGCCGCGATCCGGGCCCGGTCGGCGTCCGCGAGGTCGAGCGCCGCGACCAGGTCCGCGATCGGGGCCAGCGCCGCGGGGACCAGGTCGAACTCCGCGCCGAGCGCGTCCAGCGCCGCCGGCGAGGCCGGGTCGTCGAGGTCCAGCCGCTCCCGCCGGTCGACGGCGACCAGGACGCCGACGACCCGGACGTCCGCGGCCGCCCGCAGCAGCGGCACCGCGGCCCGGACCGACGTGCCGGCGGTCGTCACGTCCTCGACGATCAGGACGCGGTCGCCATCGCGCGGCCGCCGTCCGACGAGGGTCCCGCCCTCGCCGTGGTCCTTCGCCTCCTTGCGGTCGAACGCGACGCCGACGTCGTGGCCGCGGGCCGCCAGCGCCACGCCCGTGGCGACGGCCAGCGGGATGCCCTTGTAGGCGGGCCCGAACAGCAGGTCGATGCCGGGGCCGTGCGGGGGCAGGAACACGCGCTCGATCCCGTCGGCGTACCGCTCGGCCAGCTCGGCGAGGTCCCGGCCCGTCGCGACCCGGCCGAGGTCGACGAAGTAGGGGGTGGGGCGGCCGGACTTCGTGCGGAGGTCGCCGAACGTCAGCGCGCCGGCCCGGGCCAGCACCGCCGCCAGGGCCGCGACGCCCGCGTCGTCGAGGGCCCGCTCAGCCACGGCCGACCGCCGGGCCGGCGCCGTCGAGGGGCAGGGCGGTCTGGAGCCGCCGCTCCTCGACCTCCGCCAGCACCATGTCCGTCAGCTGCTCCCAGTCGGTCGCGCGCGGGCCCGCCAGGTCCTGGTTGTACGGCTGGTCGAACACGATGACGCGTCGGCCGGCCTCGCGCAGCGCGCCGACCATCCGCGGGCTGTCGTCGACGTACAGGTCCGCGCCGACGGTCGGCTTGTCCCCGATGAAGCAGAGATCGCGGTACGGGATGCGCTGCAGCTCGAGCCAGGCGGCCGTGTCCGCGGCGGTGATCTCGTGGGCCCAGTTGAACAGCAGGCGGTGGGTGATGATCCGGATCCAGACCCCGGCGTCGGAGAGCCGCCACAGCGCGTCGGCGACGCCGGGCAGGGCCGGCATCGTGCGGAAGATGCGGTCCTCGACGACGGCGGCGCGGTGCGCCTCCTCGAACGTCGCGGCGTCGAGACCCCACTCGGAGAACGTGCCGAACGTGCGCTGCTCGGCGAGCGAGGCCGGGTCGACGCCGCGCCGCGCGGCGACCGAGCGGCGCAGCGCGGACGTGTAGTCGCCGCAGACGCCGTCGAGGTCGACGCCCAGCACGAGTCCCGCCGTCACGACCGTCGTCCCCGTCCGCCGTCGGAGAGGGACGCTACTGCGCGGGGTCCGGTCGTCGGGTCCCGCGGCTAGGGTCCGCCGTGCTCCGCGCGCGGCCACGGTCGTGCGGACCCGCGGGGTGACGGAGCGACCGTGGCCCTCCCGCCGCTCGACGACGCGGACCGGGCCCGGGCGCGCGAGCGGGCGCTCGCGTCGCGCCGGACGCGGGCGGAGTGGAAGGCAAGACTGACCCGCGGCGAGGCCGATCTCGACGGGCTGCTGGCCGCGAGCGACGCCGACGACGCGCTCGCGGGGATGCGCGTCGCCGACGCGGTCGGTGCCCTGCCCGGGGTCGGACCCCGCGGCGTCGAGCGCATCCTCGCCGCCTGCGGCATCGCCCCGACCCGCCGCCTCCGCGGCCTCGGTCCGCGGCAGCGGGCCGCCCTGACGGCGTCCGACGGACCGGCCGCGCGGTCCGGCACGTGAGCGACCGGGGTCTCGTCGTCGTCCTCGCCGGCCCGTCCGGCGTCGGGAAGGGCGCCGTGCACGCGGGGCTCCGCGACCGGGTGCCGGGGCTGGTCTCGTCGGTCTCGGCGACGACGCGCCCGCCACGGCCGGGGGAGGAGGACGGCGTCGCGTACCGCTTCGTCGACGACGCCGCCTTCGACCGCATGGTCGCGGCGGACGAGCTGCTCGAGTGGGCCGCGTACACCGGGCACCGGTACGGCACGCCCCGCGCGCCGGTCGCCGCGGCGGTCGCGGCCGGGGCCGTGGTCCTGCTCGAGATCGAGGTCCAGGGGGCCCTGCAGGTCCGGGCCTCGGACCCCGACGCGCTGCTGGTGCTGCTCGTCCCGCCGACCCTCGCCGAGCTCGAGCGGCGGCTGCGGTCCCGCGGGACCGAGACCGAGGAGGCCCTGGCCCGCCGCCTCGCGGTCGCCGAGACCGAGCTCGGCCACGCCGACCGGTTCGACGCGGTCGTGGTGAACGACGACCTCGGGACCGCGGTCGCGGCCGTCGCGGCGCGGATCGCGGCGGCCCGAGCGGCCTGAGGGGGCCCGCGCGGACGCCGGCCGAGGGGTAGGCTCCGGACCTCCCGTCCCCGTCCGGAGCCGTCCCGTGGCCGAGTTCGACGTCCTGCGCGAGAAGGTGGACTCCACCTTCCACCTCGTGCACCTGGCCGCCAAGCGGGCGCGCGAGATCAACGGCTACTACGCCCACCTCGGGGAGGGCCTCGCGTCCTACGTCCCGCCGCTGGTCACCACCGACAGCAACAAGGCGCTCTCGATCGCCCTCGAGGAGATCGCGGCCGAGAAGGTCATCGCCGTCGAGCCCTCGGAGGACGCCGCCGAGGACGCGCTCGCACTGATGGAGCTGCCGGGGGAGGGCGACGCCGCCGCGCCGGGCCTGACGGTCCTGCCCGGGCTGCCCGACCTGCCCGGCGACGAGGGCGACGCCGCGGCGGCTCCGGCCGACGGGGCCTGAGGGCCCGTCCGTCCCCGCGGGCGGGGACGGTGACCCACCGGAGCGACCCATGGACGGTCCCCGCGTCCTGCTCGGGGTCTCCGGCGGTATCGGTGCGTACAAGGCCGCCGCGCTGGCGCGCGGGCTGGTCACGGCAGGTGCGACGGTCGACGTCGTCCTGACCCGCGGGGCCCGCGAGTTCGTCGGCGCCGCGACGTTCGAGGGCATCACGGGACGCCCGGTCCGCGGCGAGGTCTGGGAGGGCGTCGCGGACGCCACGCACGTCGAGCTCGCCCGTGCCGCGGACGTCCTCGTCGTCTACCCGGCGACCGCGCACACCCTGGCCCGGCTGGCGAACGGCCTGGCGGACGACCTGCTGACGACGGCCGCGCTGGTGCACCGCGGGCCGCTGGTCCTCGCCCCCGCGATGCACACCGAGATGTGGGAGCACCCCGCCACCACCGCCAACGTCGCGACCCTGCGGGACCGCGGGGCCCTCGTGGTCGGCCCCGCCACCGGTCCGCTGATGGGCGTCGACGCCGGCCCCGGTCGGCTGGCCGAGCCCGACGAGGTCCTCACCGCGATCGCCGCGATCACCACCGGCGCGGGGGACCTGGCGGGTCGCCGGGTGCTCGTCACCGCGGGTGGCACGCGCGAGCCGATCGATCCGGTCCGGTACCTCGGGAACCGCTCCTCGGGGCGGATGGGATTCGCACTCGCCGCGGCCGCGCGGGCCCGCGGCGCCGAGGTGGTGCTCATCACCGGGCCGTCCGCCCTGATGACGCCGCCGGGGGTCGAGCGCGTCGACGTCACCACCGCACGCGAGATGGACGCCGCCGTGACGGACCGGGCCGGGGGGCAGGACGTCGTGCTGATGGCCGCCGCCGTCGCCGACTTCCGGCCGGACGCCGCCCACGCCACGAAGCTCCGCCGCGGCGACGGTCCGCCGACCGTGACCCTCGTCGCGAACCCCGACGTGCTCGCCGGCGTCGTGGCCCGGCGCGGCGCCGCGGCCCGGCCGCTCGTGGTCGGGTTCGCGGCCGAGACGGGGGACCTCGAGGCCGGCGCGCGCCGGAAGCTGGCCGAGAAGGGCGTCGACCTCCTCGTGGCGAACGACGTCGCCGCGGCGGGCGTCGGGTTCGACACCGAGGAGAACGCGGTGCTGGTGCTCCACCGCGACGGGCCGGTCCGCGCCGTCCCGCGGGCCGCGAAGGCCGCCGTCGCGACGGCCATCCTCGACGAGGTCGTCACGGCGCTCGGTGACCCCGGCCGCGTCGGCACGAGCGGTTAGGCTGCCGGCCCGCGCACCGGAGTCCCGGTCGGCGCCCGCTGGTCCCCGATCGCGCCGTGCGCGCAGGAGTCCGCCGTGCCGCTCCGTCTCTTCACCTCCGAGTCCGTGACCGAGGGTCACCCGGACAAGGTCGCCGACCAGATCTCCGACGCCGTCCTCGACGCCGTCCTGGCCGACGACCCGGCCGGCCGCGTCGCCTGCGAGACGCTGGTCACCACCGGTCAGGTCATGGTCACCGGCGAGATCACGACCGAGACGTACGTCGACGTCGCCCGGACCGTGCGGGACACGCTGATCTCGATCGGGTACGACGGTCCGGAGGCCGGGTTCGACGGCACGTCCTGCGGCGTCTCGGTCGCGATCGATCCGCAGTCCCCGGACATCGCGATGGGCGTCGACGCCGCGTACGAGCGGCGCGAGCAGGGTGCGGCCGAGGACCCCTACGGCCTCCAGGGCGCCGGCGACCAGGGGATGATGTTCGGGTACGCGTCCGACGAGACGCCGAGCCTCATGCCGCTGCCGATCGACCTCGCGCACCGGATGGCCCGACGACTGGCCGAGGTGCGGCACACCGCGACGTTCCCCTACCTGCGGCCGGACGGGAAGACCCAGGTCACCGTCGGGTACGAGGACGGGGTCCCGAAGGCCGTGACGGCCGTCGTCCTCTCGACGCAGCACAAGCCCGACGTGACGCTGGCGGACCTGCGGGCGGACATGGAGGCGCAGGTCATCCGGCCGCTGCTCCCCGGCGACGTCGACCTCTCGGACCTGAAGGTCTTCATCAACCCGACGGGGCGGTTCGAGCTGGGCGGCCCGGTCGCGGACGCCGGCCTGACCGGCCGCAAGATCATCGTCGACACCTACGGCGGCATGGCCCGCCACGGCGGCGGCGCCTTCTCGGGCAAGGACCCGTCGAAGGTCGACCGCTCGGCGGCGTACGCGACGCGGTGGGTCGCCAAGCACGTCGTCGCCGCGGGGCTCGCGCGGAAGGCCGAGCTGCAGGTCGCGTACGCCATCGGCGTCGCCGCCCCGGTCTCGCTGAACCTCGAGACGTTCGGGACCGAGACGGTCGACCCCGACCGCATCCTCGCGGGTGTCCGCGAGGTCTTCGACCTGCGTCCGGCGGCCATCGGCGCCGCGCTCGAGCTGCGACGGCCCGGCTACCGGGACACGGCCGCCTACGGCCACTTCGGCCGTGAGGGCGACCGCTTCACGTGGGAGCGGCTGGACCGGGTGCAGGCCCTGCGTGACGCGGTCGGCGCCTGACGCGACGGCGCCGCCGGCCCGCGTCGCGCGGGTCGTCGTCGACGGCGCACCGGCGCACCTCGCCGAGCCGCTCGACTACCTGATCCCCGACGACGTCCCGGTCCACGTCGGGTCCCGCGTCGAGGTCCCGTTCTCGGGCCGGCGGGCCCGCGGCCTCGTGGTCGCGACGGCGGCGTCGAGCGCGCTGGAGCCCGGTCGTCTGCGTCCCCTCCGCCGCGCGCTCGGCGGCTTCGGGTGGGTCCGTGACGACGAGCTGGACGTCCTGACCTGGGCGGCGGAGCGGTTCGCGTCGCCGCTCGCCGACGTGGTCCGCCACGCCCTGCCCGACCGCGTCGCCGACGTCGAGC
>JAFMLG010000010.1 GCA_017852335.1 Actinomycetota bacterium | reverse complement strand
GCACCGGCCGCCGCCGCGACCGCGGCCGCCGCGGCCGCCGCCGCGATCAGCCCGGGGGAGGCCGGCTCGCCGGTCGGCACCACGATCGCGCCGACCGCCAGCGCCCGCACCTCCCCGCCGACGGCGACCCCGTTGACCTGGACCGTGTGATCGCCGACCGGGGCGTGGCGCGGCACGAGGACCGACGCCTGGAAGGTGCCGTCCGGTCCGACCTCGACCACCTCCAGGCGCTGCGGCGTCGAGAACAGCCAGACGGAGACCCGGGTGCCCGGGGCGAACCCCCCGCCGCGCACCAGCGCGTCGCGCTCCTGCGCGAGCACGAGCGCCAACGACTCGGGGACCCGCTCGGCCCGCACCTCGAGCGCGAGTCCGTCACCGGCGACGCCGATGCCGTCCTCCCCGACGGCGACGATCTCCGTCGGCCGCTGCCGGCCGTCCGCGACGACCGCCGCCGTCGCCGGAGCCACGGTCGGGGTCGTCGCTCCCACGAGGGCCGGGAGGCGCGGGTCCGCGCCGCCGAGCAGCGCGACCAGGCTGGACGTCGCGGCCGCCCGGGCCGCGGCCAGCTCGGCCCGGGCCTCGCGCAGCGCCGAGGCCGGGGTGGTGCTGTCCGCCGACAGCGCGGCGAAGCGCGCCTCGGCGGTGGCGATGCGCGCGAGGTCCACCGCGCCGGGCTGGGCCAGGGCGCGCTTCACCGCGAGCAGCCGGGCCTCGGCCGCCGCGATCGCCTCGGCGGTCGCTCCCGCCGCGCGGAGGCGCTCGAGGTCGGCGGCGGCGTCGTCGAGCAGCGCGTCCGCCAGCGAACCCGGCGTGAGGTACCGCGCCAGTCGGTCGGTGAACGCGACCTCCTCGCGGATCGCCGTCGCCTCGTCGCCGGCCGCCCGGGCCGCGGCGGCCCGCTCGGCCTCGGCGGTCAGCGCGTCCAGCTCGACCTGCGGCACCGGCGCGAAGGGGGGCACGTAGGCCAGCGGTCGCGGGGCCGGCGGTGCCGGCTCGGGCAGGACCTCCTGCAGCGCGGCGACCGCGGTGGCGACGGCCGCGGCGGTCGCCACCGGGGCGTCCGGCGCGGCGTCCGCCGGCGGGCTCGGGGCCGTCGGCGCGGCCACGGGCTCGGGCTCGTCCCGCGGCTCCTCCTCCAGCGGCTCCTCCTCTTCCTCCTCCGGGAGCTCCTCGTCCGGGACCGGCTCGGGCTCCGGCTCCGGCTCGGGCTCCGGCTCGGGCTCGGGCTCCGGTTCCGGCTCGGGCTCCGGCCCGGGAGCCGGCGGTGCCGGGGCGGCGACGGTCACGGTCGTCGTGACGGTCGCGGGGGAGAATGCGGCCGCGCTGCCGAACTCGACGAGCGACCACTGCTCCGTGTCGGCGCTGCTGACGTCGTCCCAGCCGTACGCACCGCCGGTCAGCCAGAGGTGGTGGTACGCGCCGGACCCGTTCGGCTCGCCGGCCTGCCACGGCGCCGTGCCCGGGGTCGCGCCCTGCTCGAAGAACGCGAGGTCGGCGTCCGCCTCGGGGGCGGCGTCGCCCGGGCGCCAGACCCAGCTGCCGTCGACCTTCTCGCCCGAGGTCCAGATGCTCCGCGGCGCGTCGAGGTCGGCCGCGCGCGCCAGCGCTGTCGCGGTGAGGAACGCCTGCTCGTCCGCGTCGCCGATCGCGACCGGGTAGCCGCGGGAGCCGCAGAGGTCGAGGGTCCGGGCGTGCGCGGCGGCCTCCTCACGCTCCCGTGCGGTCGTGACCACCGTGTAGGCGCGGCCGGTGTCCGGATCGACGTGGTAGGTCGTCCCGTCGACGACGACGGTCGCGGCCGGGACCAGCGTCGAGGTGACCGTCGTCGTCCCGGCGGCGGCCGCGGTGAGGCGCAGGGCGTCCAGCGTCGCCGCGACGTCGGCCGGCGATCCGGTCATCGTGACGGTCGCGGTCCCCGTCCCCGTGACGGTCGCCGACCCCGCGGCCGTCGCGCCGAGCGTCCCGCCCGTCGTCGTGACGGTCGCGGTCACCGCCTCCCAGCCGCAGGACGTCGGATCGCCGGCCGTGAAGTCGCCGAGCGCGCCGGCCGCGCCGGCCGTCGTGGCCGCGGTCGCCGGGCCGGTCAGGGTCGGGGCGGCGCCGGCGGGCGTGACCGCGGCGGTCGCGTCCGAGGTCCCCGCCGGCGTGCCGTCCGAGAACGTCGCGGTCACCGTGAAGGTGTACGCGACGTCGTTCGCGAGCCCCGTGACCGTGCAGGCCGTCGCGTCCGCGGCGACCGTGCACGTCCGGGTCGCCCCGTCGACCTGCGGCGCGGCGGTCGCCGTGTACGACGCGACGGTCCCGGCCGCCGGGGCGGTCCACGTCACGCGGGCCTGGGCGTCGCCGGCCGTCGCCGCGACCGTTCGTGGGGCGTAGGTGATGTCGGCGGTGACGGTGGCCGTCGCGGTCCCGCCGCCGGTGAACGAGCCGCGGGCGTCGTCGCCCGAGCCCCAGTCCTCGGAGTACTCGACGAGGTAGCCGGGCCGGGCGTTGACGCCGTCACGCCCGTAGTCGTTCCAGCACGCGGAGCCGCCCCACTTCTCGAGGGCGTAGTGCTCGCCACCCGAGTCGTTCGGCTCGGTCATCGAGGCGCGGTACCGCAGGTCGAAGGTGCCGTCGAGCCGGTTCGTCGGGCACCAGTTCTCGTACCGGGCCGACGCCGCGTTCGCGGCCGACCGTGCCAGCTCGGCGCCCGTGTCCGCGTCGATCCAGACGCCCGCCGACGACCGCCCCTGCCAGAACCGGGTCCCGGCCTCGGGGCCGGCGACCCAGTGCCAGGCGCCCTCGGCCGCGGTCTGGTTCGCGTAGGTGCCGGCGCCGAGCACGGCGTTCAGCAGCTGCACGTCGTCCGAGGCGCCGATCCAGATGTCGTTCGCCGCGACGTTCTCGAAGATGAAGGCCTGCTCCTGCGCGGACGTGATCGTCGCGAGGTATCCACGGACGCCGTACAGCGTCCGGGCGTCGGCGAGGTCCAGCGCGCTGTTCGACGGGTCCGTCGACGAGTAGGCGTAGGTCGTGTCCGCGATGTACTCGTAGTAGTGCCCGTTGATCGGGTTGTAGTAGACGTCGTCGCGCTCCTCGGCGGCCGTGACGCGGATGGTGACGTCGCCCGCGGTCGTGCCGGTCGTGACGGTCATCACGGCCAGCGCCGTGTTCGCGTCGGCCTGTGTCGCGGTGAAGCTCAGCTGCGTCTTCCCGCCGGCCAGCTCGTACCCGGTCGCGGCGGTCAGGCCCGTCGTCGTCGGCAGGGAGAACGTCGTGCCGGCCGGGGGGTCGACGAGGCCGATGGAGACGAGCAGCGTCGCGTCGGCGGCGAAGCCGCCGATGACGAAGTCGCCGGGGTCCTGGTCGGCCGTGTCGGGCTCGAGCCGGGGTGCGGCGGGGGCGGTGACCGTCGCCACGCCGGTCGCCGCGGCCGGGGCGGGGGTGCCGGGCCCGCCGGGGACCACGGCCATGAGCACCGCGAGGAGCAGGCCCGCGGCCGGGACGCGTCGGCGCAGGGGTGACGGCTCCACCGTCCGCGCCATCGCCACGTCCCCCGGGGCCGCGCGGACCGTCCCGGTGCACGGCCGCCGTCGTGGGACGGAAATCTAACAGTGGGAGGCCCGCTCGCGGCGGTCCTCGGACCGCCCCGTGCGGGGTCCGAGGGGCCCCTCAGGCGGGGTCCGCGGCCGGCAGCGGCCCCGCCAGCCCCTCGACGAACTCGGCCCCGATCGCCGTCAGCGCCGCCGGCGGCACCAGCAGCTTCACGGCCCGGCTCCCGCCGCCGACGATCACGCGGGGCCGGTCCGCGATCCGGGCGTCCGCGTACAGGGGGATGTCGGGGTCCAGGCCGAACGGCGTGACCCCGCCCAGCTGCATCCCGGTCCGGGCGAGGGTCAGCTCGGGCGGAGCGAAGGACAGCCGCTTCACGCCGAGGAGCCGCCGGACCGTGCGGTTCACGTCCAGCCGCGTCGTCGCCAGCACGAGGCAGGCGGCGATCACCGGGTCGTCGTCGCGGGACGCGACGAGGAGGCAGTTCGCGGACTCGTCGAGGTCGTACCCGTACGCCGCGCAGAACGCGGCGGTGTCCGCGAGCTCCGGATTGATGCGGACGACCTCGTGGGGCTGACCGGTGGCCGCGACGGCCGCCAGCGCCCGCGCGGCGATCGGGTCGTCCTCGGTCGGCGGCATGCGCGGGACGCTACTGCCGCGCCGGGCCGGCGGCGGGGCGCACCGTGACCTCGGCGGGACCGGGCCGCGAGGTCGGGGAGAGCGGCTCCGCGCAGTCTCGGCGCATGCTCCTCGACGACGAGCGCACCGACCACGAGCACGTCGCGGCGGTCCTGCCGGGCCTGACCGCGGCGGCCGCCGCCGTGGCCGAGCTGCGGGCGGCCGGCTTCGGGAGCGAGCATCTCGGCCTCGCCGTGCGCGACGGCGCCCGGGTCGCGTTCGAGCGGGACGACGACGCCGACGCGCTCCGCGACGTCGCGCGCGGTGCCGCCGTCGGGGCCCCGGTCGGCGCGCTGGCCGGCATCGGACTGGTCGCGGCGGCCGCGCCGTGGATCGGGGTCGGCGGGCTGCTGGCGCTCGCGGTCGCCGGCACCCTCGGCGGCACGTTCCTCGGCGCCTTCGGAGGGATGCTCCACGGCCAGCCCTCCCGCGACGAGCACGCCGCGCTCGCCGCTGGGGCCGGTGCGACGCTGGCCGCCGGCGAGGTCCTGGTCGTCTGCCTCGCCCACGGGGCGGGGGCGCGGGCGCGGGCGATCCTCGCGGCCCACGGTGGACGGCCGGTCGCGGTGCCGTAGGACGGCGGGTCCCCGCGTCTAGCATCCCGGTCGTCCGGTCCCGGCCCACGGAGGCGTCCGATGCGGCGTGTCCTCGTCCCGACCCTCGCCCTCGCGCTCCTCGTCGCCGCCTGCGGCACCGACGAGCCCGGCGCCGCGCCGTCGGACGCCCCGGCCCCCGCGGCGCCGTCCGATGACGCGCCGCCGGAGCCCGACGACGCGCCCGCGCCGGACGGTCCCGTGGCGACCTCCGGCTGCGACGCCGTCCTCCGGGGACTCGTCGTGCGGCTCACGGCCGAGGAGGTGCTGGCCTGCCCGACCGGCGCCGTCGGCGTCGCACCCGAGACCGCCACCCCCTCCGGCCTCCCGGACCGGACCGCGACGTTCTGGCTCTCGGCCGCGGGCCTCGGGACGACGACGGGTCCCGCGACCCTGAACCACCCGTCGTCCGGCGCCAGCGACGGCACGCGCCTCGTCGTCGCCGACCGGTTCAACAACCGCGTGCTGGTGTTCACGCGCCTGCCCGACGGCCCGGCCGTCCCGGACCTCGTCCTCGGGCAGCCCGACGGCACCTCGATCCTGCCGGGGGACGGCCTCGACGAGATGAACTGGCCCGGCGCGGTCGAGCTGACCCCCGACGGGACGCTGCTGGTCGGCGACACCGAGAACGGTCGCGTCCTCGTCTGGCGCGAGTTCCCGACGCGGACCGGCCAGCCGGCCGACTTCGCCATCGCCATCGACGACGCCGGGGCGCCGATGCCGTCGTGGCCGTGGGGCGTCTGGTCCGACGGGGAACGGCTGGTCGTCACCGACACCCGGGCCGGCCGGATCCTCGTCTGGGAGGCGTTCCCCACGGGGCCCGGCGACGGCCCGGACCACGTCACACGCCAGCCGGCCGGTGTCGGCACGCCGCGGAACATCACCAGCGACGGCCGCTCGTTCCTGATCGGGGACGAGAACGGCAGCCAGTCCTCGTGCTGGTCCGACGGTGGTCCACCGGCCCCCAACGCCGGCCGCCAGAGCCACGTCTGGCGCGATCGCCTGCCGATCGGTCCGCCGGACGGCTGCGTCGCGGGCTGGTTCCAGGGCGCGGCGATCGACGGCGGCCTGCTCGCGCTCGGCGCCAGCGGCGAGTCGGTCGCGTGGTGGTCGACGTTCCCCGTGGACGAGGGGTCGGCCCTGACCCGCGCCCGCGAGGACCTCCCGCCGCCGGGGCAGCCCGGCACCCCGCCGCCAGCCGGGCAGGCGGGACCCGCGGGGCCGCCGGGCGCGGCCGCGACGGCGACGCACGCCTACCTCGGCGGGGACGGCGGCGACGTCGTCGTCGCCGGCGACCGCGTCTACTTCATCGAGTACAACGGGAACCGGGTCACCGGCTGGGACGGCTTCGACGCCGCCACCGTGACGGGTCGGGTCCCGGACCTCTCGGTGTTCGACGCGGACCCGGACGTCTCGACGCTGCTCCGCGACGGGATCGTCCAGAACCCGGTCCCGGTGATGGTCGGGGACCGGCTCGTCGTCTCGAGCGACTACGACGCCCGGCTCCACGTCTGGGAGGGCGTGCCGGGTCAGCCCGGCGTCGTCGCCGACGTGCTGGTCCAGCTCGGGTTCCAGCCCTGGGACAACGCCGCGGCGGGTGACGACCTGCTCATCGCGGGCCGCGACACCGTCATGGTCTGGGAGGACTTCGCCCCGGACGACGAGCCGTCGCGGCGGTACCTCGGTCGCGTCGGGACGGTGACCGTCTCGGACCTCCGCGGCGTCGGGTGGGACGGGACGCACCTCGCGATCGCCGACAGCGCCGCCGGTGCGGTGCACGTCTTCGCCGGCCTGCCCGGCGACGGCGACGTGCCGGTCCGCAGCTACGCGGTCGAGCGGCCCGGCCGGCTGGACCTCGTCGACGGGACGCTCCTGATCGCCCCGCAGGGGCCGGGCGGCATCCGGGTCGTCGACGTCACCACCGACGCCGCGCCGCGCGAGCTGCCGATCCGGACCAACCTGCCGATGCAGGCCCGCCTCCTGCCGATCGGTCTCGTCGTCGCCGACACGGCGTTCCACCGCGTCCTCGTCTACGCGGACGTCGCGGCGGCGCTGGCCGGCGCGGCGCCGCTGGTGACGCTCGGCGACGGCGGTGACCGGCCGCGCGCGGCGGCCGACGGGCTGTTCCTGCCCGGCGCGGTCGCCCAGGCCGGTCCGTACCTGCTGGTCGGGGAGTTCAAGTTCTCGAACCGGCTGCTCGGGTTCCCACTGCGGTGAGTGCGGTCCGATGCGCATGGGGGGTCGATCCATGATGACGCGACGCGGAGCGAGCGCCGCGGTCATCGTGATGACCCTGCTCGCCGCGTGCGGCGGGGACGGCCGGGGACCGGCCGACCTCCCGCGTGGGCCGGAGCCCGCATCGCAGCCGTCCGGCCCGGAGGGCGCACGTCCCCCCTCGCCCGGGCCCACCGATCAGGTGCGGGCGGAGGAGTGCGGCCGCTGGCCCGAGACGGTCCGTGAGGAATCGGAGCGTCTGCGCACCACGGTCGGCGACCTGACGTTCAGGACCTGGGCACCGATCGTGGTCCGTCTCGAGGACGCGGTCCGTCTCGAGGTCGAGGTCACGAACGCGGGGCCGGCGGACGTGGAGGTCGAGCTCGTCGGGCTCGACCTCGACTGGGCGGAGCCGCCGCCGGACCCGTCGCGCCGCTGGTTCACCCAGCTCTTCGAGCTCCATCCCGTCGTCCAGATCGTCCCCGCCGGCGGGACCGCCACGTACGCGTGGCATCTCGATCCGGAGGACGACCTCGAGGAGCGCGGCGAGTTCCCCCGTCTGACCTACCGCTTCACGACCCCCGACGGGCCGGCGGAGCTGTCGGCGACGCTGTTCGACCGGGTGACGTTCGGTGATCCCGAGCGCCTCGGCCTCGGTCTGTCCGGCCGGGTCGACGGGGTCGTCGTCGACGACGCGGGCGCACCGCTCCCCGACGTCGAGGTCGTCGCCGGGATCTACACGTTCAAGGAGGTCGTGGCGCGGGCACGGACCGACGCGCAGGGGCGGTTCGCGATGTGCATCCCGGCGACCGAGGACTACCTCGAGCGCAGCGGGGGACGGCCGCCCGGTTACGACGCGACGACGCACCTGATCGCGCGGACCGAGGACGGCGGCACCTACGGCTTCGCGACCGTCGGCGTCCTTCGGGACGACCCGATGGACGTCACCATCGTCGCGCGCACGGCCGAGCCGCGTGAGCTCGTCCTGGAGTCCGAGACACGGCTCGACACCCGGCACGGGTGGTTCTGGGCCGCCCCGCTGGACGGGGACGTCGTCGCCGTCGAGGCACGTCATCCGCCCGAGATCGGTGGGGCGGGGTCGGTCGCCCGGGTCTCGGCCGACGGGACCGTCGTCTGGCGGGAACGACTCGGCGACGAGTGCTGGGGGTTCGACGTCAGCATCGACGGGCTCATCGCGGTCGGCTGCCATGACGGCACGATCACGGTCCTCGGACCCGACGGGACCCGGCTGTGGTCACGTGGGAGTCAGCGGGGACGGGCGCTGTTCAACCGGGTCGCCCGCTTCGGTCCCGACGGCACCACGCTGCTGACGGGGCCCCTCGACGACGATGCCGAGCTGCTCGACGCCCGGACGGGTACGACGCGGTGGGGGTTCTCCTACGAGCCGCTCGCCGGGAACCGGCGTCCCGAGATCCTGCGCTCCGCGGCGTTCGCACCCGACGGGGGGAGGGTCGTCCTCGGGTTCGCGGGCGGGCTCCTGGCCTCGCTCGACGCGGCCGACGGCACGGCCCGCTGGCAGGGCGGCTTCATCGGTGAGTTCCCGCTGCTGCTCACCGTCGACGCCGCCGGCGACGTCTTCGCCGCCGGGAAGGGGCGGGAGTTCACCTCCTACGACCGGGACGGGGCCGAGCGCTGGCGCATCCCCGTCTACGAGGCGGTCACCACGGCGACCTGGACGTCACTCGTCGACGACCTCGTCGTCGGACACACCGTCAACGGGTCGGTGTACGCGCTCGACGTCGCCACGGGGCAGATGCGCTGGTGGCGGAAGGTCGGCGACGGCTCGGTCGTCGACGACCCCGTCGAGTCGAGCGGCCACAACGCGCTCGACGTCGATCCCGCCGCCGGCCTGATCGCTCACGTCGCCGTGATCGACGCGCGCCGGGGCCGGGGTGGGTCCATGCTGACGGTCCTGACCACGACGGGGGCCGTCGTGGCCACGGCGCATCTGCCCGACCGGCGGGAGGAGGACGGCGAGGAGGTCGAGCACGTGCACCGGGGCGGCCACGGCGTCGTGTTCCTCGGCGGGGATCGGATCGCGGTCGCCGCCGGCGACGGGACCATCTGGATCTTCCGCCTCGACGGCTGACCCACCGCCCCGATGGACGCGGATCCGATGGCCGTGCCCGAGTGACGGCGGTGATCCCCGGTCGGCCGCGACGCACGGGCCGCACCGCAGGGGAGCGACCCCGGCGTCCGGCCCGATCCGCCGGCTGCGCGCGTCGTCCCCGCCCCGTACGGTGACGCCGCCCCCACGAGATCGGAGCCCCGATGGCCGCCATCCCCGTCGTCCTCGTCGTCGCCGTCGTGGCGTTCGTCCTCTACATGGTCCCGGTGGGGCTGTGGATCACGGCGCTGTTCAGCGGCGTCCGCGTCCCGATCGGGATGCTGATCGGGATGCGGCTGCGGAAGGTCAACCCGGCCGACATCATCCGACCGCTGATCAGCGCGACGAAGGCCGGACTCTCCCTCGACATCGCCCAGATGGAGGCCCACCTGCTGGCCGGCGGCGACGTCGAGAAGGTCGTCGCGGCGCTGATCAGCGCCGACCGCGCCGACATCGCGCTGCCCTGGCAGCGGGCCACCGCGATCGACCTCGCCGGCCGTGACGTGCTGCAGGCCGTGCAGGTCTCGGTCAACCCGAAGGTCATCGAGACGCCCCGCGTCGCCGCGATCGCGAAGGACGGCATCCAGGTCGTCGCGATCGCCCGCGTCACCGTGCGGGCGAACATCGACCGCCTCGTCGGCGGCGCCGGCGAGGAGACGATCATCGCGCGCGTCGGCGAGGGCACGGTCTCGGCGATCGGCTCCGCCGACAGCCACAAGGACGTCCTCGAGAACCCCGACGCCATCTCGAAGCGGGTGCTCGGCCGCGGTCTCGACGCCGGGACCGCGTTCGAGATCCTCTCCATCGACATCGCCGACGTCGACGTCGGGCGGAACATCGGGGCCGAGCTCCAGACCGACCAGGCCGAGGCCGACAAGCAGATCGCCCAGGCCAAGGCCGAGGAGCGGCGCGCGATGGCCGTCGCCCGCGAGCAGGAGATGCGGGCCGCCGTCGTCGAGGCCGAGGCGCAGGTCCCGATGGCGCTGGCCGAGGCGCTGCGCGCCGGGAACCTCGGCGTGATGGACTCGTACCGGCTCGACAACGTCCAGGCCGACACCCGCATGCGCCGCGCGGTCGCCGAGGGCGAGGACGCCGCCCGGACCGGCGACGAGGGCTGACGCGGATGGACGCGATCGTCCCGCTGCTCGTCCTGGCCGCCGCCGTCTGGTCGCGGCTGGGTCGCCGGGTCCTGCGCCGCGAGGACGTCGGCCGCCTGGTGGGCGACACCGTGGCCCGGATCCGGGCCCTCGAGGCCGGGGCGCGGGACGCGATCCCGATCCCGCCGGCGCCACCGGCCGCCGCACGCTCCGCGCCACCGGCGGCCGCCGCGCCGCCCGTGCCCGCGGCGCGTCCGGCCGTGGGGCCGGAGCGGATCCCGCGGGAGCGCGTCGCGCCCCGTCCGGTGCCGACCCCCGACGCCGCGGTCGTCCCGGCTCCGGTGGCACCGACGGAGCCGCCGGAGCCCCGTGCGGTCGTCCGACGTCGGCGGCTGGCGGTGCGCCGTGACCTCGTCGCGACCGAGCTGCTCGCCGCGCCGGTCTCGCTGCGACCCGGGGGTGCGACGTGGAGGTGATCGCCGGGCTGCTCCTCGCGACCGGACTGCTGCTGCTGGTCGGCGGCGTCCTGGCCGGCGAGCCGGCCGCACCGGCCCTCGGGGCGGCGGTGGCGGCGGGCGCGGTCCTGCTCGAGCTCTCCGCCGACCGGCTCGCCCCCGCGGCGGCCGCGGCGATCGCCGTCGGCGTGGTGCTGGTGCTGCTCGAGCTGGTCGTCGGGTCCGGGGTCGCCGGGGTCCTCGGGGGCGCGGCGGTGGTCGGCGCGCTGCTGTTCGGCTGGGACGGCGGGGCCGGGCTCGCGACGCTCGGGCTGGTGCTGCTCGTCGGGCTGGTCGTGCTGGCGCGGCGGACCCGTCAGCACGAGGGCGTGCTGCTCGGCGCCGGCCTGCGCGGGGGCAGCGGCCGCCGCACCGGCGAACCGCCGGTCGCCCCCGGGACCGAGGGCGTCGCCGTCACCGCGCTGCGTCCCGGCGGCACCGCCCGGTTCGGCGCGCGGGACGTCGAGGTCCACCTCGTCGTCGGGACCGCCGAGCCGGGGGACCGCGTCGTCGCGCGCCGGACCGAGGACGGGGTCCTCGTGGTGGAGTCGGCCCCCGCGGGGTGACGGGGTCGGGTCCGTTCGGGTGCGCCCGGCAGGAATCGAACCTGCGACCTGAGGATTAGAAGTCCCCTGCTCTGTCCGACTGAGCTACGGGCGCGTGGGAGGACGGTACGCCGCGCGGCCGTCCTCAGCCGGCGACGGGCAGCAGGGGCAGCAGGACCGGGACGACGGCGGCCCAGACCACGACCGCCGGGAGCGACGCGGCCTGCCACCGCTCGACGGCCGCCATCGGGCCCCGGCCGCGCACGGCCGCCGTCAGCCGGACGGCCGTGCCGACGAGGACGACCAGCAGCACCGCGTTCAGCCCGACGGCCGCGATGCGGTTCGGCGTGACGCCGAGCCCCGAGAGGCGCCCCAGCGTCGCCACGAGGACGCCGACGTCCAGGAGCACCGCGAGCACCACGGTCGCGAGGCGCAGGCGGTCGTCCCAGCCCACGCCCGGGTTGAGGGCCCGGTCCGGATCCCGGGCGACCTGGCCGTACACGGCCAGTCCGACGACGAGGACCAGCAGCACGTCGAGCAGCGCCACGACGTCCCGATCGAACCGGCCGCCCGACCCGACGGCATACACCACGGCGACGCCGGCCACCGTCACGGCGAGCAGCGGGGTGAAGACCTGGGCCAGCATCGGCGCGATCCCGGCACCGAGGCGCGGCCGGGTCTCGACGAGCCAGGCGGCGACGACGACGGCGCCGGCCGCGCCGGCCGGGAGCACCCACTCGGCCAGCGGCTCGGCGTCGATCCCGACGGCGCCGAGGAGTCCGGCGGTCAGGCCGAGCAGCGCGCCACCGCCCAGCGCGAACAGCACGTACAGGACGGCGACCTCGCCGGTGAACCGCACCGCGGCGACGCGGGCCGCGAGGTCGCGCACGCGGCCGCCGGCGTGGGCGGCCAGCACCACGCTCCAGGCGACGACGGGGAGGTGCAGGGCCGCGAGCACCTCGGCGTCGGACCCGGGCCGGTGGGGGACCGCGGCGGCGGCCAGGCCGACCGCGACGAGCGCCGCGACCAGACCCGCCCACGTCCGGCGCGACGCGCCGCGGCGCAGCGCGAGGAGGACGACGGGGCCGGGGACCAGCAGCAGCGGGACCAGCCGGAGGAGGGCACCGTCGTCGAGCCCCAGCGCGTCCCCGCCCAGCCGTACGAGGTGGACCGCCGCACCGGCCGTCACCGCGAGGACGACCGCCGTGGCGAGGCCGTCGGCGCGCGCGGCCGGACCGGACCCGGTCAGCCGTCGTCGGGCGATGAGGTCGGCCTCGTCCGCGCTCAGCCCCACCGCGCGCAGGCGCGCCGACTCGGCGGCCAGCGCCGCCCCGTCCGACCCGTCCACCGCCGACCTCCGTCCGCCCGGACGCTAGGTCCGCGTCAGCGCGTCCCCGGGGCCGTCGGTCCCGCCGACGTCGGACCTCCGGCGGTGGCGCCGGTCGGGCGGGGTCGCGATGCTCGTCCCCTCGCGATGGAGGAGTGGCCGGTGCGCGTGGACGGGAAGGTCCTGGTCGTGACCGGCGGCGGCGCCGGCATCGGACGGCAGGTCGTGCTCGAGCTGCTCCGCCGCGGGGCCCGCGTGGCCGCGGTCGACCTGCGTCCGGACGGCCTCGCCGGGACCGCCCGCCTCGCCGCGGCGGGCGACCGGCTCGTCACGTTCGAGGGCGACGTCGGTGACGCGGCGGCGATGGCCGCCCTGCCCGCGCGGGTGAAGGCGGCGCTGGGACCGGTGGACGGCCTCGTCCACGTCGCCGGCATCATCCAGCCGTTCGTCCGGCTGAAGGACCTCGACGACGCCGCGATCGACCGGGTGCTGCGCGTGAACCTCGAGGGGACGCTGAACGTCGACCGCGCGTTCCTCCCGGGTCTGCTCGAGCGGCCCGCCGCCCACCTCGTCAACGTCTCGTCGATGGGCGCGTACCTGCCGGTCCCCGGGCAGAGCGTGTACGGCGCGAGCAAGGCCGCGGTGAAGCTGCTGACCGAGGGCCTGTACGCCGAGTGCATCGGCACGTCGGTCGAGGTCAGCGTCGTCCTGCCCGGCGCGGTCGCGACGGAGATCACCGCGAACTCCGGTGTCGCGGCGCCCGGCGGGGCGGCCGCCGAGGAGGCCGGGCGCGGCTTCCCGACGACCTCCGCCGAGGACGCCGCCCGCATCCTCGTCGACGGGATGGAGGCCGGTCGCCTGCACATCTACGTCGGGCGCGACGCGAAGCTGATGAACCTGCTCAGCCGGATCGCGCCGCGGCGGGCGGTGCACCTCATCGAGAAGCGGATGCGGTCGCTGCTGGGCTGAGCCGCGCCGGTGCCGCGGAGCGGGTGACGGGAATCGAACCCGCATCACCGGCTTGGAAGGCCGGAGCTCTGGCCATTGAGCTACACCCGCGGAGCCCCGAGGGTACTTCCGGGGCGGTCCCGGCCGATCAGGCGCCGGTCCGCTCGGCCTCGCGCCGGACCGCCTCGGCCACGACCTCGGCGACCGAGGGGTTGAACACGCTCGGGATGATGTACTCGGGACGCAGCTCGTCGTCGGTGATGACGTCGGCGATCGCCCGCGCCGCAGCGATCTTCATCTCGTCGGTGATGAACCGGGCGCGGGCGTCGAGCGCGCCGCGGAACACGCCGGGGAACGCCAGCACGTTGTTGATCTGGTTCGGGTGGTCGCTGCGGCCGGTCGCGACGACGGCCGCGTAGCGGCGGGCCTCGACGGGGTCGACCTCGGGGGTGGGGTTCGCCAGCGCGAACACGATCGGCTGCGCCGCCATGCGCGCGAGGTCCGACGGCGCGATGACGTCGGGACCGGAGACGCCGAGCAGCACGTCCGCGCCGTCCAGCACGTCGACCGTCGTCCCGTCGCGGCCGGTGCGGTTGGCGTGCTCGACGAACCACCGCCGGTCGGCGTCCAGGTCGGTCCGGCCGGGCCCGAGGATCCCGTCCCGGTCGGCCGCGACGAGGTCGCCGACGCCCTCGGCCACCAGCAGCTTCGCGCAGGCCATCCCGGCCGCGCCGGCGCCGATCAGCGCCACGGTGACGTCCTCCAGCCGCTTCCCGACGATGCGCAGCGCGTTGTGGAGCGCGGCGAGGACGACGATCGCGGTGCCGTGCTGGTCGTCGTGGAACACCGGGATGTCGAGGGCCTCGCGCAGCCGGGCCTCGATCTCGAAGCAGCGCGGCGCGGCGATGTCCTCGAGGTTGATGCCGCCGAACGTCGGCGCGATCGCGACGACCGTGCGGACGATCTCGTCGACGTCGGTCGTGTCGAGGCAGACCGGCCAGGCGTCGACGCCGGCGAACTCCTTGAACAGCGCGGCCTTCCCCTCCATCACCGGCAGGGCCGCCAGCGGACCGATGTCGCCCAGCCCCAGGACCGCCGTGCCGTCGGTCACGATCGCGACGGTGTTGCCCTTGACGGTCAGCCGGCGGGCGTCCTCGGGCGTGCGGGCGATGGCGTTGCAGACCCGCGCCACGCCCGGCGTGTAGGCCATCGAGAGGTCGTCGCGGGTCCCGAGCGGCACGGTCGGCCGAACCTCCAGCTTCCCGCCGAGGTGCAGCAGGAACGTCCGGTCGCTGACCTTGTGCACGCCGACCCCGTCCAGCGCGTCGACGACCTCCGTCAGACGCGCCGCGTGGGCGTCGTCCCCGGCGTTCACCGTCAGGTCGACGACGAGGACGTCGCCGGCGGTCTCGACCATGTCGAGCGCCACCACCAGGCCCCCGGCGTCACCGACGGCGGTGGTGACCCGTCCGATCGCGCCGGCGTCGTCCGCCGCGACGTGCAGCCGGAGCGTGACGGAGGACGAGGCGCTCGGCGCCAGCGTCGGCGCCGGGACGTCGCCCGACGGCGACGAGGGGATGGAGGTCATGGTCGTTCCCGTCCGGGAGCGGTGCGCGGCGGGGGAGCGGCACCGGGCGGCAGCGGAGGCTACTCCGGCGCCGTCGTGGGACCCTCGGCCCACCCGTCGGGGTCCGGGGTCCCCGTCGCGCGGACGGGGTCGCTCGTTAGCGTGGACGGCGTCAGGAGGTCGGCGATGTCCGTCTACGCGGCACGCCTCCGCATCACCGCGGAGTTCCACGAGCACGAGCGCGAGCGCCTCGAGGCGCTGCTGTTCGGCCGGCTCGAACGGCGGCTCGAGCACTGGCGGCCCGACCAGGTCGAGCTGCTCCTCTCCGTCAAGGACCGGGGTTCCCCGGCGCAGCGGACCGTCCTCGAGTGCTGGATCTCCGGTGCGCCGCATCAGGTCGCGACGTCGTACGAGACGGACGTCGACCGCGCCCTCGTCGAGGTGCGCGACGACCTCGTCCGGCTGCTGAACCGGTACGTGACGCGGCGGGAGGGCGCGCGCCGGCGGTGAGCGCGGTGCGCCGTCCCGGGCCGCGGCGGGGCCCGTCGGGGTGGCCGGATTCGAACCGGCGACCCCCTGCTCCCAAAGCAGGTGCGCTACCTGGCTGCGCCACACCCCGGGCCGCGCGAGGGTAGGCCCGCGGTCCCCGCGTCCCCGGCCGGCGCCCGGGCGGGCGGGCCGCGCCTACCCTCCGCCGGCCCGCGTCCCCGCCCCGAACGGCAGCCCCGTGACGACCCCGCCCGTGACGACCACCGTCGAGCGCCTCGACGAGGTCCGCGTCCGTCTCTCCGTCGAGGCCCCGCCGGAGCGGGTCCGCACCGCGTTCGATCGCGCGGCGCGCACCCTCTCGAAGGACCTGCGCATCCCCGGCTTCCGGCCGGGACGGGCGCCGCGGCCGATCGTCGAGCAGAAGGTCGGGCTCGGCGCGATCGCGCAGGCGGCGCTGGAGGGGGCGCTCCAGGAGTACTACGTCGAGGCGCTGGAGGGCGAGTCGCTCGACTCGGTCGCGCGGCCCGAGGTGGATGTCGAGCGGTTCGACGAGCGGGAGGGCTGCGCCTTCACCGCCACCGTCGAGGTCCGACCCGAGATCGTCCCGGCCGAGCTCGACGACCTCCGTGTCACGCACCCCGAGTGGCAGGTCCCCGACGCCGACGTCGACGCCCAGGTCGAGCAGCTCCGCGAGCGGTTCGCCGAGGTCGTGGTCGTCGACCGCGACGCGGCGGCCGGTGACCTCGTCACCATCGACCTCCGGGTCGAGGTCGACGGCGCCGTCGTCGACGGCGGCAGCGTCGAGGGCGCGCTGTACGAGGTCGGGTCCGGCGGCGTCACGCCCGAGCTGGACCGCCGCGTGCTGGGTGCGACGGCCGGGGACGTCCTGACCTACGACGACGAGCTGCCCGAGGGCTACCCCGAGCACGGCGGCGCGACCGCGGCGTTCACGGTCACCGTCCACGACGTGCGCGAGAAGCGGCTGCCCGAGCTCGACGACGACTTCGCGGACAGCGCCGGCGGGTTCGACACGCTCGACGAGCTGCGGGCCGACGTCCGCGCCTCGCTGCTGCGCCGCCGCGTCCTCGAGGGCCGTCACCAGCTGCGGGCCGTCGTGGCCGAGGCGTACGTCGCCCGGCACGAGGTCCCGGTCCCCCCGACGCTGCTCTCGGACACGGTCGCCGAGCGGATGACCCGCCTCGGGGAGGAGGCGGAGCGGCTCGGGGGGACCCTCGACGAGCTGCTGGCCCTCGAGGGGACCTCGCGCGAGCAGCACGAGGAGCAGCTGCGAGAGCAGTCCGAGCGGATGCTCCGCTCGCAGTTCGTCCTGGACGCGCTGGCGCGTCGCCTCGAGCTGACCGTCCAGTCGGCGGACGTCGACGCCGAGATCGGCCGCCTCGCCGCCGAGCACGGCATGCAGCCCGCCGAGGTCGCCCGCCTCGTGCGCGACCAGGGCACGCTGCCGGCGCTCGTCGGTGACGTGCTGCGTCGCAAGGCCATCGACGCCGTCGTCGCCGCGGCCGAGGTCGACGGTGGGCCGGACGAGGCCACCCTCCGCGAGCTCGGGCTGGCCGCGGCCGAGCCCGCGCCGGAGGAGGGCGGCGCGGACGACGCGGGGGTCGAGGACGCCGCGGACGCCGCGGACGCGTCGGCGTAGGCCGGCGCTGCGGCGGACCGGCGCAGGTCGGACCGGTCCCCGGAGGGCGGCCCGGTCGGCGTGGCTACCCTCGGTCGGTGCCCGCCGCAGCGACCCGGGCGCCCCGATCGGAGCCACCGTGCGCGACGTCGTCGACGTGCCGTCGATGAACTACATCATCCCGACGGTCATCGAGCAGACCAACCGCGGCGAGCGGGCGTTCGACATCTACTCGCGCCTGCTCCAGCAGCGGATCGTGTTCCTGGGGACCCCGGTCGACGACGGGGTCGCGAACGTCGTGATGGCCCAGCTGCTCCACCTCGAGTCCGAGGACCCGGACAAGGACATCGCGATCTACATCAACTCGCCGGGCGGCTCGATCACGGCGCTGTTCGCGATCTACGACACGATGCAGTTCATCAAGTGCGACGTCCAGACGATCTGCATGGGTCAGGCCGCCTCCGCGGCGGCCGTCCTCCTGGCCGCGGGGACGAAGGGGAAGCGGCTGGCGCTCCCGAACTCGCGCGTGCTGCTGCACCAGCCCTCCGGTGGCGCCGAGGGGCAGTCGGTCGACATCGAGATCCAGGCCGCCGAGATCCTCCGCATGCGCGACCTGCTGGACGGCATCCTCGCCGAGAAGACCGGGCAGACGGTCGAGCGGATCCGCGAGGACACCGACCGCGACTTCATCCTCAGCGCCGAGCAGGCGAAGGAGTACGGCCTCATCGACGCCGTCATCTCCAGCCGGAAGGCCGCGCAGGGCGCCGTCTCGGCGGCCTGACCCGGACCGACGGCGTCCCGGGGAGCCGTGCCGGTCCGTCGGTCCGCCCCCGTTACCCTCGGCGCGGTGCCGCCCCGACGGGGTCCGCACCGCCGCGGAGGAGGGCGCGGGTGGCGAAGTTCAGCGAGGCCGACGCGCTCCTGAAGTGCTCGTTCTGCGGCAAGTCGCAGAAGCAGGTCAAGAAGCTGATCGCCGGGCCCGGCGTCTACATCTGCGACGAGTGCATCGAGCTCTGCAACGAGATCCTCGAGGAGGAGCTCGCGGGGGACACCGTCCCGGTCCTCGACGAGCTCCCGAAGCCCCGTGAGATCTCGGCGTTCCTCGACGAGTACGTCGTCGGGCAGGACGCGACGAAGCGGGCACTGGCCGTCGCCGTCTACAACCACTACAAGCGCATCCGGGCCGGTGGTGACGAGGACGAGGTCGAGCTGGCCAAGTCCAACATCCTCCTGCTGGGTCCGACCGGGTCCGGCAAGACCCTCCTGGCCCAGACGCTGGCGCGGCTGCTCAACGTCCCGTTCGCCATCGCGGACGCGACCGCGCTGACCGAGGCCGGGTACGTCGGCGAGGACGTCGAGAACATCCTGCTGAAGCTGATCCAGGCCGCGGACTTCGACGTGAAGCGGGCCGAGACCGGCATCATCTACATCGACGAGGTCGACAAGATCGCCCGGAAGTCGGACAACCCGTCGATCACGCGGGACGTCTCGGGCGAGGGCGTGCAGCAGGCCCTGCTCAAGATCCTGGAGGGGACGGTCGCGTCGGTCCCGCCCCAGGGAGGCCGGAAGCACCCGCATCAGGAGTTCCTCCAGATCGACACGACGAACATCCTGTTCATCTGCGGCGGGGCGTTCGCCGGCCTGGAGCGCATCGTCGAGCAGCGCCAGGGCGAGCGCGGCATCGGGTTCGGGGCCGAGGTCGGCGGTGTCCGCGACGACGAGCTCGGCGAGCTCCTCCGCGGCGTCCTGCCCGAGGACCTCGTGCGGTTCGGGCTGATCCCGGAGTTCGTCGGCCGGCTCCCCGTCGTCTCGTCGGTCGACCCGCTGGACCGGCCGGCCCTGATCGAGATCCTGACCGGGCCGCGCAACGCGCTCGTGCGCCAGTACCAGCGCATCTTCGAGCTGGACGGCGTCGAGCTCGAGTTCACCGACGACGCGCTCGAGGCCGTCGCCGACCTCGCGATCCTGCGCCGGACCGGCGCCCGCGGGCTGCGGGCGATCCTCGAGGAGGTCCTGCTCGGCACGATGTACGAGCTGCCCTCCCGCGAGGACGTCGGTCGGTGCGTCATCGACGCCGCGACCGTGCGCGACCGCGTCAACCCGACGCTCGTCCCGCGGACGCGGACGCGGTCGCTGCCGCGCGGGAAGACCGCCTGACCGCGGTCGGCCCCCGGGGCCCCGGCAGGGAGGCGCCGCCGTACCGATGCTGACGCCGGTCTCCGAGCACGAGCTGCTTCTTTTCTGGCTGCAGCTGGTCGTGCTGCTCGCCGCCGCGCGCGGGCTCGGCCATGTGGCGCGCGTGCTCGGTCAGCCCCGCGTCGTCGGCGAGCTGGCCGCCGGGGTGCTCCTCGGCCCGACCGTCCTCGGGCGGCTCCTGCCGGACCTCTCGGCCGCGCTGTTCCCCGGCGATCGGGTCCAGAGCGCGCTGCTGCTCGGGGTCGCGTGGCTCGGGATCGCGCTGCTGCTGGTCGTGACCGGGTTCGAGACGGACCTGCCGCTGCTCCGGCGGCTCGGCCGACCGCTCGTCGGGCTGTCGCTCGGCAGCCTCCTCGTCCCGCTCGCCGTCGGGCTGGCCGTCGGATGGGTGATGCCGGCGACCCTGCGGGGGCCGGCCGCCGACCGGCTGACGTTCGCCGTGTTCGTCGCGATCGCGCTCAGCGTCACGGCGCTGCCGGTCGTCGCGAAGATCCTGACGGACATGGGGTTGATGCGCCGCTCCTTCGCGCAGCTGACCGTCGCGGCCGGGACGGTCAACGACATCGTCGGATGGATGCTGCTCGGCGTCGCCGTCGGACTGATCTCGGAGGGTGGGGCCGACGCGCGGGCGCTCGGGGTCCGGGCCGCCGCGGTGGTCCTGTTCGTCGTGCTGGCGCTGACCGTCGGTCAGCGCCTCGCCGACCTGCTGCTGCGGCGGGCCCGCGAGTCCGGCGGGTACGCGGGGGCGCTGACCTCGACGCTCCTGGTGACCTTCGGCCTCGGTGCGATCACGCAGGCGATGGGCGTCGAGGCGGTCCTCGGCGCGCTGATCGCCGGGGTGGTGCTCGGACGGTCGCGGTACCAGCGGCCGGACGTCCGGCGGACCGTCGAGGTGCTGAGCACCGCCGTCTTCGCGCCGGTGTTCTTCGCGACGGCCGGGCTGTACGTCGACCTCGCCGCGCTGCTCGAGCCGACGACCGCGTTCTGGACCGTGGTCGTGCTCGGGGCCGCGACGGTCTCGAAGCTCGGCGGGTCGGTCATCGGGGGCCGGCTGGCCGGGATGCGGCCGGTCGAGAGCCTCGCGGCCGGGCTCGGGCTGAACGTCCGCGGGGCGATGGGCATCGTGCTGGCCGCCGTCGGACTCGCGCTCGGGGCGCTGAACGCCGCGTCCTACGCCATCATCGTCGTGCTGGCGGTGCTGACCTCGATGGCCGCGCCCCCGACGCTGCGGGCCGTGCTCCGCCGGCTCCGGGCCGCTCCCGAGGAGGACGCGCGGCTCGCCCGCGAGGAGCTGCTCGCCGGGTCGGTGCTGGCCGGCGCCACGACGGCGCTGCTCCCGACGCGGGGCGGGCTGAACTCCGCGGTCGCGGCCCGCGTCCTCGACGGACTGCTCCCACCGGAGGCCGGCGTCGGGGTCCTCAGCGTCCGCGCGCCCCGGGCCGAGCCGGCGGACCTGGAGGACGTCCGCCGCACCCTCGGCGCGCGCCGGCACGAGGTCCGCCACGTCGAGGACACCGATCCGGCCGGACGGATCCTGCGCGAGGCCCGGCTCGGCGTCGGTGTCGTGACGCTCGGGATCAACGACGACTACCGCGGCTCGCACCGCCTCTCCGAGCCGATCCAGCGCGTCATCGCCGCCTGCCCGGTGCCGCTGCTGCTGGTCCGGCGCGGTGAGCGCGTCCGCGACGCGGCCGACCTCGACGGGCGGGCGCTGCGGCGCGTCCTCGTCGGCGTCACGGGGACCGTGGCCGGACGGGCCGCCGAGGAGGTCGCGTTCGGACTGGCGAACCGGCTCGACGGTCGCGTCCGTGCGGTCCACGTCCTGCAGCGGTCGGGCGAGCGGGACGGTTCGGCCACCGGGGCGGCGGTCGGGGCGGGGGAGGAGCCGGACGGGCCGGGCGCCCGCCAGCTGGCGCGGGTCCGCACCGCCGCGACCGCGTTCGGGGTCCGTGACCTGACGGTCGCGGTGGCCGAGGGGCCGGCGGCGGCGGACGAGCTCGGGCGGGCGGCCGAGGCATGGCAGGCCGACGTCGTGGTCGTCGGGACGGTCCTGCGGGCGGTCGACGACCGCCCGTTCCTCGGCCACGGGACCGAGTGGCTGCTCGAGAACGCCCGCCAGACGGTCGTGGTGGTGGCGCTGCCGGCCGTCGGGGCCGACGAGTAGAATCAGATTCGGCACGGTGGCGCCGACCGTGCTATCCATCCACCCGTCACCCCGGTGACGAATCCCCACGGCATCCCCCGATGCCACGCGGAGTCCCGCGTCATCGCACGTCCTGATCAGGAGAGGCACGGATGGACGTCTCCACCCTCGGACTGAGCGCCACCGAGATCAACGTCGTGGGCGGGTTCTTCTCGCTCACCTTCGCCGTATTCCTCGGCAGCGCCCTGTTCTTCTTCATCAGCCGGATGGACGTGGCCCCGGTCTACCGGATGGCCGTCACCATCTCCGGCGTCATCGTCACGATCGCCGGCTACCACTACTTCCGCATCATGCAGTCGTTCGAGAAGGCCGCGATGGGCGAGGGCCTGTTCAACGAGGCCTACCGCTACGTCGACTGGGTCGTCACGGTCCCGCTGCTCCTCACCGAGCTCGTGCTCGTGCTCTCGATCGCGGCCGAGCGTCGCAAGTCGCTGCTCATGAAGCTCGTCCCGTACTCGGCCGCGATGATCGCGCTGGGCTACCCGGGCGAGATCTCGGCCGACACCACCACCAAGTGGATCTTCTGGGCCCTCTCGATGGTCTTCTTCGTCCTGATCCTCGCCACGCTGTTCGGCGAGCTCTCGAAGCAGATCGCGGCCGAGCGGCCCGAGGTGCAGTCGACGCTGCGCTCGCTGCGCACCGTCCTGCTCGTCACGTGGTCGTTCTACCCGATCGCCTACCTGTTCCCGATCCTGCTCGACGACGCCGCGCTCGGCTTCGTCCTGGTCAACGTCGGGTACGCCATCGCCGACATCACGGCGAAGGCGGGGTACGGCCTCATGATCCACCACGTCGCGAAGGTCAAGACCGAGCTCGGCGTGGGCGCGTCCCACTGACCGCAGCGCCGGATCACCGGCCGAGGGGGGCGCTCCGGCGCCCCCCTCGCCGCGTCCGGGGCCGTCCGCGGCCGACGACGCCGTCCCGGTCCCGTCACGGTCGGCGCACGACCGTCCGGACATCCGCTCCGGGACGCGGGACGGGCGTACGGTCCGCGTGACCGGAGCCACCATGACCGTCGCGCCCGACCCGCCCGCCGTCCCGGACCTCGACGCGCGGCTGGCCGACTGGGAGGCCGCCGGGCTCGTCACGCCCGCCCAGGCCGCCGGGATCCGCCGCCACGAGGGCCTCGCCGGCGCTCGGGCCGGGGCCGACCGCCGGGTCGGGTGGCGGCCGTGGCTGGCCGAGGTCGTCGGGTACGTCGGGGCCGCGTTCGCCCTCGGTGCGCTCGTCCTCATCCTCGACGACCTCTGGGACCGGCTGGCCGTCGGCGGGCGCCTGACCCTCGCGGCGCTCCTCACCGTCCTCGTCCTCGGCTCCGGTGCGGCCGTCCCCACGCGGACCGGCGCGCCGCTCCGCCGGCTCGGGGCCGTGCTCTGGACCGCCGGCGTCGCCGGCACCGCCTGGACGGCCGCCCTGCTGCTCGACGGCGTCCTCGACCTGCCCGAGCGGTGGCTCACCGTCGGGACGGCCGGGACCGCGCTGACCGTCGCGCTGGTCCTCCTCGCCCGGCGCGGCCACGCCCCCGTCCAGCTGGCGGCGCTGCTCGCCGCCGGGGTGCTCGGCGTCGCGCTGATCGACGCGGTCGCGCCGCTGCCCCCGTCCGAGACCGCCGTCGGGGCGCTGCTGCTCGGCCTCGGCACGGCCTGGGCGCTGGCCGGCGCCGGCGGGTGGCTCGGGCCGCCCCGCGTCGCCGAGGTGGCCGGGGCCGCCCTCGCGCTCGTCGCGACCCAGGTCCTGGCGGCCGCCCCCTCGCCCCTGCCGGGCCTGTGGCTCGGTCTGGTCCTCGCCGCGGGCGTCGCCGCGCTCTCGGTCCCGACGGGCCGACCCCACCTGCTCCTCGTCGGTGCGGCCGGACTGTTCGTCGTCGTGCCCCGGCTGGTGTTCGAGCTCTTCGCCGACACCCTCGGCGCGCCGGTGACGCTGCTCGCCGTCGGGCTGCTCCTGATCCTGCTGGCCGTGGGGCTGGCCCGCGTCCGCGGGCTGGCCCGGGACGCGGGACCGGCCGCCGGCCCGACCCTGCGGGTCGGGGGCGCGGATGGCTGAGCCGGACCGGCCGGGACGGACGATCGGGCTGCTCGCGGCGGCCGCGGTCGTCGTGGTGACGACCGTCGTCCTCGTCGCGACCCTGGGGCTGGCCCGTCCGCCGGCGCTGGCGGCCGTGGACGCGACCACGCGACCGGACCGCGGGCTCGCCGTGCTCACCTGGCGGGACGGGCCGGGGCAGTGCCTCCTCGTCGTCGCGCCCGCCGGCGACGTCCGCGAGGTCCGGTGCGGGCTCGACGCCGCGGGGCCGCTGCTGGGCTGGGACGCGACCGGCATCCTCGTCCTGCGGTACGTCGCCGGCGCCGAGCAGCGGGAGACCGTCGATCCCGACACCGGACTGACGGTCGACCGGACGGCCCTGTCCGGGACGTCCGCACCCGTCCCCGCGGTCCGGCTGCCGGCCGGCGCCGAGCACCGCGACGGCGAGCTGATCCTCCGCGACGCCGACGGCCGCGAGGTCTGGCGCGTCGCCGCCCCGGACGCCTACCGGATCGAGGCCTCGGCCACCGCGCCGGACGGGACCCTCGCGCTGCTCGACACCGCCGGTCGGCTGCTCGTCCTGCCGCCCGGTGCCGCCGCGCCCGCCGTCTGGGTCGAGGACCTCGACGTCGGCTGGGGCGAGCTGGTCTGGGAGGGGACGCCGGCCCTCCGCGAGTAGCCTCGCGCCGCCGCGGCGCACCGCCGCACCAGGACGAGGCGCGCCGGCGCGGCCGCGCCGGACCGGCGGGGGAGCCAGCGTGACCGAGCTCCCGAAGGCCCACGAGCCGGCCGACGTCGAGCCCGGGCTGTACGCCGACTGGGAGGCGGCCGGCCTGTTCCACGCCGAGCCGGACGACCCCGGTGAGCCGTTCAGCGTCGTCATCCCGCCCCCGAACGTCACCGGGTCGCTGCACGTCGGCCACGCGCTGGACAACGCCATCCAGGACGTCATCGTCCGCCGCGCCCGCATGCGGGGCCGCAACGCCGTCTGGGTCCCCGGCACCGATCACGCCGGCATCGCGACCCAGACCGTCGTCGAGCGGCAGCTCGCCGCCGAGGGGACGTCGCGCCAGGAGCTCGGCCGCGAGGCGTTCCTCGACCGCGTCTGGGCCTGGCGCGAGGAGTCCGGCGGCACGATCCTCCGCCAGCTCCGCACCCTCGGCTGCTCCCCGGACTGGGCGCGCGAGGCCTTCACCTTCGACGAGGCCCGGAACCGCGCGGTGACGAAGGTCTTCGTCGACTGGCACGAGGCCGGCCTGATCTACCGCGGCAACCGGCTGATCAACTGGGACCCGGCGCTGCGCACCGCGCTCAGCGACATCGAGGTCGAGCACCGCGAGGTCCGGGGCGAGCTGGTCCGGTTCCGGTACCCGCTGGTCCCCGTCGACGGCTCGGACCCGGCCGAGGACGCGGCCGGCGTGGTCGTCGCGACGACGCGGCCCGAGACGATGCTCGGCGACACCGCGGTCGCCGTGCACCCCGAGGACGCGCGGTACGCCCACCTGGTCGGGCGCCACGTCCGCCACCCGTTCCTCGACCGGACGTTCCCGGTCGTCGCCGACGCGTACGTCGACCGCGAGTTCGGGACCGGTGCGGTGAAGATCACGCCGGCGCACGACCCGAACGACCTCGCCCTCGGCGAGCGGCACGACCTCGAGGTCCTCGACGTCATGACCGACGACGGCACGATGGCGGCGTCGGCCGGCCGGTTCGCCGGCATGGACCGCTTCGCGGCCCGCGCCGCCGTGAAGGAGGCGCTCGCGGCCGAGGGGCTGCTCGAGGGCGTCGACGAGCACCTCCACCAGGTCGGCCACTCGTCGCGGTCCGGCGTCCCGGTCGAGCCGCGGCTGAGCGACCAGTGGTTCGTCGCGGTCCGACCGCTGGCCGAGCGGGCCGCCGCCGCCGTCCGCGACGGGCGCGTCACCTTCGTCCCCGAGCGGATGACGAGGTCGTTCCTCGAGTGGCTCGACGGTCTGCACGACTGGTGCATCTCGCGCCAGCTGTGGTGGGGCCACCGCATCCCGGCCTGGTACGGCCCCGACGGCGAGGTCCGCGTCCAGGTCGCGTCGCCGGGCGAGGGGTGGCGGCAGGACGAGGACGTGCTGGACACCTGGTTCTCGAGCCAGCTCTGGCCGTTCACCGTGTTCGGATGGCCCGACGACACGCCCGAGCTGCGCGCCTGGTATCCGACGACGGTCCTGGTCACCGGGTACGACATCAACACCTTCTGGGTCGCCCGGATGCTGATGGCCGGGCTGTGGTTCACCGACGACGTGCCGTTCCGCGTCGTCCACAACCACGGGCTCGTCCGCGACGAGCACGGCAAGAAGATGTCGAAGTCGTTCGGGAACGTCATCGACCCCCTCGACCTCATCGAGCGGTACGGCGCCGACGCGACCCGGTTCGCGCTGCTCCGCTCGGCCGCACCGGGCACCGACGTGCCGCTGGCCGAGGAGTGGGTCGAGGGCGCGAAGCGGTTCGTGAACAAGCTCTGGAACGCGGCCCGGTTCGCGATCGTGAACCTCGACGGCCGGCGCCCCGGGGACCTCCCGCCCGACGACCGGCTGGCGCTGGAGGACCGCTGGATCCTCGACACGCTGCACCGCGCCCACGCCGACGTCGACGCCGCGTACGACGCGTACGACTGGCCGGTCGTGGCCCGCGGGCTGTACGGCTTCGTCTGGGACGAGCTGGCCGACTGGTACCTCGAGGCCGTGAAGGGCCGCATCCACGGCGAGGACGCCGTCGCGGCCGAGGACGCCCGCGCGGTCCTGGCCCACGTCCTCGAGGCCGCGCTCCGGCTGGCGGCCCCGTTGATCCCGTTCGTCACCGAGGCGGCCTGGCGGGCGCTGACCGGCGCCGCGGGTGGCCGCGACTCGCTGATGGTCGCGACCTGGCCGGAGGCGGCCGGTCGCCCCGACCCCGCCGCGGCGGAGGCGTTCGCGACGGTCCGGGGCCTGGTCCGGGAGGTCAACCGGTTCCGGTCGCAGCTGCGCATCCCGCCGTCCCGCCGGTTCCCGCTGACGATCGGCGCCGAGCCCGGGGTCCGGGAGGTCCTCTCCGCGCACGCCGACCTCGTCGCGGCCCTCGCCGGGCTGTCGGGGCTCGAGGTCGTCGCGGACCTCGTCGAGGCGGCCGGGACCTCGAGCATCCCGTTCCCCGGCGGACGGGCCCAGGTCGCCCTCGCCGGCGTCATCGACGTCGCGGCCGAGCTCGACCGGCTCGGGCGCGAACGCGAGCGGGTGCTCGCCGAGGCGGCCCGCGTGGCGGAGCGGCTCGAGAACCCGTCCTTCGCCGCGCGCGCCCCGGCCGACGTCGTCGCCCGCGAGCGCGGGAAGCACGAGGAGGCCCTCCGCGTCGCCGCCGAGCTGGCCGAACGGATCGCGGCCCTCGGGGGCGCCGCCGCGTGAGCGACGCCTACGCGCGGGCGCTCGACGCCCTGTCCGCGCGCGGTCCCGGTCGGATGGTCCCGGACCTCGCGCGCATCACCGCGCTGGTGGGGCTGCTCGGCGATCCGCAGCACGCGTACCGCTGCGTCCACGTCACGGGCACCAACGGCAAGGGTTCCATCGTCCGGATGACGTCGGCGCTGCTCGGCGGCGTCGACCTCCGGGTCGGGACGTACCTCTCGCCGCACCTGCAGGACGTCCGCGAGCGGATCCAGGTCGACCTCGAGCCGATCGGCCCCGAGGCGTTCGCGGCCGTCCACGCCGAGGTCGAGCGGCTCGCCGCCCTCGTCGACGGGGGGAACGGCGCGACGGCGGACGACGCCGGTGCGCAGCGCGTGACGTTCTTCGAGGTCATGACGGCGATGGCGCTGGCCCACCTCGCCGACGTCGCGGTCGACGTCGCCGTCGTCGAGGTGGGCCTCGGTGGGCGGTGGGACGCGACGAACGTCGTCCGGGGCGACGTCGCGGTGCTCGGGCCGGTCGACCTCGACCACACCGAGCTGCTCGGGACGACGCCCGAGGCGATCGCGGACGAGAAGCTCGGCGTCGTCGAGGACGGGACCCACGTCGTCACGGCCGCGCAGCGCCCCGAGGTCATGGCGATGGTCGCGGCCGCGGCCGAGCGGGCCGGCGGCGGGCTGACCGTCGTGGGGCGCGACGTCCGCGTGCTCGGGCGGGGTCCGGCGCCCGGGGGGCAGGTCGTCGACGTCGACCTGCACGGACGCCGGCTCGAGGGGCTGCTCCTCCCGGTGCACGGCGCCCACCAGGCCGAGAACCTGGCGGCGGCGCTCGGGGCGGTCGCCGCGCTGCTGGGGCCGTCGCTGGATCGCGTCGCGGACGAGGTCCTCCGCGAGGCCGTCGCCCGCGTCCGCGTCCCGGGCCGGTTGGAGGTCGTCGGGGCCGGGCCGGCCGTCGTGCTGGACGGCGCGCACAACCCCCACGCCGCCGCGGCGGTCGCGGCCGCCGTGGCCGAGCTCGGGTACCGCGACGTCGTGCTGCTGCTGTCCTGCCTCGACGACAAGGACGTCGAGGGCGTCTGCGCCGCGCTCGGCCCCGTCGCGTCCCACGTGGTCGTCGCGCCGGCCCCGTCGCCGCGGGCCGCCGACCCGGCCCGGCTGGCCGCCGTCGCCCGTGCGGTCTGGGCGCCGCGGGGGGTGCTGGTCGAGGTCGCGGAGGACGTGGACGAGGGTCTCGCGATGGCGACCGGCGTGGCCGGCCCGCGGGACGCGGTGCTGGTGACCGGCTCGCTGACGGCCGTCGGTGCGGCCCGTGACCGGCTCCTGCCGCCCGAGGGGACGCCGCTCGCGCCCGGCGACGTCCGGACGCTGGCGCTCCGCCCGAGGGCCGGCGACCCCGGGGAGGGTGCGCCGGACCTCGGTTAGGCTCCCGCGCCCGCGGCCGGTCCCGGCCGCTCCCCGCACCCCACCCGCGCACGGTCCGGTGCGCCCCCGGCAGGACGGAGCGAGCATGGCGGTCGAGTCCACCCTGGTCCTGATCAAGCCCGACGGCGTGGCCCGCGGGCTCGTCGGCGATGTCGTCGGCCGCATCGAGCGGAAGGGCTGGCGGATCGAGCGGCTCGAGCTGCGCACGCTCGAGCGCGCCACGGCCGAGCAGCACTACGCCGAGCACGTCGAGCGGCCCTTCTTCGGCGAGCTCGTCGCGTTCATCACCTCCGGGCCGCTGGTCGCGATGCGCGTGACGGGGGAGGGCGCGATCGCCGGCATGCGGACCCTGATGGGCGCGACCGACCCGCTCCAGGCGGCGCCGGGCACGATCCGGGGTGACCTCGCGACCGTGATCGGTGAGAACATCGTCCACGGCTCGGACTCGGCCGACAGCGCCGTCCGCGAGCTCGGGATCTTCTTCCCGGCCTGAGCCCGTCGCGCGTCGGGGTCGGATCGGCCGCCGTCGTCCACAGGCGCGACGACGGGGCTGGCGCACGGTCATCGGGACGGTGAGGCTCGCGCCCCACCCTCCCGGAGCCGCCGATGCCACGCCCCGCCCCGTCCTCCGTCACGTCCCGCGCCGTCGCCCCGGCGCGCGGTGAGCCCGTCGCCCCTCGGACCGCGCCGTCCGACGGGCGACCGGCCGCCGCGCCCGGGCGTCCCCCCGACTGCGCCCGGTGCCGGCGCGCGGTCCGCGTGCCGACGACCGACCGCGACCGCCTCGACGACCCCGAGGCGGTCGCGGGCCTCGTCGTGCCGCTGCTCGGCGCCGCGGACCGCGAGCACTGCGTCGCCGTGATGCTCGACACCAAGCACCGCGTCCTCGAGGCCATCACCGTCAGCGTCGGCTCGCTCGACCACACCTTCATGTCCCCGCGCGAGATCCTGCGGGACGCCCTGCTGGCGAACGCCGCGGCGGTCGTCGTCGCCCACAACCATCCGTCCGGTGACCCCGAGCCGTCCCGGGACGACGAGCGGGTGACGCGCCGGATCGTCGAGGCCGGTCGGGTCGTCGGCGTCGAGGTGCTCGACCACCTCGTCGTCGGTGGCGGGACGTGGGTCAGCCTCGCCCGTCGCGGGCTCGTCTGACCCGCGGGGGCGCGTCGCGGTCCGGGTGGCCCCGGGGGTCGGTCGGACCCCGCTGCTAGCCTGCGCCCGTTCAGCGGGTCGAGCGGGCAGGACGGGCGGAGGACGCGGGGATGGCGAAGGGCGTCAGCGGGACGCTGCAGTTCCTGGGCCGGGACATGGCCGTGGACCTCGGGACGGCGAACACGCTCGTCTACGTCCGCGGTCGGGGTGTCGTGCTCGACGAGCCCTCGGTCGTCGCGAAGAACACGCAGACGCGGGCCGTCCTCGCCGTCGGGTCCGAGGCCAAGGAGATGATCGGCCGGACCCCGAACCACATCCAGGCGGTCCGGCCCCTGCGCGACGGGGTCATCGCCGACTTCGACGACACGCGCGAGATGATCCGGTACTTCATCAAGCAGGTGCACCGGCGCTGGTTCATCGCGAAGCCCCGCGTCGTCGTCTGCGTGCCGTCGGGCATCACCGGCGTCGAGCAGCGCGCGGTCGAGGAGGCGACGATCTCGGCGGGCGCGCGCTCGGTGTTCATCATCGAGGAGCCGATGGCCGCCGCGATCGGTGCCGGGCTCCCGATCCACGAGCCGACCGGCAACATGATCGTCGACATCGGCGGTGGCACGACCGAGGTCGCGGTCATCTCGATGGGCGGGATGGTGACGTCGCAGTCGATCCGCGTCGGCGGGGACGAACTGGACGAGGCCATCGTCTCGTACATCCGCAAGGAGTACTCGCTGGTGCTCGGCGACCGCACCTCCGAGCAGGTCAAGATGACCATCGGCAACGCGTTCCCGCAGAACGACGAGCAGTCGGCCGAGATCCGCGGCCGGGACCAGGTCTCGGGCCTGCCGAAGACGATCGTCATCTCCGCCGAGGAGATCCGGCGCGCCCTCGAGGAGCCGGTCAACCAGATCATCGACGCCGTCAAGGACACGCTCGACAAGACCCCGCCCGAGCTCGCGGCGGACGTCATGGACCGCGGCATCGTCCTGACCGGTGGGGGCGGGCTGCTGCGGGGGCTCGACGAGCGTCTGAAGCACGAGACCGGGATCCCCATCCACCTGGCCGAGCATCCGCTCGAGTCGGTCGTGCTCGGCTCGGGGAAGTGCCTCGAGGAGTTCGAGGTCCTCAAGAAGGTCCTGGTCTCCTCGTCGCGCCGCTGACCGTGCGCGCGGACCCCGCCGCGACCGCGGAGGGGGCGGCGTGACGTCGGGGCGGCGGGTCCGCACCCTGTTCGCCGGGCTGATGCTGACGGCCCTGGTCCTCGTGACGCTGGACGCGCGTGACGACGGGACGGCGCCGCGCGGCGCCGCGACGGCGGCGCTCGAACCGCTCGGCAGCCCGCTCGCGCGCGCGCTCCAGCCCGTGCGCGACCTCGACGACGCCGTCCGTGACCTGCTCGCGACCCGGGCCGAGAACCGCCGCCTCCGGGCCGAGAACGAGGAGCTGCGCGCCCGCCGCGCCGCGGACGCGGACCTCGTCCGGCAGGTCGAGGAGCTGCGCGCGCTCGTCGGGCTCCGCGACGACCTGGCGCTCGACACGGTGCCGGCCCGCGTCATCTCGGTCACGCCGTCGAACTTCGAGTGGACCCTCACGATCGACGCCGGGACCGACGACGGCGTCACCCGCGGCATGGCCGTCGTGTCCGGGGACGGGCTGGTCGGTCGCGTGCTCCTCGCGACGGGCGACGCCGCCCGGGTGCTGCTGCTCATCGACCCGAACTTCTCCGTCGCGGCCCGGGCCGTCGGCGGGGACGGGCTCGGCGTCCTCGACGGACGCGGCAGCGAGGCGATGCGGTTCGCACCGCTGGACGCCCGGCTCCCCGTGGCGGAGGGGGACGAGCTGGTCACCGCGACCTTCCCCGGCAGCGCGGTCCCGGCCGGCATCCCGATCGGACGCCTCACGGTCCGGGAGGACACCGACTCGCGGCTCCGCGCGGCGTACGGGGTCGGGCCGTACGTCGACGTCGCCGCGCTGGACCACGTCCTCGTCGTCCTGGCGCCGCCCGCGCCCGAGGTCCCGTCGCTCGAGGACTCGGCCGGGGTGCCGCTCGACGTGCCCGGTCCGCCGCCGTCGCCGGCGCCCGTCGCCACCGACGCGGGGGCCGACGGGGTCGACGACGCGGACGCCGCGGGGTCGGGATGACCCGCCGTGTCGTCGGCATGGCCGTCCTGATCCTGACCGTGCTCCTGGTGCAGACGACGGTCCTCCCGGTGCTGCTCCGGCCGGGCTTCCTCCCGGACCTCGCCGCGGTCCTCGCCGTCCTCGTCACGCTCGAGCGGGGGACCCGGGCCGGGCTCCGGGTCGCGGCCGCGGCGGGACTCGGCGCCGACCTGCTCTCCGTCACCGTCCCGCTGGGCGGCGGTCTCGCCGTCGCGGCCGTCGTCGCCGTCGGCGTGGGACTGCTCCGGCCCTACCTCGGCGCCCGCTCGGACGTGGTGGCCGTGCCGCTGGCCGCGCTCGGCGCCGTCGTGGCGTTCCTCCTCGCCGCCGCGCTGCGCGGCCTGCTCGCGACGGAGGCGGTCCTGGCCCCGGCGATGCTCGTGGCCGGTGCGGTCTCGACGGGGCTGATGGCGGGGCTGCTGGCGCTGCCGCTCCTCGGCCTGCTGCGCCGCGCCCTCGGGCCCGAGCCGGAGGGGCGGACCGCGGGGGTGGTCGGGTGACGCGGGCGCTGAACGTCCCCGACCCGCAGGACCGGACCACCGTCCTGCGGCTCGCGTTCCTCGGTGGGCTCGCGGTGCTGCTGCTCGCGGCGCTGCTGGCCCGGCTCTGGTTCCTCCAGGTCCTGGCCGGCGACCGGTTCGCGGCGCTGGCCGACTCGACGCGGCTGCGGACGGTGGTCTCGGCGGCGCCCCGCGGTCACGTCCTCGCGTCGGACGGTCGCGAGCTGGTCCGGAACCGGCCGGCGCTCGCGCTGGTCGCCGACCGGCAGCGGCTCGTCGACGACGCCGGCCGGCCGCGCGACGACGAGTCCGAGCGGGTCGTCGGCCGGCTCGCGGTGCTGCTGGGCCTCGAGGTCGACGACGTGCTCGGGCGCATCAACGACCGGCGGTACAGCCCGTTCCGGCCGGTCCCCGTCGCGATCGACGTCCCGGAGGAGGTCCTCCTCTCGGTCCGGCAGAACCAGGAGCTGTTCCGCGGGATCGGGACGGACACCATCCCGGTCCGCGAGTACCCGGAGGGGGACCTCGCGGCGCACCTCGTCGGGTACCTCGGGCAGGTCAGTCGGGAGGAGCTCGCGGACCCCGCCTTCGCCGAGTACCGGGGCGGCGACCTGGTCGGTCGCGGCGGGCTGGAGCAGGCGTACGAGTCGGACCTGCGGGGCCGCGGCGGCCAGCAGGTGCTGGTCGTGAACCGCCGGGGTGCGGTCATCGACGTCCAGTCGGACCGGGCGCCGGTGCCGGGGCTGGACCTCGTCACCTGGCTCGACCTCGACCTCCAGCGCGAGGTCGAGGCGGCGCTGGCCGAGGGCATCGTCGCGTCGCGGTCCATCCTCCGCTCCGACGGCCGGCTGCTGCCGTCCACGGCCGGCTCGGCGGTCGTCCTGGACGCGCGGACCGGCGGCGTGCGGGCGCTGGCCTCGTTCCCGTCCTACGACCCCCGCGAGTTCGTCGGCGGCGTCAGCGTCGCGTACTGGGAGCGGGTCAACGACCCCGCCGAGTACCAGCCGCTGACGAACCGTCCGATCGCGGGGCAGTACCCGCCGGGCTCCGTGTTCAAGGTCGCGTCGGGGGCGGCGATGCTCGAGGCCGGGCTCGTCGGACCCGCGACCCGCGTCGGGTGTCCCGCCGCCTACACGGCGGCGGACGTCACGTTCCGGAACTGGAACCCGGTCGGCGAGGGGCCGATGGACCTCGCGACCGCGCTGAAGCGGTCCTGCGACACCTACTTCTACGACCTCTCGTTCCGGCTGTGGCAGCAGGAGCAGCGTCAGGACGAGCCCGACGAGGTGCTCCAGGCCGTGGCCCGGCGCTTCGGGTTCGGCGGGCGGCTCGGGATCGACCTGCCCGGGGAGCAGGCCGGCGTCGTGCCCAGCCGCGAGTGGCGCCAGGAGTTCTGGCTGCGGTACCGCGAGGGGTACTGCGACCGGGCCGAGACGGCCGAGCCGGGCAGCCTGGCCCGCGAGCTCCTCGTCGACCTCTGCCGGTTCGGCGGCCTGTGGCGGGGCGGGGACGCGGTCAACCTCTCGATCGGTCAGGGCGACATGCTGGCGACGCCGCTGCAGGTCGCGGCGGCCTACCAGGCCATCGCGAACGACGGCGTGCTGATGCGACCGACCGTCGGCCGCGAGCTGCGCGACGCCGAGGGCACGCTCGTGCGGACGATCGAGCCCGAGCCGCTCGGCGACCTGGGGCTGGGGGCGGCCGAGCTGGCCGCGATCCGCGACGGGCTGGAGCGGGTCGTGATGGAGCCCGGCGGGACCGCCGTCGGGGCGTTCGCCGGGTTCCCGCTGGACGCGGTCCCGGTCGCGGGCAAGACCGGGACGGCCGAGCGGGACCCCCGCGTCCCGTACGCCTGGTTCGCGGCGTACGCGCCGGCCGACGCGCCCGAGGTCGTGGTCGTCGTCAGCGTCGAGGAGGGCGGTGGCGGATCGCAGACCGCCGCGCCGATCGCCCGCCGCATCCTCGAGCACGTCTTCGGGATCGAGCGCACCACCGAGGTCGGGTTCGTCCCCGGCCCCGAGATCCTCGACTGAGGGGGCCGCCGTGTCGTCCACCGTCCGCGATCCCGCCGCGTCGCCGCTGCGACGGGCGCTGGCCCTGCTCGGCCCGCTCCGGGACGCCGACCTCGTCGTCGTCGCGGCGGCGCTCGGGCTGACCGGGGTCGGGCTCGTCGCCATCCACTCGGCGAAGGCGGCCTCCCTCGCCGCGCAGGGGCTGCCGGCGACGCTGTACACGGGCCGGCAGGCGGTCGCGGCCGCGATCGGCGTCGTCGTGATGCTCGTCGCCACGCTCGTCGACTACCGGCGGTTCCGTCCGTTCGTCCCCTTCGCGTACCTCGGCACGGTCCTGCTGCTGGTGCTCGTGCTGACGCCGCTGGGGACGTCGGTCCGCGGGTCGCAGCGGTGGATCACCCTGCTCGGGCAGCAGATCCAGCCCTCCGAGCTGATGAAGATCGCGCTGCTGCTCGGGCTCGCGATGCTGTTCCACGAGACCGAGGGCGTGCCGGGGCTGGGACGGACGCTGCTCGCCGTCGGGCTGACGCTGCTGCCGATGGGGCTCGTGTTCGCGCAGCCCGACCTCGGCACGTCGATCACCTACCTCTTCCTCACGGGCGTCGTGCTGCTCGTCAGCGGAACGCGGGTGCGGTGGCTCCTGCTCATCGCCGTCTCCGGGATCGGCGCGTTCCTCGCGGCCCTCCGGACCGACCTCATCCGCGACTACCAGCTCGAGCGCCTCACCGTGTTCCTCGGCGCCGACGCACCGGACGCCGACCTGACCGGCGCGCTGTTCCAGACGCGCCAGTCGATGATCGCGATCGGGTCCGGCGGGACGTACGGGAAGGGCCTGCTCGAGGGGACCCAGACGGCGCTGTCCTTCGTCCCCGACAACCACACGGACTTCGTCTTCACCGTGATCGGGGAGGAGCTCGGGTTCGTCGGGGCCGCCAGCGTGCTCGCCCTGTTCGCCGTCCTGCTCTGGCGGGCGCTCCGCATCGCGTCGCAGGCGCTCGACCGCGACGCGATGATCGTGGCCGCCGGCATCGGCGGCGTCCTGGTCATCCAGGCCTTCGTCAACGTCGGCATGACGGTGGGGCTGATGCCGGTCACCGGACTGCCGCTGCCCTTCCTGAGCTACGGCGGGACGTCGCTGATCTCCTGGCTCGGGATGACGGGCCTGCTGCTGAACGTCCACCTGCGCAGCCGTCAGGGGCTGATCGGGGGCCGCTGGTAGGCTCCGCGCGCCCGTACGCGCGTTCAGCGCGCGGCGGGCCCGTCCGGAGGTCGCAGTGCCCGCAGCGTCCGGCCCGTCGGCGCCGCCCGCCCCCGACGTCCTCGGCGTCGCCCCCGTGGTCCGCGTCGACGCCCTCCCGCCCCGCGGGTCCCGGGCCGTGCACCGCGGCACCGAGGGCGCGCCGGCGCCGACCTCCGTCCTCGCCGCGCTCGAACCGATCCTGCCCGAGGTCCGGAAGCCCGCCCAGTACCTCGGCGGCGAGCACCACCAGGTGGTGACGCCGTGGGGCGACGCGGCGACGCGGTGGCTCCTCTGCTATCCGGACGCGTACGAGGTCGGGCAGCCGAACCAGGGCATCCAGATCCTGTACGAGCTGCTCAACGGTCGCGACACCGCGCTGGCCGAGCGGTGCTACGCGCCGTGGCTGGACCTCGAGGAGCGGATGCGCGCCCTCGACATCCCGACCTTCTCGCTCGAGCAGCACCTGCCGCTCTGGGCGTTCGACGTCCTCGCGGTGACGCTCCCGCACGAGCTCGGGCACACCAACCTCCTGAACCTCGTCGATCTCGGCGGGGTGCCGCACCGCGCCGCCGACCGGACCGAGGAGGACCCGGTCGTCCTCGTCGGCGGCCACGCCGCGTTCAACCCCGAGCCGCTCGCGCCGTTCATCGACGCGGCGGTCATGGGCGACGGCGAGGAGGTCGTGCTCGAGATCGACGACGTGCTCCGCGACGCGAAGCGGGCCGGGCTCGACCGCCCGGCCCTGCTGCGCGCGCTGGCCGGGGTCGAGGGCGTGTACGTCCCCGCGCTGTACGCCGATCGGCGCACGCCGGACGGCCGCCTCGCCCGCACGGTCCCGACCGAGCCGGGCCTGCCGGCGCTGGTCCCGAAGCGGACCGTCCAGGACCTCGAGCAGTGGCCGTACCCCCAGCGTCAGCTCGTCCCGATGACCGAGACCGTCCACGAGCGGTTCAGCGTCGAGATCTTCCGCGGCTGCACGCGCGGCTGCCGGTTCTGCCAGGCCGGGATGATCACGCGGCCCGTCCGCGAGCGCCGATCGGCGACGGTCCAGCGCATCGTCGAGGAGGGCGTCGCCTCGACCGGGTTCGAGGAGGTCGGCCTGCTCAGCCTCTCCAGCGCCGACCACTCGGCCATCGGCGAGATCGCCCACGACCTCGGCGACCGCTACGAGGGCACGACGACGTCGCTCTCGCTGCCCTCGACCCGGGTCGACGCGTTCAACGTCACCCTCTCGAACGAGCTGGCGCGAAACGGTCGCCGCTCGGGACTGACCTTCGCGCCCGAGGCCGGCAGCGAGCGGATGCGGGCGGTCATCAACAAGATGGTCAGCGAGGAGGATCTCCTCCGGACCGCCGAGATCGCGTTCTCCCAGGGCTGGCGGCACATCAAGCTGTACTTCATGGTGGGGCTCCCGACCGAGACCGACGAGGACGTCGTCGCCATCGGCGAGCTCGGGCTGAAGGTCCACCGCATCGCGCGGTCGCACGGGCGCGGCAACCGCGTCACCCTCTCGGTCGGTGGGTTCGTCCCGAAGCCGCACACGCCGTTCCAGTGGGCGGCGCAGGACCCGCCCGAGGAGATCTCGCGGAAGCTCGGGCTCGTGCGACGGACCGTCCGCGAGGCCGACGGGCTCCGCGTCCGGACCAACGACCCCGACGAGGGGGTCATCGAGGGGCTGCTGGCCCGGGGCGACCGCCGTGTCGCCGCGGCGGTCGAGCGGGCCTGGCGGCTCGGCGCCCGCTTCGACGGCTGGCACGAGGTCGACACCCTCGACCTCTGGCGCCGGGCCCTCGCCGAGACCGACGTCGACCTCGCCTGGTACTCGTACCGCGAGCGGGGCGAGGACGAGCCGTTCCCCTGGGACCACCTGGACTCGGGGCTCGAGCGGCAGTGGCTCTGGGAGGACTGGCGGACGGCGCTGAAGGGCGAGCAGCTCGACGACTGCCGCTGGTCACCCTGCTACGACTGCGGCGTCTGCCCCGGCCTCTCGCTCGCCCACGACACCGGTTTCGAGGACGGGCTCCTGCCCGTCCTCCCCTCCGCCGGCGACCTCCCGGTCGCCGCGGAGCGGTACGCCTCGGCCGGCGCACCCGCGCCGACCGGCGAGGGGCGGGCATGAACCGCCTCCGCATCCGCTGGACCAAGGAGGGTCGGACGCGCTTCCTCTCGGCGCGCGACACCGCCTCCGTCTGGGAGCGCGCGGTCCGCCGCGCGGGCCTCCCCATCGCGTACTCCGAGGGGTTCACGCCCCACGCCCGCATCTCGTTCCCCGACGCCCTGCCGGTCGGGGTCGCGTCGACGGGCGAGTACGCCGAGCTGACCTTCGTCGCGCCGGTCGCACCGGCCGACGACCTGGGCCGGCTGTCCGCGACCCTCCCCGAGGGCATGGACGTGCTGACCTGGACCGATGTCCCCGCGGGGGCGCCGAGGCTCGCGAGCCTCCTCCCCGCGACGCTCTGGGAGCTGGTCTGGCCGCCGGTCGACGCGACCGCCCTGACCACGCTCCTGCGGGACCGCTGCGAGGACCTCCTCGCCGCGTCGTCCGCCGAGGTCGTCCGCCAGCGCCCCGACGGCGCCCGGACCCTCGACGTGCGACCGGCCGTGGTCGCCCTGGCGGTCGCCGCACGCCCGGCGCCGGACGGCGCCGGTGCGCGCACCGTCCTCCGCGCGGTGCTCCGCAACGACGCTCCGATCATCCGACCCACCGACCTGCTCGCCGCGCTCGGCGACGGGTTCGCCCCGCCGGCGCTGGTGCGCCGGGTCGCGCAGGGCGCCCCGACCGACGCGGGCCTCGACGAGGCCCTGACGGGCGCGGTGGAACCGGTCGAACCGGAGCTCGTGGCGGGGGCCGCCTGACCCACGAGCACCCCATGACCGCAGACGACGCGCGGACCGACGCGCCGACCGACGACCGCACCGACGCCCCCGTGGGGGGCGGCGGTGGTGCCACCCGAACCCGGACCCGCTCGCGGCGCCGCACCGCGGGCGCGGCCGATGCCGGCGCAGGGTCGGGCGCCGACGCCGGGAGCGGCGCCGGCGACCCCGGCGCCGGCGACCCCGGCGCACCCGGTGACGACGCGGGCG